>NZ_SMFX01000001.1:1434241-1805778 GCF_004339085.1 Thiogranum longum | reverse complement strand
CGCCACACAGTTGTTGTCAAATTTGATCTTCCCGTCGGCGTGCCGGGTGGCCCGGGCATGTATGCCGAGGTCATGGTGCCGGAAGAATCATCATCGACCAAGGAGGTGCCCGTTATACCCGACAGTGCTGTGCTTTGGCGTGGCAGCCTGCCGGCGGTGTATGTGGCAACACCGGATAATGGCAAGGAACTGCGCCTGATCCGGCTGGGCGATTACATCAGTAACAACCAGGTTGCCGTTCTGTCCGGGCTCAAGGTGGGCGAGCGTATATACGCTGTTCCGCCAGCCGAGGCTTCTCCGGACTGGAGTAAGAAGCCATGATTTACCGTTACCTGTGGCGTGTGTTATGACAGATAACAAAGACAACCCGGAAAACAGCAATTCCTCATCCGAAACGGACCTGGAATTGCTTGAGATCCGTGACCGGGAAGAGGTCGAGAACAAGCATCTCGGTATGGCCGGGCGCATCGCCTGTACCTTTATCGATTCGCCGATCACACCGTTGATGATGGTGGCGGCGCTGTTCATCGGGTTACTGGGGCTGATGTTTACTCCGCGCCAGGAAGACCCGGAGATCTCGGTGCCTATGGTCGACCTGTACGTGCAGTATCCCGGCGCTTCGGCCGAGCAGGTCACCAGCCTGGTGACTGAGCCGCTGGAACGTATCATGAGCCAGATTCCGGGCGTGCGTCATGTTTACTCTGCCACTCAGCGTGGCCAGGCGATAGTGACGGTGCGGTTTCTTGTCGGTGAGCCACTGGGACCCTCCATCGTCAAGGTCCATGACAAGATTCAGTCAAACCTGGACAAGATACCGCCAGGCGTGGCCATGCCACTGGTGAAGCCGAAAGGTATCAACGATGTCCCCGTGGTGACGATCACCCTGTCTTCGGATTCAGTTGACGATGCTGCGTTGCGCACGCTTGGGGTGGATGTTCTGCAACGCTTGCGCGAGGTGCCTGATTCCGGTCAAGGGTTCGTGGTCGGTGGTCGTGCTGAGCAGGTGCAGATCGAGGTCAACCCGGAACGACTGGCCGGGTTTAACCTGACGCTGGACCAGTTGGCGCAGACCATACGCGCGGCCAACCAGCAGATGAAAGCCGGTTCGCTGGAAGCCAGTGACAATGCATACACTGTTTATACCGGCGCGTTTCTTCATAGCGCCGATGAAATCGGCAGCCTTGTGGTGGCAACCCGCGGTGGTGCCCCGATCTATATTCGCGATGTAGCAAAGGTTGTACACAGCCCGGAAGAACCACACCAGATAGTGGCTTACTCGACCGGTCAGGCGGGTGTAGACCATGAGGAAATGGCGAACAGTGAACCGGCTGTAACCATTGCTCTGGCCAAGAAGGAAGGGACAAATGGCGTCACAGTGGCAAATGATGTCATCGCCAAACTGGAACTTCTGCAAGGCCACCTGATCCCTGACAATGTACGTGTCACGATTACCCGTGACTATGGCAAGACCGCGAATGACAAGGTCAATGAACTGTTGCTGGCCTTGTTCGAAGCTGCCGTTGCCGTGGCAATTCTCTGCCTGATTGGCCTGGGTACTCGCGCAGCCTTTGTGGTCATTACCGTTATCCCGATTGTTATTCTCATTACGGTCTGGGCCGCCTGGGTGCTCGACTACAGCATCAACCGTGTCAGCCTGTTCGCCCTGATATTTTCCATCGGTATTCTGGTCGATGATGCAACGGTTGTGGTGGAGAATATATTCCGCCGCTGGATGGAAGCTGGGCGTACCACGGTGGGTATTGCCATCGATGCCGTTCGAGAGGTCGGTAACCCGACCATTCTGGCGACCATGACGATCATCTCGGCGTTGTTGCCGATGGGTTGGGTAAGTGGTTTGATGGGGCCCTACATGAGACCGATTCCGGTACTGGGTTCTGCCGCCATGTTCTTTTCACTGTTGGCGGCCTTTATATTCACGCCATGGTTCGCGGTTCGTGTCCGTCCGTCGAGTGTCAAGGCCTTCCGGAAAGCCGAAGCACGTGAAAAGCGTACCCATGAAATTATCGGCAAGATATACGAGCCACTTATCCGGCCATTGATCAACAATCGCAAACTGGGAATTACTTTTCTTGTTAGTGTCATTGTCATGACTGCCGGTGTGTGCAGCCTGTTTTATTTCCAGGTTGTCGCTGTAAAGATGTTGCCGTTCGACAACAAGCCGGAATTCAATGTGGTTGTCAACATGCCGGAAGGGACTGCGTTGCCGGTTACCGCCAATGTCATACATCAACTGTCCGAGCGTATGCGTGCTGAAATACCGGAAGTCATAGCGATCCAGACTTATGTCGGTACAGCATCACCTTTCAATTTTAACGGACTGGTGCGCCACTATTACCTGCGCCAGAAACCCTGGATGGGCGATATCCAGGTCATGCTGCTGGACAAGCATGATCGTGAAAGAACCAGTCACGAGTTGTCGGTGGTGGCACGCGAGTTGCTGGATCCTGTTGCTGAAAAAATGGGTGCGCGTATCCAGGTAGTCGAAATGCCGCCGGGCCCGCCGGTTTTGCAAACTGTTGTTGCCGAAGTGCATGGCCCTGACCCGATAACGCGTCGCCAGGTCGCCCGCGACCTGGAAACCATGTTCCAGCAGGCTGAAGGCCTGGTAGATGTCGATACTTATATGGCAGATCCCTATACCTACTGGAAGTTTGAAGTCGACCGTGAAAAGGCAACCCGGGTTGGCGTTACGGTAGAAGCGGTCAATCGCAACCTGGCTATGGCTATGGGTGGTTACAAACTGGGCGATGTGAAACGCGGTGCACCACTTGAACCTACCTATATCGTGATACAGGCGCCCCTGTCGGTACGTGCACGAATCTCGCAACTGGCCAATCTTCCTATTCCCGCTACAGATGGAACGAATATTCCG
This sequence comes from Thiogranum longum, assembly GCF_004339085.1. Lineage (NCBI taxonomy): Bacteria > Pseudomonadati > Pseudomonadota > Gammaproteobacteria > Chromatiales > Ectothiorhodospiraceae > Thiogranum > Thiogranum longum. The sequence continues at coordinate 1,802,885 of NZ_SMFX01000001.1, read as the reverse complement.
CTGGGAGAGCTCGGGACGTTCGTCAAGCACCTTGAGGATCCCTATATCTACCACAAGGATCTCCGTGGTGTGGAATATGTCACCGGTGAAATGACCGGTCGTCTCGGTGCCCCGATTTACGGCATGTTCAATGTTGAGGATCTGATCAGTGAATACACCACACCGGACGGGGTAGTGATGGGTGGTATGCCGATGAACCTGCTTGGGCCACCCGACAACGATCTTCACTCGGGTATTGAGTGGACGGGCGAGTGGACGGTCACCTATGAAACATTCCGTGATATGGGGCTGGCGTTTATGGCGGCAATGCTGCTGATCTATGGACTCATCGTTGTTGAGTTCCGTGACTACGCACTGGCCGGATTAATTATGGCACCAATACCACTAACCTTGATCGGGATCATACCAGGGCACTGGATTATGGGTGCAGAATTCACTGCAACATCGATGATCGGAATGATTGCTTTGGGTGGAATTATCGTGCGTATTTCAATTTTGCTTGTTGAGTTCGTCAAGATCGAAGTAGAAAACGGAAAGGATATTCGCGAAGCCGCAGTTGATGCTGCAAAAACACGTCTTCGTCCTATCCTGATTACTTCACTGACAATGATGGCCGGTGCAGCTGCCATATTGACCGACCCGATATTCAACGGCATGGCGGTGTCTCTTATGTTCGGCGGTGGTGTGGCAACACTGTTCACCCTGATCGTGATTCCGATGGGATGTATCAGTGCCGAAAAACGTTTCCGCAGACATGGTTGTGATGTTCTGGAGCACCGCATTGCGGAAGAAGACGCACATAAGCAGGCAGAAACATAGTGGCTGTGACAGGCAGAAATACTGGAAACTTTGTTCAGTAATGAAATGGAAAAGGCGCTTGGCGCGGAGGGCATGACGTGATCACAAAACTTAAATTGAATCAGGCAGGCCGGCACATGCGGATGTTGCTGGCGGTATCAATCTCGGGTCTGCTGCTGACACCGGTTGTAATGGCAGATCAAAATGCAACGGCTGCAGCAGCGCCTTCTGCCCAGGGGGCATGGAATCCCTATGCCGCTCCCGGTGCAGTTCCACCACCACCAGGACCTTACGGCCCCCCGCCTGGAGCAAGTGCTCCAAACTTCCGGCCGGATCCCGCCCTGGAGGGTGCACGGCAAGCTATGCCACCTGGAATGCCGGCAGATTTCTCCGGGAGTAACGGGCAGGGTTCACTAACGCGTCAGCAATTTAATGAAAGACAGGACGCGCATCGTAAACAGATGGACCAGTATTATCAGCAACGTGAAGCCGAGATGAAAAAGCGCGTTGAGGAAATGCAAAAGCGTATGGATGCCATGGAGGCGCAAAGTGAAGCGGAATTCAACCGGCAACGCCAGGCCATGTCTCCACCTGAGCGAAAACAAATGCAGGTTCCTGATGATGTACAGAAACGCTGGGAGCAGCAGAAGGCGGAGCAGGAGAAACGTTGGGAGCAACAAAAAGCCGAGCAGGAAAAGCGCATGCAACAGCTGAAAGCCGAGCATGAGAAGCGCTTTGAACAGATGAAGGCCCGACAGGAACAACATATGCAGGCTCGGGAGCAATATCGTCCACAAACTGAAGTACCTGCGCAGCCTGCCACGACACAGCCTGCACCGCAAGCGGCTGCACCGGCGCCACAACAACAACCAGCACCAGCACCGGCCTACGGCTATCCACCTCGCGGTTACGGCTATGGCTACGGCTACCCGCCACCGCAGTACGGAAACCGGGGACCAGGCTGGGGTTACCCACAGTATCCGGCACCGGCGGCAGGTGGTCAGCCACCGGCACGCTAAAGTGTGAGCAAAGAGGCGCGTATGAGCACCGACTCTCAACAGGTAGGCGGATTTGCACTACCTGAAGGGGCACGGAAAAACCGCCATACGTTGAAGTGTGTCATTACGACACTGGTTATCCTGGCAATGAGTGCATGCAGTAATGATGAACCGCGACAAAAGGTTGAGCAAAGACCGGAAAAGCCGCCGCAGGCAATCGTCGTACAGATTCCAGCTGCACAGTTGCCTTTGCCGGTGGTGCAGCCTCAGTACATCACACCACCGCAGCCCCGGCCTCAGCCTGTTGAAACAGACAGCAGTAACCCATGGGCTGTCAAAACTCAGCCGGAACGTTACGGGCAGTACCGTACGCAACAGTGGGGGCAGCCAGAGCCACCGAGACCTCAATATACACAACCGGCGACCGGTTCCCGTTATCGACCACTGGATCCGGTGCCTGCTGCCCAGCCCAGGGCACCCGTTGCTCAACAGGCTGTTCCGCTTTACCGGCCCGTGGCGCCATACGATCGCTTGTCAGGCAGCAGTTTTGGTACACCTGCCTATCCGCCTTATGGTGGCAGAGGATACCCGGGGTACTACCCTGCTGCCCCGGGAGGTGCATACGCTCCAGCCTGGCCTGGTATGGGATGGCCGGGTTACTGGTAATGGTTTATGAAAACAGATTAGGAAAATAGCAGTATCCAAATCCTGGAGATCTGGATCGGCTAACGAAGAACGTTTGTTCCCCTCGTTTTTCGTAGCGTTAACCCAACAAGGGGAGCAACTGGCAGTACGGATGGTCCGTGCTTCTATTTTTAACGTTCAGATCGGAGGTACCGAAATGATCAACTTGAAAAAAACTGTAATTGCAGCAATGTTGGCCGGTGTTACAGCACTACCTATGACGTCTGCCAATGCATGGTGGGGCCCCTGGAACAACAACGGATGGGGCAACAATGGCTGGGGTAACAATAGCGGCTGGGGTAACAATAACAACGGCTATGGAGACGGCAGCGGCGACATGTTCGGTGATGGCGACTTCAGTATGGGCTTCAGCGGACGTGGTTCCGGCCGTGGTTCCGGTCGCGGTTATGGTCGTGGATACAACGACTACTATGGTCGTGGCTACGGTAATAACTATGGTGGCTATGGCGGTCCTGGCTATGGTTATGGACCGGGCTATGGTGGGCCAGGCTATGGTGGACCGGGCTATGGTGGACCGGGACCTTATGGCGCACCCTACGGTCGCCCGGGTGGCCCGGGTGGCCCCTACGGTGGCCCCTATGGTCCTCCCCAGGCACCATCTGCTCCTCCTGCTCCGGCCAACAAGTAAAGGCCTGATGGGTACGGGTCTGCACAGGGGTGCAGACCCGTAAGTCCGGCCGGCTGATGATCAGGAGGGGTTCTTACTTGTGAAATGGGTTGCAGGGATCATCCTGGTTTTTGGGCTGTGGACAGTCGGTTATGGAAACGGTAATGCGGCATCTGGCATCCAGTTTTCAGGGCGGACCTTACAGTCAGCACCCGATGGCCGGCTACGACAGGCAAAAGTGTTTGTTGGAGATAATCGTGTACGGATGGAGTACCGCAAGAAAGAGCTGGATATTGTAGAGATATATGATCTGGAAAACGGCCGGATCCTGTTACTTGTTCCACAGCAGAAACTCTACATGCAGCGTGCTCTTCCAGCGGGCAAGATGATTAATCCACTCCTTCCGCCCGGAGACAGTAACCCCTGTTCGGTGCTTGCAGAAGGGCAGTGTAGAAAGCTTGGTAACGAGGAGGTCTATGGAAGACCGGTATCGCGCTGGGAAGTGACAGTCGAGCGCAAGGGAGAACGACTACGAAGTTTGCACTGGATTGATGATGAACGATTGATGTCACTACGTGATGTATGGCCGGATGGGTCGGTGTCCGAACTGATGTTGATCGATATCGAGCAGTTGAATGGACGAATGGCAGAGCACTGGCAACGTACCACAGCGCCATCCGAGGGTGAGCACTATGTGACTAACCTGTGGTACGACCCCGAGCTGGGAATGATTGTTCGCGAAGAGCGTCCCGGCGGCTACATTCGGGAAATAAAGGATATACAGATTGGAAAACAGCCGGCAGAACTGTTCCATGTGCCGGAAGACTACCGCCTCATTGAAGATGACGCGGGTAAACAGGAATTACAGACTGGCAGGCATTAGGCGATGAAACTGGTACAAAAAATACTGAGTCACGGCTTACTGATTGCATTTGTTTTGGCAGCCATCTTTGTCTACACAAAACGGGTCGAGATATTTCCGCAGTGGTTCGGGAAGCGTGCAGCTACTGAGCAACACGCCGGTACGGTTGCCCAGGACAAGAAGGGTATACCACAACAACAGGCTTCGCCGGAAACACCTGGTAGCGGGTTCACAGGCAACAGCATGTCCGGCTCGATGGCCCCTGACACAGGGCGAACCGGGAGGGTCGAGGCCGCACCTGTGCCCGAAGATGTACAGGAACCGGCAGTGATGCCGGTAGCGCCACCAGAAGCCGCAGTAGCACCGGAGGTTCCGGAGCAAGTGCCCACGGCGATACCTGAGATGGCAGCCAGGGCACCGGAAACAGTAGCGACAGTACCGGATGCCACAGTAACGTCACCAGAAACGGCTGCTGTAGCAGGGGGGCCAGAAATAGCTGAAGAGGTGGTGGTGCAAGTCCCGGCTCAGGTTCAGTCCAGGGCACCGGGGCAGGATATGCCTCAGGATCAGGTCATATACCGCGATCAGGCTGAACTCCAGGATCAGGCAACGGATCAGGCAACGGATCAGGCAACGGATCAGGCAACGGATCAGGCAACGGATCAGGCAACGGATCAGGCAACGGATCAGGCAACGGATCAGGCGTTCAGGCCGTCACAGTCTGAATCTGGTGTAGCCGAAAAATCCGGGCCGGCACCATCACCGGTGGTGGAAGAGCCAGCCGTAGTGGTTGAAACCACAGTGGATGTGGCGCTTCAGGATCAGTTGGTCAAGGCTCGCCAGTATTTTTGGCAGCGCAATCTGCCTGCTGCCGAGAAAACGTATCAGTCACTTGCTGAACGTTACCCGGATAATCCGGATGTCTGGGGTGAAATCGGAAACTTCTACTTTGCAACGCACCAGCGGGGACCTGTGATAGAAGCCTATTCCCGGTCAGTGCAATTACTCATCGCTAATGGCGAATCTGCACGCGCACGCCAGCTTGTAAAGGTTTTATACCGGCTGGGTGCGCCGCAGGCACGTAAGTTGGATATGCAGATAACGCAGCAAGCGGGTGGCTGAATGACCGAAGAAAAGTCAACCCAATCTGACCCGGAGGATATTGACAGCAGTCAGGTTGTCGAGGAAGCGGCGCTGGAAGCTGAGCATCGGGTCGCGAATGACATGGCCCAGTATATGAGCCAGTTCGCCCGCAGCTTCGAGGCCAGTGCAAGACGCTGGGAACTGGTTGTCTACCCGAGCATGCTGGCATTTATTATTCTGGCAGGCTACGGGTTCTTCCTGATCTACCAGTTAACCAGCGACATCAACAAGATTACTTACCAGATGGCGGATATCCAGACCAGTATGGTTAATATCAACCAGAACTTTTCATCGACGACAAACAACATGAATACCGTGGCGAAAAACATGGTGAAGATCACTGACTATATGCAACAGATGAGTCATGACATCAAGGAGCAAAATGCAGCCATGGGGGCCATTGTGGTAACCATGCGCGATATGACGCAATCAATCGATTCCATGTCAAATACGATGTATTACATGCGTTACGATACGCAGTTGATGGGAAGAAATATCGAAAATGTATCGGGGCCGATGCGCTTCATGAATAATTTCATGCCCTGGTGATTGCGCTGCTGAGGGGACTAATATGCGACCAGATAAAAGTATCCGAAAGCGGCTGAAGAGCCTGGAGCTTCACCTTAAAGAGGAAAATCCGATACTGGTGTCCGCAGTGGATGGTTTTCGGCAGCTGTCACGTGTCGGTTATGCCATGGGGCTGCTGGACAGAAGTGAGTCTTATGCCACGCGGATTTCCTGGTGGCCACTGATATCGGTGCTGGGTACATTCTCATCGGGTAAATCAACTTTCATAAATCAGTACCTGTCTTACCCGCTTCAGGATACGGGAAACCAGGCCGTCGACGACAAGTTCACCGTAATTTGCTATGGCGGTGACAATGATGCGCGTACTCTGCCGGGCCTGGCGCTTGATGCCGACCCCCGCTTCCCGTTCTACCAGACCAGTGAGGAACTGGAGAAGGTCGAGAATGGACAGGGTCGCCGCATCGATGCCTACCTTCAGTTAAAGACTTGTAACAGTGAAAAGCTCAAGGGGCGGATCCTGATAGACTCCCCCGGCTTTGATGCTGATGAACAGCGTTCGGCGACCCTGCGTCTGACAAACCATATTATTGACCTGTCAGACCTGGTGCTGGTGTTTTTTGATGCGCGTCATCCCGAGCCTGGCGCCATGAGCGATACGCTTGCACACCTGGTTGGCGCTACCAAAGACCGGGCGGACAGCAGCAAGTTTTTGTATATCCTCAACCAGATCGATACAACCGCACGGGAAGATAACCCGGAAGAGGTGATCGGCGCCTGGCAGCGGGCATTGGCCAGGGAAGGGTTAACAGCTGGACGCTTTTATACCATCTATGATCAGGAAGCTTCAGTCCCGATCGAAAATGAATCACTGCGTCGTCGTTTCGAGTGGAAGCGTGACCAGGACCTGAGCGAAATTCTCAACCGGGTAGAGCAAGTCAGCGTGGAACGGGCCTATCGAATTGTTGGCGCGCTGGAAAAACGTGTGCGAGAAATTGAAGATTACTATGTTCCGCACATACGTAAACTGATTGTGCGCTGGCGGCGCCAGGTACTGATACGTGATGCGGGCTGGTTATTGCTGGTCGGGCTTGCCGTTGTGGGAAGCCGCTTCCTGCCGCAGGATATGAAATCGATGCTCGACAACAGTGTGCAGCAGGTGATGACAGAGCCGACCATGATGCTGGGAGCTGGTACCTTACTGGTTATTATAGCGCTTTTCCTGCATTTTCGCGCCCGCCGATCGGCTGCCGCCAGTGTTATAGACAGTATTCAACGGCGTTATGTCGGTGAGGAGTGTGAGTGCCTGAAGCGTGCTTTCAAACGAAATACCGGAGTACTGCACAGTATTTTTTCACCGGATCCTGTCGGATGGTCGCGGCGTAACCGTCGTACGCTGAAGTCCCTTGTCAGCAGTGCCAATCGACTGGTGCAAACGCTGAATGACCGGTTTACGGATCCTTCCGGAAAGCGGCCCGGCAGCCCAAAAGTGGAGGAGGTGCAGGCCGAGGCAGTGGCTGGTGAAGTGCTTCCGAAAGAGGAAACAGCCTGACGGTGGCTGCAAATGCTGAGGCGGGCTCATAAGTTACTTTTAGCAGTCAGCTTTTCCCTGCTGTTCGCGAGTCCGCATGTTGCGTCCGCCTACTCCCTGCATGGTCCTGATTATGTGCCGATACGGCGCTCATTGCCCAATGGCATCGATATGATGGAGTATGGTCTTTACTGGCTGCAGGACATGACGTCCGCCTACGAGCCGCGTGATCCGTCATCCGTTGTTCGCCTGATGGAAGAGCAGGCTGCACGATACTTCGACTTTGCCTATATGGCATACCTGATCGGTGGCCCTGAGTACGTCAAACTGGACATCCTGAAACGCAGCCATTTTCAGAATCGCGTGCGTGATCGTTTGTTCGAGCTGCTGGCGAAAGAGACGGGTATGTATGATGTACGGATGCCGCGCTTTCGCCCACTGTTCCCGATAGTAACAAGTCGCTACAGCTGGGTTGCCGGCGGTGATTTCTATCATCGGGGCGGACCGGTGACGCGCCTGTATTTTCATTTCTATCTGACGCCACGCGGCTGGCGAATTTATGATGTCACCAGTAACGGGGTGAGTGTGGTGGATGTATTACGGAAGCAGCTGGTTATTACCCGCAGCAGGGATTAATGGAAGCGCTAGCGCGGTGTCTCCCATGCCATCGGGTACAGCAGGTCCAGTACCTGGTTGAACGCAGCGGAACTCTTGCCGATGCAGTCGATGATCTGCTGCTCTTTGATGTGCGTAAGTTGCAATGCCCCGGGCTGTACGTGCTGCACGGCCTGCTCGGCAATCGACTCCGAATTGAGGTCTGAATCAAGCAGGGCGCCGTAAGGATCATAGAAAGGTGAACCCAGTGGATCCTTGCTCTCCTGCGCGCAGTGAGTGACCTGGTCGGCGATATGCACTATGGCTGCTTCGAGGTGTGCATTTTCCGCTGCATCCGGATTGTGGTGATAACGTATCGATGCGCACAGGTTTTCGGGCATGTTCCAGTGCAGCAGCAGAGCCTCCCCGACTTCTGCGTGACTGAAGCCAATCAGGTCTTCCTCGATTTCGCAAATATCACGCTTTGATTGCAGTCGAAGGGCCTGTGCATTGGCTGTTTCTTCAGGGACTTTCATTAACATCAGCAGGCGGCCAACATCGTGTAGCAGTCCTGCGGTGAACAGACGTTCGCTGTGCAGGACATTGCAACACTGTGCCAGATTGCGCGCCAGCAGGCCTGTGTACACGCTGTGTTGCCAGAAGCCTGCCATGTCGATCAGGTCCGGCGGGATATTCGAGAACACCTCTGCGGCGGATGCGGCCAGTGTGAGGTTACGTAGCTCACGCATCCCGATCATGTTGACGGCACGCGAAACGGTGTCGATTTTACGCGGCAGGCTGAAATAGGCGCTGTTGACCAGTTTCAGCAAACGGGTGGTCAGTGCGGTATCCTTGCTGACCACGTCGGCGATGTCATCGGCGGTCGTATGGGACGAGTCGGCCAGCGCCTGTACCTGGATACAGACTTCAGGCAGTGAAACCAGACGTACATTGCGGGTTACCAGATCCTGCGGTGTCACGGAATTCCCTCTAAAATCAAACCAATGCTGCTGTATTTTGCGGCTTGTAGCGGCCTTACTTTAACGCTGATGAAAGGCGTGGTTCATGCTAAAATCCGTTCCGGATGAATTGATAGAAATATGAGGTAGTTACCTTGGAAGCGACAGGTTGTTCCGCGAGCGAGCCGTTTGCACTGCGGGTGCTGGGAGACATGATGGAACCGGAATTCAGGGACGGTTGCGTCATCATTGTCGACCCGGAGGGTCTGGTCAAGGACGGCTGCTACGTGGTGGCTCAACACGATGAGGAGTTCTATTTCCGGCAGTTGCACATTGATGGCGACCGCTATTTCCTCAAGTGTGTAAACGAGGGCTATGACGAGTTACTGGAAATTCCCGGTATCGAGGCTATTCACGGTGTAGTTTCCCAACAGGCCGGTACGCGCCGCAAGCAGCACAAGCACTATCTTTAACCTTGTTACTGGCCCATCTGTTCGGGACGCAGTCTTGGCGTGAAGTATTCGATGGCGCTGTCTTCATCGACCGGCTTGCCGTCGCTATCTACCATTTCCTGGTCATCATCACTCCAGCCGCGCATTCCGGTTTTCAATGATTTGACGTTCCGGTACCCGAGTTGTTGCATGACATCGGCGACCAGCACACTGCGTTTACCCGACCGGCAGATTACAATAATTTCACGTTCACGAGCAGTGACCAGTTCCGGCACCGTTTCTTCATAGTTATATTCACAGGCCGTCTCCAGAATGCCGCGTGGCACGTTCAGTGCGCCCTGGATATGCATGGCATCGAATTCGTAGGGTTCGCGGACATCCAGGAGCATCAATCCCTGGTCCTGTTCCAGAATTTCGGCCAGATCCCAGGGGAAAATTTCTTCGACATGTTCCAGGGCTTCATTTACGAGTTGTTCATAGGTTTTCATTGTTTTGTGATCAGTTGGTTATTGGTTATTTTCCCGATTGCTACGCAGCCCCTGTTCGACTGCAATGACAGCAGCTTCAACGCGCGAATGTACACCGAGCTTTCTCAGAATGGCTTTGACATGCAGTTTTACGGTGCCATCCGATATACCCAGGTTGCGGGCAATGACCTTGTTGCTCTGGCCTTCGGCCAGCAGGCTGAGTATCTCGCTTTCGCGTGGGGTCAGTTCGTCGAAGGGTGATGTCTTGTTGGCAAGGCTGCCGTCGCCCTGTACGACTTTTGCGAGTACCGGCGCCAGGTCGGGGGCAACCACGGTCTTTCCGCTGACGATATCCCGTAGCGCCATGACCAGCTGGTCAGGTTCCATATCTTTCAGCAGGTAACCCTGTGCGCCGTTGCGTAGTGATTCCACCAGGTCACGTTCGTCGGTACTGGTGGTGAGCATGACAACAGGATTTTCAAAGCCGGATTCGCGCAGTTTTCGCAGTACGCCAATCCCGTTGATATCCGGCATGCGCATGTCCAGCAGTACGACGTCCGGTTTCAGCTCCTCGGCACGCTGTAGCCCTACACGCCCGTCGCCAATGGATGCAATAACTTCAATGCTTCTGTGTGCCAGAAGTCCTTCCAGGCCAACACGGAACAGGGTGTGATCATCGATCAGGAGGACACGTAAGCTCATTTATTACTCACAAGGTTCGAAGGTAAATCGACGGTAACATTGCTATCAGCATCGTTGTCATCACGGGGGAGGGGGAAAGTCAGGGTAACACGTGTTCCTTCACCGCTTTCACTCTCGATTTTGATTTTACCGTGGATACGGGCGGCTCTTTCTTCAAGAATCTTCAGGCCGAGGTGTTCACCGGGGCCTCCTTCGATCACCTTGTCCGGCATTCCGACGCCGTCATCCTCGATCATTACCATGTAGTCATGGCCCGGGGTCGCGCGCATGAGTACGCGCACAGCGTTAGCCTTGCTGTGTTTGCGGATATTGGCGAGTGCTTCCTGGATAATGCGCAGAACCTGTATCTCTACTTCTGCCGGCAGTTTTGTCCCGTCCCATTCCAGTTGTAAAAAAGCACTGATTTGCGAGTTGCGGCGGAACCTTTCCACGGCCTGCTCGACTGCCGGTACAAGGCCACGTTTGTCGATGGGGGCGCGGAAATGGGCGATCAGTTCACGTAACTCGGTATAGGCTTCGTCGAGGCTGTTTTCGATGCGTTCCAGTTCCTGCCACAGTGCGGATTCCTCGCCGCTGTGCAGGGTTTCATCAAGAACACGCACCTGAAATTTCAGACTGGCCAGACTTTGTGCCAGAGAGTCATGCAGCTCATTGGCCAGCCGGGTGCGCTCTTCCATAATGGACAGCAGGTTGGCTTCTTCGTCGAGTCGCGACTTCTCGATAGCCATGCCGAGGTGGTGCCCGATACTGGTGAGCAGGTCTTTCATGTCCTCTCGCTCGACCAGGCCGTGTTGTTTGGTGAACAGGTTGTATACGCCCAGTACCTTGCCGCGGTAGCGGAGTGGTACGGCGATCATTTCCACCTTTTCGGTATCGAAGAACGGGCGCCCGGCAAACTGTCCGCAACCCTTGAGATCATCCAGTGCGTAGACTTCCCCGTTCTGTGCAGCCTGGCCACACAGGCAGCGATCGATGCTGACCAGTTGCTCCTTTTTGACAACTTCCGGGGACAGCCCGCTACTGGCAATCAATTGCATATTGCCATCGTTTGTCAGCATGCGCACTGTACCGGCGCGAGCATTAACGACGTCCTTGAGCGTGTGAAGGAAGCGTGTCAGCAGGTCTTCGAGGTCATTGGCAGCGTTGATGTTGGCTGCAATATCATAGAGAATTTCAAGTGAATGGGTCTTCTGCTGGATGCGGTTTGTTTGTTGTTCGACTTCTGACTGCATGTCCAGCGACAGGGATTCGAGCCGCTCGGCGAGTGCGTTGATGTCACGATAGAGTTTACTGAAATCCGGCTGGTCGGATTTTGGCAGGCGCGCGCTCAGCTTGCCATTGTGCATCTCGTTGACCCAGTGGCGCAGCTCTGTCAGTGGTGCCACCAGGTCGCGACGTGCGACATGGAAGGTAAAGGCGAGCAAGGCAATACCGCTGACCAGTAATACGCTGTTGGCCAGGTGCAGCCAGTTGGACTGTTCTGCATGCAGGAAATCCCAGATATTCATCAGACCCAGTATCAACAAGGTGACACCCAGTGCGGAAAGTGCTGCGAGGAACTGCCGGGTCGTCGGCCAGTCGGGCAGGGGCAGGCGTCTGCGCGACGAGCGCTCTGAGGCATCCGCAAGATTGTGCTGAGCTGCCTTTTTTTCCGACTCGGTCATGTTTAATCAATCAGTGGCTGGCGAGGTGTTACTGTTGCGCCGGATCATTGGGGTTGATGAAGATTATCTCTTTGCTGCCATCGAGGTCGACGTAATCGATAATAGCGCCGTTCAACATTTCCAGACTTTGTGGTGCTACGACGATTTTAATACCTTCCGACTCGAAGTTGTGATCATCCTGGCGATTGATATCATCAAAGCCCAGAGCATAGTGGAAACTGCCGTCTTCCCGGCGGGTCACGGCGACACGCAGTGGCATATCTGCCATATTGCCCTGGGACGCGGATTCGCGGATGTGTTCGGCTGCCTCGGGAGTCAAACTGATCATAGTGTAATACCCTTGCTGTCGGTGAATTGATCCAGTGCTAATTGTGCCGTGTTTTGCACGTCTGGATAAAGTGTAAAAAGCGTTCAGTCCAGCGGTTTTTCGAGGTGCTGCGCTGGTGGGTGTAGCAGGCCAGCAGGTTGTGCAGGCGGTAGCCATCGTGTTTCCCGTCAATCCCTGTGCCGCGTAGCACATTGTATTCCCAGTTCGCGGGCGGCTCCAGGTTTTCCAGCCCGGAGTAGTGGAATTCATGGGCGGCTATTTCGTTTTCATCGTCGCTGCCTGCAGGCCAGAGCGGGTTATCGGTTTCCCTGAGTCGTACGTAGCCCCGGCCCTGTGGTCGGGTGTGCATGATCGTATCGCCGGGTACTGCGCCTACCATTTCGCAACGCCGGTCATTCCATGTCAGGCTGCGTGAAAGGTACATCAGGCCGCCACACTCTGCGTACACCGGCAGGCCAGCCTCGATGGCGCGCCGGATTGCTTCGCGGAGCGAGAGGTTGGCTTGCAGTTTCTCCATGCAACTCTCCGGAAAACCGCCGCCGATGAACAGCCCGTCCAGCGGGGGAAGTTCAGCATCACGCAGTGTGTCGATAAAGACCAGTTCAGCACCGGCCTGGGTCATGGCATCCAGGTCGGCCGGGTAATAGAACCCGAAGGCCTCATCTCGCGCGATACCAATGCGCAGCGGTAAGTCGAGGGGTTTGATGGCAAACGGAGAGGCGACGGGCACTGCCGGTAACGGGCTGCATGCTGCCAGCTCCATCAGCCTGTCCAGGTCGACCTGGCGTTCTATGGCATTGCCTATCGACCGTATGTGTTGTTCCGCCGCACCTTCCTCATTGCTTGGAATGAGCCCGAGGTGGCGTTCCAGAATTTCCATGTCGGGATGTCGGGCTACTGCGCCTAGCACCGTGACATCGGTGTAGTTCTCGATAACGGCGCGCAGCTTGGATTCATGACGACTGCCGCCCAGCTGGTTGAGGATGACACCGGCGATGTTGATATCAGGATCGAAGGCCTGGTAGCCGAGTATAAGCGGGGCAATACCACGGGTCATGCCGCGTGCATCGAGTACAAGTACGACCGGGGCGCCAACCAGTTTGGCGAGCGCGGCATTGCTGTTGCTGCCATCAAGATCGAGCCCGTCGTACAGGCCTTTGTTGCCTTCAATAATATTGATGTCGGCAGACTGACCGAACCAGGCGAGAGTATTGCAGATTTCTTCCCGCTGCATGGTGTAGAAATCGAGATTGTGGCAGTTTTTGCCGGCTGCGCGCCCCAGCCACATCGGGTCAATGTAGTCAGGGCCTTTCTTGAACGGTTGCACATCAAGTCCGCGCTGCCGGAGGGCGGCACAAAGGCCAATGGTGATGGTAGTTTTACCGGAGGATTTATGGGCAGCCGAAATCAGGATCTGTGACATGTGAATCCAGGGATGGTCTGAGGTGTCATTGCAGCACTTCACCCCGTAGTGTAGTCACGAATCCGGAAATACTGATTCCGTCATTGCGAGCAACGCGAAGCAACCTCCGACAGTCTGGCACCAGCCCGGGGAGATTGCTTTGCGTTGCTCGCAATGACAGGGGGTGTGGTGGCCAACTGGCCGTATTTTCCCTAGTCAGTTTTCGCCGCATGCGGATCGACAACCGCATCTTCCAGTGTGACCGGAAGGAACTTCAATACCCGCACTGCTATGGTGACCATCAGCAGGGCTGTGGCAATACCGCCAACACCCAGTGTGATTTCCCAGATTGAAGGGCTGTAGCTGCTTACCTGCCCATCAAAGAAACTACTTGTCACTTCGTAACCGGGAAACATCTCCAGCGGGTAGGCCTGTCCGCCAATCAGCAGGACATACAGCTGGGCGAATCCGCCGATTATGACCAGTGCCGCAGCAGTTGCTATGGCCGGGCGGGACTTGCCGATGGTCGGGTGGTAGACCATGGCCAGTGGCAGCAGGCTACCGATCAGGATCTGTACGATCCAGAACAGTTTGGTGTAGATACCGCCATCCATCAGGATAAAGTGCTCTACGCCGTTGTTCTCGGCAGCATACAGGTTGGTCAGGTGGTACACGGCCACAAAATACAGCACTGAGGCGATAAATACGCCGAGCAGGTTCTTGAGGCGGAACAGGACGGCATCGCCCAGCGGGCGTTTGGTCCAGGCATAGGCGGCCATCAGCACCAGGATAAAGACGGCCAGCCCGTAGGCGAAGGACATAATCACGAACATCGGTGCCAGCAGGGCGGCATCGTAGGCCTGGCGTGCGACAAGGAAGCCGAAGATAGAGCCGGTACCGGTTGTCAGTATCAGTCGCCAGATGAAAGCGATAAATCCGGCAGCCGGGTAATACTTGTTCATCTTGCGTTCCATCATGAGCCAGATATAGATGGCTACGACGGCAAGGAACCCGTTATAAAGAATAATGTTCCAGGCAAAGATGGACTTGAAGTTGTAATAGGTCATGGCAATGATCAGGCGATCCGGGTGACCCAGGTCGAGTACCAGGATCATCAGGCCGCCAACCAGCATGGATATGGCCAACAAGGCGGAAAGTCGCCCGAGCGGTTTGTACAGGGTTTTGCCGAATACCGTGCCGATCGAAGCGGGGTTCAGTATCCCGGATGCAGTGACAATCAGGAAAATGGCAAACACGTGCGGCATGCCCCACACAATCTGGTTGGTCATGCCGGTGACATAGTGTCCTTCGTGCTCCATGTACAGTACGGCACCCAGCGCAAGGGCGATCAATGCGCCAAGTCCGCCCAGCAGGATCCAGAAGCCGGTACTCTTGCCTTCAATTTCGCGATATTTCAGCACTTGTTTCATGGGTGATTCGCCAGTTCCGTCAGTGTCAGATGCCGCGGTAGCGGACGCCGGTATTCAGGTTGAGGTCGGCACGGATTTCCTTGCCGCCATACTGTTTCAGTTCACGCGAAATCTCGCTGTTTTCGTCGTAGAGATCGCCGAAGACCATGGCTTTATGCGTTTCGGCATTGCAGGCTTCCACGCACGCCGGAGTGCCGTCTTCGTCAACACGGTGCACACACATTGTGCAGGATTCAACCGTACCCTTGCCGCGGGGCGCCCAGGGTTTCTGATCCTTGAGGTCTTCATGTATAAAACTGCGTGCCTTGTAGGGGCAGGCCATCATGCAGTAGCGACAGCCGATACAGATGTGCTTGTCGACCAGAACGATACCGTCTTCGCGCTTGAATGACGCACCGGTCGGGCATACATCGACACAGGGTGGATTTTCACAGTGCTGGCACATCATCGGCAGGGTGGTAACGTGTTGGGTTGCCTTGTCCTTGATGGTGACCTTGCGAATCCAGTGGGCCTTCTGCTCGGGGCTGGAATGATCTTCTGAAGGATTGGCTGAACCCCAGCCGTTTTCTTCCTCGCAGGCTGTAACACACGCGTTACAGCCGTTACCGCATTTGTTGGCGTCAACCAGAATGCCCCAGCGTTTGTCGTTGCTGACAGGCTGGTCAGCCGGCTTCGCCTGGGCGGGTGTCGTTAGAAATACGCCCGGGGCAATCGCGGCTGCGCCGGCGGCACCACCGGCTTTTGTAATGAACTGACGGCGAGTGGGGTCCATGGGCTTGCTGGTATCACTCATTGAGCTTGATCCTCGTTGGTCAGCAACTGTACTGTTTCACTGGCCAGTTTGCCGGCAAAGGGTTCAGTGGAGTGGTGCGGTGCCAGGCCGGACTGCAGTTTGCGCAGCTTTGATGCGCGGACAGGTACGTCTGAATGACACTGGAAGCAGTCAATCTTGACCGAGGCATAGGTGTGGCAGGTTGCACAGAAATGCCGTTCGTCTTCCACGCGCACGTACTCGCCCTGCTCATCCTTGACGGCGTGACAATTGATGCACTCTTCTAGCGAGTACTGCCGGGTACGGATACCTTCGTGCATGGTTTCGTCACGCTGGTGCAGGATGTACTCCATGTGATTACGGCGCATTTCCGCTTCCGGCGCAACACAACCGGTCTCCTCGCTGAAACGCCGGGCCGGTTCGGTGATAACAAGATCAGAGAAGGGCAGAGGGTCCTTTTCATCCTCGCCTTCATCTTCGTCTGCTGTTGCTGCCAACGGCAACAACAGCAAAGCTCCGATCATCAGCGCAAACAGACGCATCAGCAGTTTGGTCTGACTCATGTCGCGCGACTCCGTTTATTCACCCAGGGCCATGTCAATGTATCCGGTCGGGCAGACATCGGCACAGATATGACAACCCACGCACTTCGCGTAGTCGGTTGCAACATAGCGGCCTATGGTGTGCTCGTCCTTTTTGACACGGTATACAGCGTCCTGCGGACAGTAGATGACACAGTTGTCGCATTCGAAGCACATGCCACAGCTCATGCAGCGGCCAGCCTCGGCGGCAGCAGTTTCGTCGTCAAAGCCCTTGGTGCGTTCTTCGAAGTGATTCAGAACGTGCTCGGAATCCGGCGCATCCTCCTCGCGCAGGTGACGCGGTGTGTACTCGAAATGACCCAGGAACAGTTTGTCAGAGGTGATGACTTCGTTCTTGGAGCGGTCTTCGAAGTTGTGGATCGCGAATTTAGCTTCATTGGTGCCGCGGGTTTCGCCGACCGTATAGGGGGCAGGATCCAGGCCGGCTTCCTTCATCTTGTCCAGCAGGTTGAAGTGGTGCTTGTCGACCTTCGGGCGCTTCTTGAACTCGGCATGCTTCAGGTAGAGATCAATAGATTCGGCAGCAATCGATGCCTGGCCAATGGCAGTAGTCAGCAGGTGCGGACGAACAATGTCGCCAGCAACGAAGTGACCGGGTTTGTTCGGCACCTGGTAGAACTTGTCGGCATCCATCAGGTTGCGTTCGTTGGCGAAATCTTCCAGACCGGCCATGTCGCCGCCCTGGCCAATAGCGGCAACGATAAGATCGGTTTCGACAACATATTCCTTGCCGCCCTCGACCTTGACCGGGCCATTGTTTTCCCACTTGCAGTCAACCAGCTTAAGCGCGGTTGCACGGCCATCGCTGTTGCGAATGATTTCGACCGGCATGACTTCATTCATGAGTACCACGCCTTCACGGACAGCGTCATTTACCTCGTGCTCGGCGGCTGTCATCTGGTCGCGCGGGAACAGGGCGGTCAGGGTGACGTTGTCACAGGCCTTGCGCAGTGAGGGATCAATGTCACCGTGCTTGATCTTTCCGGTGACGGCATCTTCAGGGTTCTCGTTGTAATCCTTAAGCGTGCCGATGCGGCGAGATACGGAAACCACGTCGATAGAGGTATCACCACCACCAACACAGATCACCTTGTTCGCGGTGTACTTCATATCGCCTTTATTGAACTCTTCAAGGAAGTCCACGGCGCTGACACAGTTCGGGGTTTCATCCCAGCCTTCCAGCGGCAGCGGGCGACCGACCTTGCAGCCCAGGGCCCATAGAATGGCGTCGTATTCTTTTTCCAGGTCTTCGACGGATACATCGCGGCCGACGCGTGTGTTGGCCTTGAATTCGACATCACCCATTTCGAGGATACGGCCGATTTCCCGATCCAGTTCGGCGCGCGGAATACGGTAATTGGGGATACCGTAGCGCATCATGCCGCCGAGTTCGGCGTGATCGTCGATAATGGTCGAGGCAATGCCACGTCGACGCAACTGGTAGGCCGCAGCCATACCGGCCGGTCCACCACCGATGATCGCAACCTTTTTGCCGGTGAGGGCAGGGGTTTCCTCGAATTTGAAACCGCCCTTGAAGGCTTCATCACCGATGTACTGTTCGACAGCATTGATGCCGACAAAGTCTTCCACGTCGTTGCGGTTGCAGCCGTCCTGGCACGGTGCCGGACAGACGCGACCCATTACGCCCGGGAAGGGGTTGGCATCGGTTGAGCGGCGGAAGGCATATTCCTGCATGCTGATGCCTTCCGGCGGTGTTTCCAGTCCGCGTACGATATCCAGCCAGCCACGAATGTCCTCACCGGACGGGCAGCTGCCCTGGCACGGCGGCGTACGGTGTACGTATGTCGGACACTTGTGCGAATGATCACCTTCAAAAATCGCGTCATTCCAGCGGTCCCACTTGCTGTCACCTTCTTCATACTTGCGAAACGTTAATTTCTTGTCGTCGCGAGAAGTAGCCATGCCTGTTCTCCTGTTATCTGAATCCGTTCAGGATTCAATGTTGCAATACGATGTTGTGTTCGGTTTATGCGGTTTCGGCCTCGCCGTTTTCATCGGCGGTGCCGTCGAGTTCCGCTTCCTGCTCGGAACCTTTCAATACAATAGCGTTACTGACCAGCTGGTGGACACTGACAATCTGATCCATGCTGAATCCGAAGTAGGGCAGTGTCTTGGCAAACTGGCTCTTGCAAATAGCGCAAATGGCCGCGAGGTTGGTCACGCCATGTTCCTCGGTCACTTGCTTGAGCGCCTGCATGCGCGGCATTGCGCCCTTGACACGAATCTCCATCAGGTCATCGGTCAACAGACCGCCGCCGCCGCCGCAACAGAAGGTTGCGTCGTGAATGGTGTCGTCGTCCATGTCATAGTAATTGTTGCAGGATGCCTTGATGACTGCGCGCGGTATAACAAACTGACCGCCTTCAAAACCACCCATGCCGGCGCCGCGGGCGACGTTGCATGAGTCGTGGAAGGTGAGTGTCATGTGATCGTTCTCGGCCTTGTTCATCCGCAACTTGTTCTCATTGAGCAGGTCATAGGTGAACTCGCAGATGTGTTGAGGAATCGGGTACTTCTGGTCAAGGAAGTCGAACGGACCGGCCAGTGTATTCAGGAAACTGTAGGCCACGCGCCAGGCGTGTCCGCACTCACCGAAAATGATGCGCTTGACGCCCAGGTCCAGGGCAGCCTTGCGAATGCGCAATGCCAGCTTGCGCATATTATCGTAGCTGCCGATGAACATACCGAAATTGGCTGCTTCACTGGCCTCTGAACTCAGGGTCCAGGAAACACCGGCTTCGTGGAAGACCTTTGCATAGCCCATCAGTCCATCGACATGGGGTTCGGCAAAGAAGTCGGCCGACGGGGTGATCAGCAGGATGTCTGCGCCCTTTTCATCAAGCGGCAGGCGGACTTTCACGCCTGTTTCGTCTTCGATATCTTCTTCCAGACCTTCCAGTGTGTCGGCCAGTGCAGGTTGAGGCAGACCAAGGTTATTGCCGATCTTGTAAACCTTGGCAATGATCTCGTTACAGTACTTCTGACCTTTACCGACTTCATCCATGATTTCGCGGGCAGCCATGGAGATTTCAGCGGTATCGATACCGTAAGGGCAGAACACCGAGCAGCGTCGGCACTGTGAGCACTGGTGGAAGTAGCTGTACCAGTCGTCCAGGACTTCTTCGGTCAGATCGGTCGCGCCAACCAGTTTCGGAAAATACTTGCCGGCGAATGTGAAGTAGCGGCGGTATACCTTGCGCAGCAGTTCCTGGCGTGCAACCGGCATGTTGTTGGCATCGGTTGTACCGAGATAATAGTGGCACTTGTCTGTGCAGGCGCCGCAGTGAACACAGGTATCCAGGAAGACTCTCAGTGAGCGGTACTTGCCCAGCAGATCACCCATTTTATCAATGGCGACTTCCTTCCAGTTATCGACCAGCTCTGCAGGAAAGCCAAGGTCAGTCTGGTGGTCCGGCTTGGCGGTAAAAGGTGCCAGATGATTGGTCACGTTTTCCCGCGGTTCGGGGACTTCCAGGTATTCTTTCAGTTCAGGTACGTCGAAATCAGCCACGCTTCAAATCCTCCGGTCCGGTTTACCGTTCGCCCGCTTCCAGTTCCTTCGCCCAGTCAGCGATGTGACGCTGCTCGCGGGAACTGTCGGTCTGGTTTCGGGTTGGGCTGAAGAAAACGCCCGGCGCATGTAACAGTTTGCTGATCGGGAAAATGATCATCAGCGTTGCAACCAGTCCAAGGTGGACCAGCAGCAGCGGATCGGTTGGCAGGGATTGCGGTGAGAAGTGCAGCATTCCCAGGAAAAAGGCCTTGACCGAAATAATATCAGTGTGCACGAGGAAGCTCATGCCAATGCCACTCATGGCGATGCCAACCAGCAGGGCCAGCATCAGGTGATCGGACGGCGTAGAGATATAACGAATACGTGCGACCAGAAAGCGACGTGCCCACAGGCCCAGCAGGCCGGCCAGCATTGCAAAGGCGGCATATTTGCCAAAGGGCTGCACCCAGTTCACCCAGAACCAGACCGGTTCGGTGAAATAACGCAGGTGGCGCAGCAGCACCAGCAGCATGCCGAAGTGGAACAGAATACCGAACAGCCAAATCCACTTGTTGGAGCGAAACAGGCTTTCAAAGAAAGCTACTTCACGGAACATGCGCAAGGCAACACCCGTCTCCGTGCGCGGAGCCGGCATGGTCGGAATTTTCAGAGGAGCGGGCGTCTGCGCGTAGGTTTTAATGCGCAGGACCAGACCAACTACCAGGAACACAGTCGCAAAGTAGAAGAGTCCGACATACAGGGCCGAAACTAAGGACACGCTCACTCTCCTCCGTCAGGAAATTCTATAAAACGTGGGGGAGATCATCTCCCCCACGATCAACAACGTCGTCAGCCGGGGCCTAGACGCAACCGGTCGGCTTGGGCAGACCGGCGTATTTGCAGGCCTGTTTGGCAGGACCGTACGGGAACAGTTCGTACAGGTACTTGCTGTTACCTTTGTCCTTGCCCAGTTTCTTGCCAATTGCCTTGGTCAGCACGCGAACGGCCGGGGCGATCTGGTATTCTTCATAGTACTCACGCAGGAAGTTGATGACTTCCCAGTGCGCGTCAGTCAGTTCGTTGCCTTCTTCCTTTGCCATGGCAGTGGCAACATCAGGTTCCCACTGGTTCAGATCTGCCAGGTAACCTTCTTCGTCGGTCTCAAAGACCTTGCCATTCACTTCGATAGACATTGTTGCTCTCCTCGTTTGCAGCAGTAGTGCAAATCAATTGCGGTTTATAACCAGGACTGTACCTTGTCGTATTCTGTGACAAGGTCCACGAATCCGCCGTAGTCGACAACTTCAAGGCCATCGATAACGTGGTGTTCGGACATGCCGCGGGCGGCGATATCCGGGCCAAGCACGTAGATCTTGTGATCTGCCAGTGCGGCCTTGACCTTTTCAGCGACAACTGTGCCGTCAAAGGCAGCGTAGACGCCATCCTCGATCAGCAGAACACCTGCGCCCTTGACGGCATGACGCAGGGCGGTGTCCAGTGTGCGGCGCTCAAAAGGCGATTTGTTTACCGTATGTAGCATTGGCATAGTGATTCTCTCCGTATCAGAAGCTCAGGATGACTTCCTGTTCTTCCATCAGTTCGGCCAGCTGGTCGTTATTAACCACCTGAACCGGTACGACCAGGTCGTCTGTGGTCAGACCGCGGGATTCCAGCGATTCTTTTTCCACATACAGTTTCTCGACATCGTAACCTTCGAGGGCACGGTAGGTCGGAGAGAAGTTCTTGACGCCGATAGCTCCGGTGTCCTGCCCCTTCTTGATCTGATAAACACCGTCATCCATAAATACGAGCGTAACGTCCTGCTCGAATGCGGCGGCGATCAGTACAACTTCCAGCGACTCCAGGGCATAAATTGTGCCGTAGGGTGCGCGACGGTTGACATACATGAACTTGCGGACGGGTCCGTCAAGCTCGTCGTCTTCCCATGGTTCAGACATAATTCTGTTTCCTCAATTAGTCGCCAAAGATGACCATTCGGTCAGACTGGATACCGGCTTCGATGAGCTGACCAAGACCTGAAATACGGAAACCGTCGGCCATATTGTGGCCTTCTTTTCCCTGACGCTTGGCCTCGTTCTCATCGAGAATGCCGCGGCGTTGTGCCGCTGCGATACAGATAACCAGGTCCAGATTGTGTTCCTTGGCCATCTCGGTCCACTGTTCGGTGATATTACGGTCGTCCTGCGGGGGAACCGCGTAACGTGTGCCGTTATTCACACCGTCGTGGTAAAAGAACACGCGAAAGATCTCGTGTCCTTTTGCCAGTACTGCCTTGGTGAACTGGATGGCCGTATCAGCAGACTGGTGCTGATACGGACCTTCATTGACCAGTACGGATATTTTCATTCATCTACTCCGGAATCAGGCCGTTTCTTAGAAACGGATGTGTGTAGATGCGTTCAGGCTGGCGCGTGCGCCACGCCAGTTGTCCACATGGTACTTGGTGAACGGCAGTCCTGTGACTTCAAAGAACCGTGGCCAGCCGATACGCTCAACCCATTCGTTGATACGTTCCCAGTCCTTCGCACCGGCCTTGTATTCCTTGAGAATACGCTTGACGATGGCGGTTGCTTCAGGCCAGCGCGGCGGGTTGTTCGGGATACCGGACGCGACCAGCTTCTGGAAGGTCGGCTTGCCACGTGCATTGGAGTGGTTACCACCAATCCAGACGGCCAGCTTGGAGTGCTCGGCGTCATTGATCTGCATCGGCGGGCAGGGCGGGAAGCAGGCGCCGCAGCAGATGCATTTTTTCTCGTCGACTTCCAGCGAAGGCTTGCCGTTAACCATGGCCGGACGAATCGCAGCAACCGGGCAACGTGCCACAACGGAAGGACGCTCACAGACGTTGGAGACCAGGTTGTGATCGATCTTCGGCGGCTTGGTGTGCTGAACGTTGATGGCGATATCGCCCTGGCCACCACAGTTGATCTGGCAGCAGGAAGTGGTGATATGCACACGGTTCGGCATGTTCCAGGCAGTGAACTCACCGATCAGCTCATCCATCATGGACTTCACAACGCCGGAAGCGTCGGTGCCCGGGATGTCGCAGTGCAACCAGCCCTGGGTGTGGGACAGTGAAGTGACGGAGTTCTTGGTACCGCCGACAACAAAACCGGCATCGGTCAGTGCCTTGACCAGCGGCTCGACCTTGGCGGCGTCGTCAACAATGTATTCGATGTTGGAACGGATGGTGAAGCGGATGTAGCCGTCAGCGAATTTGTCACCGATGTCGCACAGGGTGCGCAGGGTGAACACGTCGAGAATACGCTGGGTGCCGGCCTTGACGGTGTAGACCTCGTCGCCATTGTTGGCAACGTGACGGAGTACGCCGGGTTGCGGATCATCGTGGAATTTCCACTGACCGAAATTTCTGCGCATCGTGGGATGCATGTACTGGAAACCATCGGGACAACCGGATTCGATCGGTTCCCTCATGTCTGCCATTGCCATGTGATTCTCCTAAACTTGTCTGTGCTGTCAGGACAGGCCCGGATCTGTTCCGGGCCTGAATTCAACGTTTTAAATCAGCCGGTGGTGCTCAGGCTTCAGCCTGACGCTGGAACCACTTCTCGGCTTCCTCATCCCATCCATCCATACGGACATAGGAGGACTGACGCGGGTTGTTGACCATGTGCGGGTCAACCTCTACGTCGATACCTTCAAGGAAGTTAACCAGGCCGATACGCTCGATCATTTCACCGCAGCGTTCGTGTTCCAGTCCGTTCTCTGCCCAGAAATCGATGATTTCTTCGGCCATCTCAACCAGAGACTCGTAGTCTTCCTCGGTTTCCAGCTTCTTGAACGGAACCACCACGGTACCCATCAGATCGCCGATCTTCAGGGTGCGCTTGCCGCCGATAAGG
This sequence comes from Thiogranum longum, assembly GCF_004339085.1. Lineage (NCBI taxonomy): Bacteria > Pseudomonadati > Pseudomonadota > Gammaproteobacteria > Chromatiales > Ectothiorhodospiraceae > Thiogranum > Thiogranum longum. The sequence continues at coordinate 1,778,946 of NZ_SMFX01000001.1, read as the reverse complement.
ATAGTGACACCCCGGTCATCGCCAGGCGTCAGTGCCTTGGGCATGACGTTCAGGCAGTGCATGCAGCGTACGCAGTTGTGGTTGTCAACGGTGAGTGTGTCGTCGTCATTCAGTGTCAGCGCCTGTGTCGGGCAACGGCTGATAACGTTGTCCATCAGGTATTCACGACCCTTCTTGGCAACGTAACCCTTGATCTCTTCCTGGTCGACCTTCATGTCGTCGCGCCAGGTACCGATCACGGCAAAGTCAGAGCGTTCGATGGAGTTCTGGCAGTCATTCGGGCAACCGGAAACCTTGAACTTGAACTTGTAGGGCAGGGCCGGGCGGTGAACGTCATCGGTGAAGTTGTTTACCAGGTGACGGTGTGTCGCGTGCTCGTTGGTGCAGGACATTTCGCAACGGGCCGCGCCGACGCAGGACATTGCCGTACGTACGCAAGGACCGGCGCCGCCGAGATCCCAGCCGTACTCGTTGATTTCATCAAAGAAGTGCTGGGTGTTTTCAGTTGTAGTGCCGATAAACATGATGTTACCGGTCTGACCGTGGAAGGTCTGCAGGCCTGAGCCCCATTTCTCCCAGCTGTCAGCCAGCTTGCGCATGCTTTCGGTGGTGTAGTAATTGGCCGGTGTCGGCTGAACACGCAAGGTGTGGAATTCTCTGGATTCGGGGAAAGCATCGCCGACTTCCGAGAAGCGCGGGATGATGCCGCCGCCATAACCGAACACGGAAACGGTGCCGCCTTTCCAGTAACCCTTGCGGGTTTCGTAGGAGTGCTCCAGCTGACCGAGCAGCGAGTTGGTCACTTTACGAATACGTTCGTCCGGGTGATCGTCACGCAGTCGCTTGATGCCGGAAATAAAGCTCGGCCAGGGGCCGTTCTCCAGTTCGTCGAGCATGGGCGTTGGATAATGCTTGTCAGCCATGGCCGTCTCCTTCCTGTTGTATGTGTCGTGGCGTAAGCCGCCGTTACATTAATTAAACTGTCTTCTGTACTTCACATTTAATGAGATTGAAGTTCCCGTATCGGAACCGGATTCCCGATACGCGGAACTCCCTCACTGGGCGAGATGAAGTCTAGGAGTCTCGTGCACCTCAGAGAACCCTACCCTTGGGGTGTGTTTGAACAGCAACACTATCCCCAATGGGATAGGCCGGAATCGGCCCCACCGCGGCGGGCGATTATACGGTCTGCCCGGCTAAATTGCCAAGATTGGAGAATGTTTGAATATTATCAGTTGCTTATAGATTGATTGGTGTATAAATTTTTCTTCGGTGTACGCTTCCTTGCAAGTAACCCTTGAAAAAACCATGCATTAGCGGATTCGCGAGGGTACAAATCTGGTAAAATGCTTTTTTCACAGCAGCTATTCAAGGTCACGCCAAAAGATGCCAAACGCTTCCTGCAGCACGTTGTCAGTGGTGGACTCGCCGTTCGACCCGGATACGGATACGGCCTATGTCGCCTGGCGCGAACGCAAACTGGCCGACTGGCCGGCAGACAGCGCCGGGCTGATGACGGAAATTTCCGATGGTCTGGCCCCGCAGGCAAGTGAAATTGGTGCGATTCTATCGGCGCTGGCGCACACCAATATCGCGTTTTACCGTATAAAATCCCCGCAGCCAGGTGGCAAGACTATGATTCGCGCGCTGGGTCGCTTGCTGGGGCTCGAACGTCTCGATAGCAACCTGTGTGCAGATGACGACGGTATCACTTCTCTCACCGTGGTGGAGAAACGTCAGCAGGGCGAATATATCCCCTATACCAACCGACCGTTGAACTGGCATACCGATGGTTACTACAACTCCCTTGACCGACAGATACGCGGTGTCATTCTGCATTGCGTGCAGCCGGCGGAAACAGGCGGGGAGAATGCTTTCCTGGATCATGAAATAGCCTATATACAGCTGCGCGACGAGAACCCCGATTTTATTCGTGCACTGATGGCGCCCGATGCCATGGCCATCCCGCCCAATATCCAGAACGGGCAGCAGTTGCGGCCGCGCCAGACCGGGCCGGTATTTTCCATAGATCCCCGGGGTTGCCTGCATATGCGCTACTCGGCACGCGCCAGGAATATCGAGTGGAAGGCGGATTCAACCACACAGGCTGCGGCAGAATGTCTTTTGAACTTGTTTCAACAGGACTCGCCCTATATATTTCGCCACCGGCTTGAAGCGGGAGAGGGCGTCGTCAGCAACAATGCGCTGCACTGTCGTACCGGTTTCAGCCATGGAAGCGACGATGTTTCGCGACTTTTATACCGGGCGCGTTACTTCGACCGTGTGATGGACTCCGATGCAGGCTCAGGTGAATAACATGTTATGTCTTAGTGAGATCTTGTTGCAGCACCACGAATTGAAGTCATTTGACGAGTTGGTCAGCCTGGTTGAGGAAAAGGCCCGTGGTGGCGAACTGTTCTTCCAGATGGACGTGCGGCCACCCTACCTGGATACGCCGGAAGGCTGGGAAGATCGTCTGGAAGCGGCATTTGCTGCCGCGGGGAAAAGGTAACGACCAATGTTCTGGGAAGAAGACAAGGACGAGAACACGCCCTATACCGTCCCCGGCGACGTTGTCGATCTTGTCTATAACATCAGCTGCAAGTGTTTGCCGCTGGATCACGCGCACAGTTTTTCGCAGGCTATCCTCGGGGCTTTGCCGTGGATTGCTGAAGAACCGTTGGCAGGTATCCACCTGATTCACGGTGCTGAATCCGGCAACGGCTGGATGCGCCCCGAAGATCCGGTCAATGAGCTGTTGTACCTGTCGAAGCGCTCGCGTATGACGCTACGCGTACCGGCCAGTCGAATTGATGATGCCGGCGAGCTGACCGGCACCGAATTGGACATCGATGGACATCTTCTGGAAGTCGGCAAAGCGAAAACCCGCTTGTTCAGTACCATGTCGACCCAGTTTGCCCGCTACGTGGTGGTGCCCGAAGGCATGGACCACGAAGACGAGGAAATTTTCATGCGCTATGCCGCAGAACAACTGCAGGCACTGGAAGTGCCGGTCCGCAAATTGTTGTGCGGACGCGCGCATGCCATCCAGCACCCGGAGGGCGACCTCTATACGCGCAGTGTCATGCTCGCGGACCTTGAGCCGGAGCAGGCGGTTCGTCTCCAGCAGGTGGGTATAGGTTCACACCGGAAAATGGGCTGCGGTCTGTTTTTACCCCATAAGGGCATACGCGCGGTACACGAGGTGACGGCTGACAAGAAGTGATTTGTTATGCGGCTGTAGATTCCCGCGTGCGCCAGAATGACAAGGTGCGCCGGGATGACGAAAGTTTTATTAACTAGAGTTAACCTTAACTATATATATTAACTTAATGAAATAGATGGAGATATAGCATGGCTCTTGAAGTTGATGGCAAAACGGTAGAAACCACAGACAACGGTTACCTGGTCAATGCGGAAGACTGGACTGAAGCCGTCGGTCAGGCAATCGCTGATGCCGACAAGTTGGAAATGACCGAAAAACACTGGGACGTCGTGATGTACCTGCGTGATGAGCACTACAATAACGGCGGTGTCGAGCCTAACGAGCGCACCATCCTCAAGGCGATGGCCAAAAAGTGGGGCGACAAGCCGACCAGTAAAACCATGTACAACATGTTTCCGGGCATGCCCAGCAAGCAGGGCCGTAAAATTGCCGGTTTACCGCAGTCCACACGCAAGGGTGGCTATTGATTCCCGGCCTGCCCATTGGGGATATGGCGGGAATTAGCAATTCGTAATATATTTCGCCGCACTCATATTGAGCGGCGTATGCCTGTAGAACCAAACGCTTTGGAGGCAAGACCATGAGCGAGAAGACAGAGTTGATCAAGAAGTTGATCGAGATGCAGAAGAAGTTCATCGAGTATGAACATCAGCACGGCGTTTCCCAGGAAGAATATTTCGCGGCCCCTGAAGGTCACGAACTGGCCGGGTACCGTCAGGAATACCGTGATTTGTCCATGAAGCTGGTTGATCTGGCGCACAAGGAAAAAGGCTCGCACCCTTAACTCCAGGGCATTCGGGTTTTATGGCGGGCCGATGTGCAGTGCACTCGGCCCGTTTTTTATGCGGCGGGCTATAATGCTGCCCACAGGCGCATCAGGTTGACGTAGGCATGATCAACCCGAGTGGTTTCGCTGTCGTCGGGCCGGCTCTTCAGCAGGCTCTCGCGGGCCTGGTAAAGCTGGTAGAGGATTTCACGCCGCGCCGGGTCACGCACCATGCTCTGGGTCCAGGTGACGGCTACCAGCCGTTCGCCACGGGTGACTTCGGCCACATGGTGCAGGCTGGAAGACGGGTAGATAATCGCGTCGCCGGCGGCCGGCTTGAAGGCCTGGTCGCCGAAACCGGTACGAATGACCAGTTCGCCACCTTCGTAGCAGTCGGGTTCATTCAGAAACACCGTGGTGGAAATGTCGGAACGATATTGCCCGCCCGGTGGTCCCATGACCGGGTCGTCAATGTGATCGCCGTAATGCATGCCTTTGGTATAGCGGGCGTAGAAGGGTGAGGCGACACGAACCGGCATCGCGGCTGCCTGGTAGTGCGGATGCTGTACCAGTGCGCCCATCACGATACTGTTGAGGCGCTCCATCTGTGCGGCAGCGGATTGCAGTTCCTCGTTCTGTTTGACCTGTCTGGCGCGTGTGCCCGCCGACAGGCGGCCATCAACAAACGGGCCGTTTTCGAGTAACGCGTGAACCTGTTCGAGTTGTGTCTTGCCGAGTACGGCGGGAATGACAACCAGCATGCTGTATCCTGAATTTTAAAACGTGAGTCGGAGAATCCACGATGATATTGAAACTGACCATCGACGATCAAACCTTCAACATCGAAGTCCCTGAACAGATGTTGAAGGAGGCGGAGGAATTCTACGCCAAAATGGATGCCGATATGGACAGGGGATGGCAGATGAGCCGCTTCTGGGTCGAAAAGCCGGATTTGTACCAGCGCTGCCAGATTGTCGCAGACCGTGTGCTGGGTGCATTTCACACCGAGAACAAAAAAATGGTCAGCCTGATGTCCGGTTATATTCTCAGCCGTGTCCCGCACGTTGAAGAAGTGATCGTCGATACCACGGGTGATATCACCCTGACAGAAATTATCGCCTGAGTCTGGCCGGTTTATTTGTCCTGGGCGTCATCCGGGCGACTGAAACGCGGGTCGCACAGGTCCAGGCCGGCCGCCCGGGCGGCGTGGGTCTTCATCAGTTTCTCTATTTCCGCGCGCTGCGGGTAGGCATCGTCGACCTGCATCAGGTAGGACTGCCAGCTGGAGAAATCACTGGCCAGTTGTGCATCGGTACCATGGCAGGCGAGTACGGCGACCACCGACTCGCCAATTTTCCACGGGCCATCACCCTTGATGGGCCCCGGTATAAATCGAAGCGCATCTTCAATATTCATTTCCGGCCAGAACGGTGGCAGGTAGATCAAACCGTCGCTATAGGACAGTTTTTCAACCACAACTTCCTTGCGCCCGTCGGGAAGACGGATTGCCAGCGGGGCGGTTACAGTAAACAGGTCAGCCATAGACAGTAATATAGCAAAGGACGCGTTGTAACAGTATCAGCAGAAGGGCTCGGGTTTGCCGATGGCGTAGCCCTGCGCGTAGTCCACTGACAGCTTGCGCAGTGCTTCCGTAATTTCGTCAGACTCGACATATTCGGCGATCGACTTCATGCCCATAACGTGAACAACGTAGTTGATGGCGTGCACCATGGCCTGGCTCACCCGGTTGGTCGCCACGTCACGGACCAGTACTCCGTCCAGTTTCACATAGTCAACCTGGAGCCGTTTCAGGTAGTCAAAAGTGCTCAGTCCGGACCCAAAATCATCGAGTGCAAACCGACAACCTATGCTGCGCAGTCTGTTGACGAACTGACCGGCTATATCCATGTTGGCGATTACCGCGCTTTCGGTAATTTCAAAGCATAGCCGGCGCGGATCAACGTCTGTTTCTGTTATCAGTTCAGTGATGAAATTGAGCATCTTCAGGTCTGAGACCGACTGGCCGGAGAGGTTGATCGAGCAGGTGGCGATATGGCGTGTAGTTGCTGTGTTATTCGCCAGGTGGTGTAACGTTTTCTTCAGCACCCAGCGGTCGATAATCGGCATGAGGTGATAGCGCTCCGCAGCCGGCAGGAATGCCAATGGTGCGATAATGCGTTCCGCGTCTGTGCCTTTGTCATCGACCATGCGCAGTAGAACTTCACCGTGTACACGTTCCTCGAGGCTGCCCTCGATAGCCTTGATAGGCTGGAAATGCAGGGTAAATTCATCTTCCTCGACGGCACGCTGAATGCGCTGCATCCACTGCATCTGACCGTGTTGCTCGGCAATTTTTGCGTCATCGGGGCGAGATACGTGCACCTGGTTACGGCCATTCTCTTTTGCCACGTAGCAGGCGGAATCTGCGGCGCGCATCAGCTCCGTCAGGTCGGTTTCAGTGCTGTTGATGGGGACAACGCCAATACTCACACCGATCCGGAACAGGTTTTCTTCCCAGACAAAGCGGAAATCTTCGACCAGCTGCCTCAGCTTGTCGGCAATGCCTTCTGCGATGGTCAGAGGGCAGCCAACCAGTAATACACCGAATTCATCACCGCCCAGCCGTGCCAGCAGGTCCGACTCGCGCAGCGCCGAACGCAGTTGCCCGGATATCTGCTTTAACAGTTCGTCACCCGCGGGGTGACCGCAGGTATCGTTAACCACCTTGAACTGGTCCAGGTCCATGTAGAACATGGCATGCTGCTTTTCGCCGCGATTGGCGCTGTGAATGGCCTGTTCGACACGTGTGTCGAATTCGACACGGTTGATCAGTCCTGTCAGTGCGTCATGGGTGGCCTGGTAGGCGAGCTGCATGGCGAGTGCCCGAAGTTTGGTAACGTCGTGGAAGACCATAACCGACCCGATGACTTCAGCGTTCAGGTTCTTGATCGGTGCACCGCTGAGCTCAATCGCAGATTCACTTGCCCGGTCACGACGGAACAGAATAGCGGGTTCCTGCAGGTCGGCTTTCTTGCCTTTTTCCAGCCATTCCTCCATCGGTAACTCGACGGGTTCCCCGGGGTCTGCCTCGTTGCCAAGTTGCATGACATCCTTCAGAGGTTGTTTCCGTGCTTCATCAATAGACCAGCCAGTCATGTGTTCCGCCACGGAATTCAGATAGCTGACGTGACCGGCAAGGTCGGTTGTGATGACCCCGTCAGCAATTGACTCAAGGGTGACCTGCCAAAGCTCTTTCTCCCGGAACAGGTTGTCCTTGGCCAGACGTGCTTCTGTCGTATCGCGAGCCACACCTTCAAACCCTTCGGTATTTCCGCGTGCATCCTGGCGGTAGTGGGCATTGATCGACACCCAGATTTCCCGGCCATCACGGTGAAGCAGGCGGACTTCATGATTTTGTATAACACCGAAGGCTGATTCGAGCCGGTTTCGGAAGCTGTCGGCAGCCTGACGTGTGGCGAACAGATCATTCCAGGGACGGCCCTTGATATCGTCGACTTCATATCCCAGCATTATTTCGACCGAAGGTGAAACACGTGCAATCTTCCCGTCAGCGGCAACCTGGAAATAGGTATCCATCATGTCATCGAGGATGCGACTCAGCTCCCGTTCCGAAGCAATGATTTTCTGCTCGGCCTTTTCCCGTTCTGCTATTTCCAGCTGGAGGGCCTGGTTTGCGGTCTCGGCCTCCGCCTGGGCGGCAAGTGCTTCGTCGCGCGTCTGTGCAAGGTTTTTTACCAGGTCGGTGTTGCCGCGGGAAATCTGCAGGAAGCGTTCTATCAATGCTTCAATGCCACGGCTTGCCTGGGCAACGGCGAGTAGTGCCAGCAGGGCAAGTGACCAGCTTGTCACTGCAGGAATCTGCTGGAGTTGCGCATGCCATGCGATCGGCAACAGGCAGGCAGGAAAAGCAAAGGCCATTAGCAGACGTGTGTTGAGAGCAGAGCCGGTGAATACCCCGAGTCCCACTGCAATAACGGCGAGGGGGAATATACTTTGGGTCGATATATTGGCGCCCAGTGTGTATTCGAGTGCAGTAGGAACAGCGCCCCATACCAGACCGAGTAGCACGGCACAAAGGTATTCAAGGATGCCACCCTGATGTCCGTAGGCGCCACTGATGGCGCCCTTGTTGCTTTCGGGCATGGCGGACAGTACGCGCAGCGCCGAAACCGCTGTTAGAAAGCCTGTCAGCTTGTAAAGGTCCTGGAGCGGGATTACGCTGGATTGAATCGTGTAAACAAGCGCAATTGCCAGCAAGTGAAGACCGGTTTCCAGGAGTAGAAACCCTTTTCGGGTATTGGGTACTTCACTGGCCATTCACGGTCCCTGCAGTGTGTCGGTATCGTTACGCAACATTATGAATGCTATCGATAATACGTATCGGCACGCAGTATTGAAAGGAAAATGTACATTCGTATAGTCTGTAGTGATCCAGATGCTGGTCGAAGTGATCTTTAAAGTTGTGCGGCCATGAGCTCAAGTTTTCGAGTTGTAATACCTTCAGCGAAGACAGGGCTATTGATGCGTGTTTACCTGCAGGAATTTTTCCATTTCATAATGCTGTATGACATCAAACAGCAGGTATGACTGGCGAATAACCCGGTAGCCGCAATGGAGGTAGAATGCCAGGGAGTTATCTCGCGCATGCAGAATGATATGGTTTTCTCCGTTGCTTGCAGCATTGCATTCCAGTGCCGCGAGCAACTGCTTTCCCAGTCCTTGCTTTTCGTAATCAGGGTGCACGGCAACATAGCGAATCTGCGCGGTGGATGCTTTAACTGAATGAATGCGTCCGGTTGCCAGTATGTTGCCTTGCGTATCAATCGCCAGGTAGTGTCGCGCTGAATCATCCAGCTCGTCGCGTTCGCTGCCGTGTGGCTTTTGCCAGGGTGCGCGTAGTACTTCCCAGCGCAGCGCGTAGCCGGCTTCCAGCTCACAGGCATCTTTTGGCGGGCGAATTTCTACGTCTGTCACGTTCAGGCGAATACCACCCAGGTCGTGGCGATGTACTTGACACCTTTCTTCAGGGTGGCGCCACGATGTTCGTGTGTCCAGAAGGGCGGGAAAAGTACCAGCTTGCCCTGTTCGGGTTTGATTTTGATGTTCTGGAACAGAAACTCTGTTTCGCCGCCCGGTCCTTCCACGTCGTTGAGGTACCACACGGCGACCAGCTGGCGCTGGCTGAATTCATGACTGCCGCCATCGATGTGCCAATGGTAGTGCTCGCCCGGCAAGGTGCGCTGGATGGCGTAGCCCATATCCTTGAAGGGGCCCTTGAAGTAGGGATAGCTTTCTCGAAACTCCAGAATGGCCTGCCCCATAGAACGAAACAAGGCCTGGTCGATGTCTTTCCAGTGCGCTTTCCCGCTGACCACCAGGTCGGTGGACTTCTTGATGCTGCGGTCTTTCTCGGCGAGTTGCCCAACACGTCCTTCGTACTGCTCCTCGCTGTGCGCTTCGAAACGTTCTATAGCGGCCTGACACAGTTCCGGAGAGAGTGCGTTGTGCTTTTCGAAAATAAAGGTATTGGGTTGAACCTCCACGATGGTCCGCAGGGGTGTTGACAGTCGGGTTTGTGACATTGCGTGTAGTCCTAAAGCGCTTTCTTCTCGATGAGTGTTTCCATGTCTGTCCAGGCTTTTTTGACGCGACCTTCGTGGAGTTGCATGAGTTCGTCCGCGACCTGCAGCCAATGATCCCGGCCGACCTCTAGCTGGCGTTGCAGTTCATCACGGTTTCCACATTCTACCCAATGATTGTAGGCCTGGAACAGGGCCGGGTAGATTTGCTTGCGCATGCCGGACAGGTTGCCGAAGTAAAAATGCAGTGACGCAGGGTGTTCCTGTTCCAGCAGGGCAGGCAGGGTGGACAGGGCGTCGGCGAGGTGATCTCGTACGGCACGTGCCATCAGCTCCAGGCGTGAGCGGGGGAGGCTGGCGAGCATTTCCTCCCAGCCTTTACCGAGCTGTTTCCCTGCCTCGATTTCACCGATTTCGTGCAGAATCAACGTATCGGTTTCATGCCGGGTCATTGAATCCAGCGATGAATCGAGATTGTTGTCGAAATCGTAGCAGCCTATTGCACGCGCCATGGCATTGTCCGGGCGGTTCCAGCGCCATTCTTCATAACGTTCCCAGAGCATGCGACGCAGGGATTCCTGGCGGATAAACATTTTTCCGTCCAGCGACATGGCGGGTGGTGCCACCAGGTCGCGTGCATATTCTTCAGTCGTTATATACACGGAGTTCCCGTCTTGCTCGAAGCTGCGCTCAAGGCGTGCCAGCATGAACAGGGGTTTGGCCATATTGCCATAGCCGGCACTGTATATTAGCCGGTCATTCTTCAGTGCATCGTTGATGGCATCGCTGTCGAAGGGGTCGAATTGCTGCCCATCGATTTCTACTGGCTGAAAATTTTCATTTTCCAGCGTTTCCCAGAATTCCTCGCGTGCCGTCAGCCAGTCGCCGACTGCATCATTGGAAATGCGGGTGCCATAGGGCAGACGCTGTTCCCAGCGATAATACTCACGCATCTTCAGCAGGTAGACACACAGTGTGTAATCGCTGGCGAAGCGGGCGTCGGCAATATGGCAGTTATGCTGTACGGCAGACTGCACAGTTTGCAGGCGGGGAGTCAGGGCTGTTTGCCGGGCTTGCATACGCGGAGAAATACCTGAGTAAACTACTATGGTTTTTGATGCTAGCATGATGTAATCTGATGCGCCAGCAAGATAGTGGAGTACATTAAGTGCGTATTCGAAGTCGTTGGAAAAACAAGGGAAGAGCGCGAACAATCGAAGAAAATGCCGGCGCGCTGGCGTTTATCGAATGGCGTATTGCCGGGCAGGCACTGCTCAATCTTGAGAATGAAGGTTTTCAGACCGACACGCAACTGCAGCGCCTTGCCGTACTGCAGGAGTTGAGTGCATTCCTGATCCATGTGACGGACCGGTTGGTACACGGTGATCTCGATGACGAACAGCGGCAGAAATTCATTGTCGCACTGGCGCTGAAAATGGCCGATACCTACCATGATAACCGGGTGGATTCTGAAGGTCGGGGCCAGGACTTCCGGCCGGGCTTTATCGATACGCTCAACCAACGTTTGGCTGACTATGCCGAGTGCAGTTTTGACAACGGTGAGCCGGGATACCAGTTCAAGCGCTTCCTGGGTGAGTGTGTAACCAACACCATGGGTGAAAAAGACCGTAAGTGGATCAGTGACCAGGTCATGGAAATCGAAGTCCCGGATATGCTGAAAACCCTGAAAAAAGGTCTCGGAGACCTGTTCGAAACGGGCAAGGCTGCAGATGCCCCACCCACACAGGTCGGCGAAGGCGAATAGAACGAACAGGGCGTCAGAAACGCCGTTTACTGCCGTTTCGGCCTGTTTCTGGTAAGGTGTGTCTGTGCGCGGGGGGCGTACAGCAACAAAAATAATAAGTACGATAAAGTAAAGACCTGTTGGGGGATTAAGTCGTATGTACGAGCAGCTCTACGGATTTTCCGAACGTCCGTTTTCCCTGTTGCCGGATCCGGACTTCCTGTTTCTCGGGGAGAAGCACCGTGCTGCACTCGATACGCTGGAGCTGGCGATCTTCAACCAGTCCGGTTTTTGCGTTATCAGTGGCGAGATCGGCGCAGGTAAAACCACACTTGTTCGTGAGCTCCTTAATCGGCTGGATGGTGATACCCAGGTCGGACTGGTTTCCAATACCCACCCCTCGTTTGGCGAACTGATGCAGTGGGTCATGACGGCCTATGGCTTGCCGGGCGGATCAGACAATCACATAGAACTGCACAAGCGGTTTATCGATTTTGCCATCCAGCGTTATGCGCAGGGAAAACGCACGCTACTGATTATCGATGAGGCACAAAACCTGTCGATGGAAGCGCTGGAAGAACTGCGCATGCTGTCCAACGTTAACTCCGAGAAAGACCTGGTGTTACAGATTATTATGATCGGGCAGAACGAACTTCGGGATAAACTGCGCAGTCCCGAACTGGCCCAGTTTGCGCAACGCATCAGTATGGACTATTACCTTGGCGGTCTGGACGCTGATGAGACCTGTCTCTATATACAGCACAGAGTCACGCACGCCGGCGGCGCTGCAGATTTGTTTACCCGGGATGCCTGCCAGCGGGTTTTTGAATTCAGTCAGGGTATTCCCCGCGTCATCAATCGGCTTTGCGATCTCAGCCTGGTTTACGGCTACGCCCAGCATCGAGAGCATATTGGCCCTGATGTGATAGAAGCTGTTGCTCAAGAACAGCAACTTGGAAAAGCCATGGAAGAAGCGCGACAGCGCGCTGCGGTAATAGCACCAGAAGAGATCCCGGTTGCTGCTGCGGAGAAAGAGGTGCCTGCGCAGGTTCACGAGCCTGAGCAGGAAAGCAGTAAACCCCAGCCGGAACTGTCTGCGGAGCCGGTCCGGGATGCTAACGTGCGAGCGCCCGCAGACAAGCCGGAGAAGGTGGTGTCGTCCGATTTACACAAGCTGGTTGTGAATGCCGAAAAAACGCATGGTTCACGCGGAGAGCGCAGCGCCCTGTGGTTATTCGTCGCAGTTGTCGTGATGGTAGGCGCAACCGCCTGGGCGAGTCGCGAGGCGTGGTTGCCGGGGTGGGATGATTTGCTGGTGTCAGGCGAGAAGCTGCTGTCGGCCCCTGTGGCGCCAAAGGCAGCAAATGTGCCTGTGGCGGCGGAGAATAAGGGTCTTGCGGAGAAGGCCAGACAGGAACAGCTAAGGTTTGAAAAAGCCCGGCGAGAGAAAGAAGCACGTCTGGCAAAGCAGCGTGCAGCGGAGCAGGCGAAGCAGGAACAGGCGCAGCTTGAAAAAGCCCGGCGAGAGAAAGAAGCGCGTCTGGCAAAGCAGCGTGCAGCGGAGCAGGCGAAGCAGGAACAGGCGAAGCTTGAAAAAGCCCGGCGAGAGAAAGAAGCGCGTCTGGCAAAGCAGCGTGCAGCAGAGCAGGCGAAGCAGGAACAGGCGAAGCTTGAAAAGGCCCGGCGCGAGGAAGAGGCGCGTCTGGCAAAGCAGCGTGCAGCAGAGCAGGCGAAGCAGGAACAGGCGCAGCTTGAAAAAGCCCGGCGTGAGAAAGAAGCGCGTCTGGCAAAGCAGCGTGCAGCGGAGCAGGCGAAGCAGGAACAGGCGAAGCTTGAAAAGGCCCGGCGCGAGCAGGCTGAACGTGAAAATGCTGTACCGACTACAGCCGTCAGGCCGGTCAGCAGAAGCAGGACTCCCGTTCCGGCAGGCTGGACCAATACCCTTGAATGGTCAGAAGAAGATGATGACGAATTGCCTGTTGAAACACCTGTAGAGGAAACGGCGGTGGCTCCACCCTCAGAAACGCCCCGGTTGCCGGAAACAACAGTATCGACTGCGCTGACAGGCGAAAAAGAAGACCCGGATAATATAACGGAAACAGAGGGGTTCGCGACCAACCCGTGCAACGGCCCGACAGCACGTTTTCTTTCTACCTGTCGCTAGGTGCTGCACGGCAGGGTAGAATGCCCCGATGGATATTCAGCGCGACCTTGTCCGTCACTACCGGTGGCTCCGCCAATACGGTTACAACGATTCCCATAGCGGTAACGCCTCGGTGCGTGACCAGGCCCAGTTCTGGGTTACACCTACGGGTGCCTGCGCGGATCTGCTGGAAGACACTCAGCTGATTCAATGTCCGGTTGATGGAAAGCCGGCAGAAGGCGCGTCACTGGACGCAACCCTGCACGCGCAGGTCTACCGGAAAAATCCGCGCGCCGGCGCAGTGCTGCACAGTCACGGTGCCTACAGTGTTGCCATGACCCTGCACGGTGAAGACTTTGTCCCCTGTGACTTCGAGGGGCAGTACTACTTCGAGCGTATTCCTGTCATCAGTATTCCCTATGACCGTTACCTCGAGCTGGCGGCCGATGCGGTTGCAGATGCGTTGGCGAAACACAAGGTCGTCGTGGTACGCGGGCATGGTGTTTATGCTGCCGCGGAATCCATTAACCTGGCCTATAAGTGGACCTGCTCGCTCGAACTGTCGGCGAAAACCTGTTTCCTTGCCAGGCAGGCCGGCACGCTCTGACTTATTCCTTCCCCGCCGGTTGATATCTTTCCGGGCCTGCCTGATACTGTATATCCATACAGTAAACAGGATGGACGCATGGAAAACATCCGCTGGCCGCGCATGATTGCCCTGGTCGATATGAATGCCTTTTTTGCCTCGATAGAGCAGGCCGATTACCCGGAATGGCAGGGGTTGCCCGTGGGCGTGACAAATGGCCGGACCGGCACCTGCATTATCACCTGTTCCTACGAGGCGCGCGCCTACGGCATTAAAACCGGGATGCGCATAAAAGAAGCCAGGCAACTTTGCCCGGACTTTATCCAGGTGCCTGCGCGCCCTGAACGCTACGTGGAAGTATCCACCCGGATTATGGCGGCGCTGGAAGACATCACGCCCCGGGTGGAGGTGTTTTCTGTGGACGAGGCTTTCCTGGAGCTCACCGATTGTCAGCGACTGTGGGGGAGTGCCGGGCGTATGGGGCACCTGATCAAGCAAACGGTGCACAAGGTCTCGGGGCTATCCTGCTCGGTGGGTGTGAGTGGCGACAAGACGACGGCAAAGTATGCAGCCAAACTCAATAAGCCGGATGGCCTGTGCATTATCCCGCCCTGGGAGGCACAGCAGCGACTGGCCCCCGTCCCGGTTACGGAGTTATGTGGTATCAGTACCGGTATTGGCCGGTTCCTGGCGGAACGCGGCGTTCATACCTGCGGCGACATGAAAAAACTGCCGATCGGCGAACTGGCGCAGCGTTTCGGGAACCCCGGACGACGTATCTGGTACATGTGCCAGGGACAGGACCCGGAGAAGCTTGTGACACAGGTGCCGGCGCCAAAGTCTATCGGGCACGGCAAGGTCGTCCCGCCGAATACACGGGACAGGGCAGTCATTCATACCTGGTTGTTGCACATGAGTGAAAAGGTTGCGACACGCTTGCGCCGTCACGCGCTGGAGGCCTGTAAGTTCAGTATCGGCCTGCGTACTTCACAAGGCTGGGCGGGCGACACCCTGAAGACGGCTTTCCCGACACAGGATGGCGGCAGGATCATGATGCTGTGCGAACTTGTCCTGGGCGAATACTGGGACGGGGAGGGAATCTTCCAGGTCCAGGTAACAGCGCTTCATCCACAGCCGAAAGGGCAGCAGTTGAGTTTGTTCGGCTATGACACACGCAAGGTGGACGCGTTCAACCAGGTCATGGATTGTGTCAATGAACGCTATGGTGAGTTTGTGCTGGCACCTGCCCGCCTGTTGAAGCGCTCGGACATGCCGAATGTCATTGCACCTGCCTGGAAACCCTTCGGGCACCGGAAAACCATCTAGTTATGTGTGTTGGTGCAGGCTACAGCTACCTGGGGGAGTCATTCCAGGTGTACTTCAGCAACCCGAAAGCCACCTTGCCGGTCAGGACCCGAAGTGGTGGGTGCAGTCTGCTGCCGTGGGGGCGACGAAAAATCCAGCGGGGAGCCTTGCCGTTTGGCTGCTGTGCACGATTGGACAGCATTTATGCCGGGCGTTGGGACAAGTGGTTCCCTGTGCCTGTAAAAATTTGCGTGCAGCGCTTTATGGAACAGGATATGGAGGGGCGTACACGCTGGTTTGAGTTGCCGAAGGGCAAGTGGATACAGGGGCTGGTCGCACACGAACGTCATGAACAGCGGCTTTACGTTGTCGTGGTCGAGCCGCAGCTTTCAGATGCCTTGTATGAGCGCTGGCCGAGGATCTTCTGTTCCTGAAGGGCAAATGTTTCATGCAGGCAAAAAATACCGCTTCCGTTTCCGGTAAGCGGCATTTCAGATCAGCAAATATCCTGCTCAGGGAATTCGCAGCAGGACCTTGACGCGATCATCCACCGAATCCCCGTCAATGTAGCCGATGTTCCCCGGGTCGGCGAGAACACGTTCTATAACGGCATCATCATTTTCGACAGTGCGTGGCGGGTGTCCCTTGCCGGAGAACATGCGTCGTGACCAGTATTCAGACAGTTCGGTTTCAGACATACCCAGTATGCGAGTGACAAATGCCTTGCGCTGTTCCGAGTCATTGCGTTGATCCAGAGGTTTCAGGGGGACTCCGCCAGGGAAACGATCGGCCCGGTTCAGGTATAACCGTTCCAGCTGTTCGGCGTTGATGCTGTCAATGTTAACGGACGGGGCAACGATGACAGCCAGTTCGGCCCAGGCGTTAAACGCCAGCAGTATGGCTGACAGGGGTAGCAGTTTTAAGAAGATTTTCATGAATTAGCCCCTTAGAAGATTGCGTCGACAGCGAGGCTGTAGATAGTGATGTCATCGACCGGGCTGATGAGTAATCCGCGCGTTCCGTTCTCCGGTTCGATGCGTTGTACTTCAAGTTTGAGTGCGGCGCCGGTACCCAGTTCATAACGCAGTCCGGCTGTAACAGATGCCTGTTCCAGCGCAATGCCCGGGTCACCGCTGCTGTTATTGTCTTCCAGCTTCGCGTACGTGATATGCGGAAGGAAACGGTCTATCCGGTAGCCCAGGGTAGCGTACCAACCCTTCTGGCTGGGGAAAAAAGCATTGGCCGCGCCATCGATCTCGCGCTCGAAATATTCGCTGTAGGCAATAATGTTGTGCCAGTCGAGGTTTCCGCCAACGCTCCAGAAAATAACATCTTCCTTGGTGTTGATACCAAAATCGCTGGCACTGACGGCGGTCTGCAGGTATCCGCCACGCAGTGTTCCGGCCGGGCCAGTGAGGGCGATATTGATACCGGCCATGTTTTTGGCGTCGAAATTGGCGTAGGTGACGGTGCCGGCAGGCAGGCTCAGGGCGGGCAATGCCTCCTGGGGTACCAGCGCTTCTTCGTCGCTGGCGGTACCGAAGTAGGGTTGCACCAGCAGGTCGCTGCTGCCGACACGGACACGCAGCAGCAGGTCGGCACCCGTGATAGCGGTGATCGGGTTGCTGTTGTAAACCTCGGCCGGTGGTCGAATCCAGGGATAGGCATAGCCGACTTCGATATATTCCGAAATCAGGAAGGTCGGGAATTTTATTTTACCGCCACGGATATCGGTGTTTTCCCCCAGTGCGTAACTGACATAGCCCCAGTCAAATGTGGCATCGAAAGACTGTTCCTGGTCGGATGCACCGAGCAGTTGAGCGGTCACTGACATGCGTTTGTTGATGTCAGCGGAGATCTGTACGCCAATGCGTGTATCTTCGTCAAAACCGATATCATCGCTGATATTCCCGTTCTGGGTGTCGATATCATCGTTGCTGACCGCGGCGCCAACGGTAAAGAAGCCGTTGAACTGGATATTTTCCACTGCGGGCAGGGTACCGGCGTGAAGCAGCAGCAACGAGGCTGCCACGGTTTTCAGAAACCGTATCTTCATGGTTAATTCCCCTTGGCTTTTCATATAAAAACACTGTTGCGGCCACATACCGGGTGTAGCTTTAGTTATTTTTTATCAGGCGGCCAGAATAATACGGGTGGTGGCTCCGGACCGGCTCCCTGGTATGCTTTATGCGGGTATAAAAAAACGGGCCAGAGGCCCGTTCTTTAACGCGAGACAAGGTGCGGCGATTATTTGCCGACCCAGTTCGAGTAGTTGTCCATATTGCGCGCCTTGCCGTCTTCGTAACCGGCTTCATAGGCTTCTGTCAGACGCTGTTCCTCACGGGGCGGGTTGAGTACATAACCACTCTGCCAGCCTTCGATGTAATCAGCGTTCACGTTCTCTTTTTCCATCTTGACAGTAAAATCGTAGTAGTTCTGATCCATTGTTGCGATCTCCTTCGACAAGGTTTTGAAATCTTTATACCTGGAGACCGGGGATTTCGAACCGGTGTCCATCGGATGGCGCGCAAGTATACAGCTATATCAGGAATCTGCTATATATCCCCAGCGGGATAATACCATAATAAATATATGGTAATAATCCGTGCAGCGGAAATAAATCCCGAGTAGTTTGGTAAGGAAAGGAGTGATCTATATAATGCGCTCTTTTTTCGGAGGTTCAGACAATGAACGATGCAGTCAACAGTAACGAAGACGAAGTGGACTTCGCCAGTGGTATGGCCGCATTTGAGGCCAAGCATTTCTCCCGTGCCGCCCAGCTGCTGTCCCCCTTTGCGAATGATGGGAACCCCGAGGCCCAGCACCGTCTGGCGATCATGTACCAGAACGGTCTTGGCGTCGCCCAGCACGATGGTCTGGCGTTACGCTGGATGAAGGCAGCCGCCGAAAGCGGTTACCCGGTAGCGCAGCATGGACTGGGCTTCATGTACCTGGAAGGCGAGTGTGTCGTGAAGGACCCGGCCAAGGCAATAGAGTGGTTCGAGAAAGCAGCGGAGCAGGGGCTGGTGGGTTCATTGACCACACTGGCGATGATGTACGAGGAAGGTAATGGCGTCGAGCAGGATATCGACAAGGCCAATGAACTCTATCGGGCGGCTGGTTTCGAGCGTTAATGGAACTGTCGGCTGAAGATGCACTGCGACTCAATGTGCTGCTGGCCAATGAACTGGAAGCGGTGCGCATTGATGAGTCGCGGATGGTGGTATATGCCCTGTCTCCCGAAGGAGAGGCCAGTGTGCGACTGAATCCGCAGGGCAGGGATGACCAGTACCTGAAAAAGGTGCGTGAGCTGTTGTCCAGCCAGGTGCTGGGTTCACCCGGGGGTTACCCGGTGTTTTTACGCCGCTGGACACGCATGGGTCAGGCGCGCGACGACAGTCTGGAACAGCTGTTACTACTCGGTGAGCCCGAGGCGGTGGTGGCTGTTGTGCATGCCAATGGCCTTACTGATGAAATAGCCCGGCGTGCCTGGTGGGCCATGCCGGTGGCGGACAATGCACGGCGTATGCTGGAACATGAATGCGTAGTCAATGGAATGCTGGGACAGGAGCTGGCGGAGTTCCTGGTCGATTACCTGCCGTTTGAAACCGAGCACAAGGCTATGATCGAAACGATTCGCCTTGTGTTGCAACCGGGGTTGATTTCCGATGAGTTGCGGGAAAAGCTCTGGCGTTCCGCCAAGCGCAAGAATTCCTACTACATTGGTTTTATGGATGCATGTCCGGATAATTTGCCGGAACCGTCCATGCCGCGTAGCGACTGGCAACAGGTAAGCGATACGCTTTCATCACTGGTGGAAAGCGGTAACGCAGTAGCCGAACAGCTATGCCGTTGTCTGAGTGCGCAGGGACAGACGTTCCTGGCTACAGCAGAGGCGGCAATGGCCAAGCCAACCAACCAGGACGTGGTTGTCGAGTTCCTGAAGTCGATACAGCGGTATTTTTCATCAGTGTGCCCGCACACAGATTCAGCGGCCGATATGGAAACCATAGTCAGTGATGCTGAAGCCCTGCTCGATGTGCCGCCAGTCTGCCCAACCACCAGGGCCGTGTATGACGTTTTGCAGGAGCTGCCAGGACACAGTGCTGATGTGCGCGCCATGATGGCGCTGGGGTGGGTGGGCGAACCCCTGGTAAACCCGATTTTTTCACATACCGATTCCATCGGCTCGGTGATGCGCAAGAAAATTGTCCCTGTCACAGGGCCGATACAGCAGCAGTTTTCGCAGCTGCGTGGTAAGGTTAATTCATAGTCATCTACGAACAGGCAGGTTGTTCATGTCAGAAGTTATAATGTATTGCACCCGTTTTTGCCCCTATTGCACCAGCGCTGAACGGCTGCTGGGCAGCAAGGGCGTGGAGATACGTAAAATCCCGGTGGGTGGTGATCAGTCCCTGTGGGAAGAAATGGAGCGGTTGACCGGCCGCAATACTGTTCCACAGATATTTATCGGTGATTATCACGTAGGCGGTTATGACGATCTTGCTGCGCTGGAGCGTGATGGCGAACTTGATCCGCTGCTTGAACCCGTACTGGGCACTAACCGGGCCTGAGGACAGACTGCATTGGACTTTTTCCCGATATTCATGGCGCTCAGTGACCGCGATTGTCTCGTGGTGGGCGGAGGCAAGGTAGCTGCACGTAAAGTGGCCTTGCTGGTGCGCGCCGGTGCAAAGGTAGAGGTCGTTTCGCCGACCTTGTGTGACGAGCTCAGGAAGCTTGCGGCAGATGGTGAAATCACCCACAGCACGCGCAAGTTCGAAGACAGTGATATCGACAACAAGGCACTGGTTATAGCGGCCACCAACCAGCAGGAGGTGAACCGGCGTGTTTCAGCGCTGGCGCATGAAAGACACCTGCCGGTCAATGTGGTCGACCAGCCGGAGCTTTGCAGTTTCATCATGCCATCGATGATCGATCGTTCACCGGTACAGATTGCTATTTCCACTGGCGGCAGTGCCCCGGTACTGGCACGCCTGTTACGGGCACGCCTGGAAAGTTATGTGCCGGCGGCTTACGGGCGCCTGGCCAAACTGATGGACAGCTACCGGGACAAGGTCAAGCAACGCTTTTCGGATGTCGAGCAGCGCCGCCGCTTCTGGGAAGAACTGCTGGATGGTGAAATTGCCGAACTGATGTTCACCGGACAGGACGAACGTGCACGCGAGTACCTGGAAAACGCACTCAATAATGCAGATAACAAGGCGCAGGCGGTGGGTGAGGTATACCTGATCGGCGCCGGCCCCGGAGATCCTGATCTGTTGACTTTCCGCGCCCTGCGGCTGATGCAACTGGCCGATGTCGTGGTCTACGACCGCCTGGTTTCGACACAGATTCTCGACATGGTGCGCCGGGATGCCGAGCGTATCTACGTTGGCAAGGAACGCGACAATCACACCCTCTCCCAGGAAAACATCAACCAGTTGCTGGTACGGCTGGCGAAAGAGGGCAAGCGTGTCGTGCGTCTGAAAGGCGGTGACCCGTTTATCTTTGGTCGCGGTGGTGAGGAAATCTCCACCCTGATGGAAAACGGTATCAGCTTCCAGGTGGTGCCGGGTATTACGGCGGCTTCCGGTTGTGCGACCTATTCGGGAATTCCGCTCACTCACCGTGACTACGCCCAGTCTGTGGTCTTTGTTACCGGTCATTTGCAGGATGGTTCAGTAGACCTGAACTGGAAAGCGCTGGCACATCCCAACCAGACGATTGTGTTCTACATGGGGCTGCATGGTGTTGGCGTCATGTCTGAGCAACTTGTCAAACACGGTCTGCCGGCCTCGACACCGGTAGGGCTGGTGCAGCAGGGAACCACCCAGAACCAGCGCGTGATTATCACTGACCTGGAAAACCTGGAACATACCGTGAAAGAAGAAGCACTCAAGCCACCGACGATTATCATCGTCGGTACCGTCGTTGAGCTGCACAAGACCCTGCACTGGTTCAACCCCTTGCCGGGTGCTGACCCAAGACCTTTCGGCGGAACACCGCACGTCTGATGGAGCCGGAGTTCTGGCACCAGCGCTGGCGGGACAATCTGACCGGTTTTCACCTGCCCGGTGTCAATCCCCAGCTGGAGGCTTTCTGGTCACACCTGCCGGTTGAAGCTGGCGACCCGGTCTTTGTACCCCTGTGCGGCAAGAGCCTTGACATGCTGTGGCTGGCAGAGCGTCACCCGGTGACAGGTGTTGAACTCAGCCCAATCGCTGTGGAAGCTTTTTTCGAAGAGAACGACCTGCAACACAGGCCATCACAGGCTGGCAGGTTCAGCCTCTGTGAAAGCGAGCGCATCCGTATTCTATGTGGTGACTTGTTCGATTTACAGCCCGACCAGCTTGCCGACATCAGGGCCGTTTACGATCGTGCCTCACTGATAGCCCTGCCACCCGACATGCGGCCCCGCTATGTCAGTCACCTGGAGAGCATTTTGCCGACGGAGGTGGACATGCTGCTCATCACGCTGGACTACCCGCAGGAACAGATGGGCGGGCCGCCATTTGCCGTCAGTACCGGTGAGGTGGCCGACCTGTTTGGGGCGGACTGGTCTATTGAGCATCTGCACGAAGACGATGTGCTGGCACGGGAAGCTCGTTTCCGCGAGCGTGGGATATCACATATGACGGAGAACGTTTTCCACCTTCAGCGCCGCTAGTCAGTCACCGGACAGTTCCTCGTCAGTTCTGGAATCATCTATTAAGCGATTGAATCTCAATTAATTCTGTCTCTTGCCGTTACAGGGGCTGAGCTACGGGCCAATCCCGTGCTTCCAGGGAATTAGCAAGTCTTATCAACAGGATATAAGGACGTACAGGCATGAACAGGACTTATCCGGCCAGCATTGGCCCAGGCTTGAATCACACGCTGACTTCTACGCTGCTTCGATGGTTATTGCTGTGCTGCCTGGCGACCAGTTGGCCAGCATTGGCGGCTGACAAGACAGGTGGTGTCGATGCGGTATTGCTGATTGACAGTTCCGGCAGTATGGCCAAGAACGATCCTGACAAGCTGCGCGTGCCCGCCGCGAAAATGTTCATGTCACTGCTGGGCGAGGAAGATCGTATCGGCCTGATCAGCTTCAGCGATAACGGTTACCCGGTGCTTCACCTGACCGCGCCCGGCCCCAAAACCGATGCACGCATTCTTTCATCGGCAGACCGGGTGTCCTCGAAGGGTGTCTACACCAACCTGCATGCTGCACTGGAAAAAGGCCTGGCAATGCTGCAGAAGGAAGCCCGCCAGGGCCAGGAGCCGATGCTGGTGTTGATGTCAGACGGCAAGATGGACGTTGGTGATACCGATGAAGACTGGGCACTGACACAGAAGTTACAGAAAGACCTGGTCACCAGGGCAAAGGAACGTGGCGTCAAGGTGTACACCATCGCATTTACCGAAGCATCCGACGTAGATCTGTTGCGGGAGGTCGCAACCGAAACCGGCGGTCTGTTCAAGCTTGCACGTAATGACCAGGATTTGCATGAAGTATTCAGTGCTATTTTCGAAAGCGCAAAAGATCCCGACATGCTTCCCATCGAAGGAGGGGAGTTCAGGGTAGATGCTTCCATCGAGGAAGTGACTATTGTCGCTTCCAAGGAACGCGAAGATATCCGCATCTCACTGCAGACACCGGATGGCACCAAACTGGGTTCAGATGATGCCAGTGACAAAATGAAATGGTTCATGTCACAACACTTCGACATGATCACGTTGAAGGATCCGCAGCCAGGCACCTGGAAACTGCTTTATACCGGGGGCAAGAACCGCGCCTATATTGTGACAAACATGAGCCTCAACCATAGCCCGCAGACGCCGAGTCTCAAGGTTAATGAAGACATGGTGCTGGAAAGCTGGCTGGAGCAGGATGGCAAACTGCTGGACAAGGAAGCGGTACTGACCAATACAAACTTTTATATGGAAATCCAGGTGCCGAGCGGTGAAACGGCGCGCTTTGAATTAATGGACCATGGTCGGGAAGGTGACAGAAAAGCTGCGGATGGAAAGTACTCGACAGTACTTGCGTACGAGAACCCCGGCTCTTACCAGATCAATCTTATTGCAGAAGGTGAAACTTTCAGCCGGCAAAAAACGGTGCACTTCGAGGTGCAGGCGCTGCCTCCCGGTTTTATGCCGCCAGTTGTGATCGAAACACCTGAGCCAGTGCCTGCTGCCAGGCCCGAACCGGAGACCGAGCCTGTTGTAGACAAGAATGAAACAGTCGAAGTACCTGAAGCGGCAGACAGCGAAGAGGTGACGGGGGAAGAAAAGCCTGCTGACGAAGAACAGGCCGAAGCCAGCCAACCTGAAGAGAAAAAGATGGGCCTTGGCGCAGCGATCGGTATCTTTGCCGGTATCAATGTATTGCTGGGTGGCATCGGGTTTGCTGTCTGGTGGTTCCTGAAACGTCGCAAGAAAGGCGCCGGGGATGAGCCGGAAGACGGTGAGGCAGACGAGGAAGAGGATAACAAATAACCATGGAGGGAGTGCAGATAGGGCTATTTGCTTTCCTTGGCGTATTGGAACTGGCCATGCTGGCGCTGGCGGCCAGTGTGATTTTTCTGCTGCGCAGTAACCGGTTGTCACGCAGGATACATATACTGGAAAAGCTGTTAAGACAGCAGGAAGATATCCCTGATCCGGTTAGTTTTGACCAGTATCTGCGAGATGAGGTCATTCGTAATGAAGCACTGACAGAGAAGGCCGCAGCTTCGGAAGACGAGTCTGAAAAGAAGGCGGCCGAACTGCTGAGGTTTCGCAAACGTTTTCTTGAGATTGAACTTGAAGCGAATGCGCTGGTGGCTAACCCGGTGGCATTCCAGGATCGAATTGCCGCCGGTATTTGTGAGCTGGTGGAAATTATGCGCCCGGATGCGGAGACTGTCGAAGCGGAAGCAGAACCTTCTGCAACTGTCGAGTTTGAAGAGGCGCCGGACGATTCAGCTGATGAAGACCCTGGTCGCAAGCTCATTGATACCTCCGAAGAAGAAATCAATCACCTGAAAGACGTTATCAATAACCAGCAGGATGCTATGTCTGCGTTGCGTGCCCAGCTGGAAGGTCATGCCGAAGTCGAAGGTATGGAGGATGCACTGAAGCAGCTGGAAGACTTCGAGAAACAGAGCACGGAACTTGAAAGGTGCCTGCTGGTGCTGGAGAAAGAGAACAAACGTCTCAAGGATGCCCAGCGTGAAGGTGGTGACGCGGTAAAGACTATCGACCCGGCCGACCCGGCCCGGTTGACCGGGCTGAAGAATATGGTTGGCGGGCAGCAGGAAACAATCGAAAGCCTCAGAAAACTGATCGTGGAACTTATGCCGGAGGCGAGCAAGGCCGGCGAGCTGGAAGAGACGCTGAACCGGATTCAACGGGCTAACCAGGAGTTGTCCGGCTGCGTAAGTGTACTGGAAGATGAAAATGCCATGCTGCGCAGTGAGCTGGAGATGATCGTCCTCCAGCTTGATGAGCAGGAAGCACAACAGAACGAGGAAGGTGCCCCGGCATCAACCCTCGAGCAAATCCAGGAGATGGAAATCAAGGTCCAGGAGCTGGAGGCACTGGTCGAGTTCAAGGATGCCACCATCGAGGAGCTGGAGAAGCAATACAATGCCCTGGAAGTAAAATACCGCGAAGCTACCGGCGAGTAGAACCCCTGAAACCGGTTTGGGCCGCCTGGTACAGCTGGACTGCATGAATCAGGCCCGTACAGGTATACTACCGCTTCAGATGCCGGCATCGGGCCGGTTTCGTGTTCTGACAGCCGTATTGCATGCCACCAAAAAAACGCAAAGCCCGTCGTCGTACCAGCAAACGACGTAAAAGCAAAACTTTCCATTTTTCCTGGGTCAAACTTCTCCTGGTAATGCTGGTGATTGTCGTGGGCTATGTAGGCTGGCTGGATTTCCAGGTGTATCGCCAGTTCGAAGGCAAACGCTGGTCACTGCCGGCACGGGTATATGCCCGTCCTCTGGAGTTATATACCGGGTTGGCGTTACGGCCCGCGCAGTTCACCAGTGAACTGCGTGCGCTTGGGTATCGTTTTGTCAGTAAACCACGTCGTGCCGGTGAGGTGTCGCGTGATGGCAACCGCTATCAGCTGATTACACGTCCCTTCACCTTCTGGGACGGCCGCGAACGATCGCAAACCCTGCGCGTCGCATTTTCCACGCAGCAGGTGACGCGTCTGCAGGACGATCGCAATGGAAACGAGCTGGCGCTGGCACGGCTTGAGCCACTGGAAATCGGCAGTATTCACACGGCCCGGCAAGAAGACCGTATCCTGGTGCAACTCAGCGAAGTACCGGACACCCTTACCGAAGCATTGATTGCTGTCGAAGATCGTGAATTCTACCAGCACCATGGTGTGTCGTTGCGTGCCATTGCCCGCGCTTTCTGGGTAAATGTGCGGTCCGGTGAAGTCGTGCAAGGTGGAAGTACTCTTACCCAGCAACTGGTCAAGAATTTCTTTCTCACCAACCAGCGTAGTCTGTGGCGAAAGATCAACGAAGCAATTACCGCATTACTGCTGGAACGTCGTTACAGCAAGGATGAAATTCTTGAGGCCTATCTGAATGAAGTCTACCTTGCGCAGGACGGACAGCGTGCCATCCACGGCTTTGGACTGGGCAGTCGATTTCTGTTTCAGCGCCCGCTGGATGAGCTTGACACCGCGCAGATGGCCTTGCTGGTGGGTATGGTCAAGGGGCCATCCTATTATGATCCGCGCCGCCACCCGAAACGCGCGAAGCAGCGCCGTGACCTGGTGCTGCGGGTCATGTACGAGCAAGGCCTTATAGACCAGGCAACCTATCAGAAGTCGAGCAATGAACCGCTTGGACTGGTACGCGCCGCAGCCGGTACCAGCAAGCAGTTTCCTGCCTTTCTCGACCTGGTGCGGCGACAGTTACGACGTGACTACCGTGAAGAAGACCTGGTCAGCGAAGGGCTGAAGATTTTTACCACGCTCAATCCGCAGACCCAGTGGGCCTTGCAGAAAAGTCTCGATCAACGCATCAAGCCGTTACTTGAGAAACATGCAGAAATGCAGGGTGCCGGGCTGGTGACTCATGCGGCCAATGGAGAGGTGCTGGCGCTGGCCGGCGGCAGGCAGGCCGGTTTTTCCGGCTTCAACCGTGCGCTGGATGCGAAACGTCATGTGGGTTCACTGATCAAGCCTGCGGTGTATCTCACTGCGCTGGAACAGCCTCAGCGCTACAGTCTTGCCACGTTACTCGATGACGGACCGCTGGAGTATGAACAGACTGATAGTATCTGGGCGCCCAATAATTACGATCACGAGTTCCACGATCAAGTAATGCTCTACCAGGCGCTGGCACATTCCTATAATGTCGCCACGGCACGGCTGGGTCTGGATCTTGGTGTTAAAACAGTCATCAGTACGCTGCGCCGCCTCTCTGTCTCCAGTCCACTCAATCCATACCCGTCATTGTTTCTCGGTGCCACCGACCTGAGCCCGCTGGAAGTGACGCAGTTGTACCTGAATTTTGCCAGTGGTGGCTTTCATATCCCGTTACGCGCCATCCGGTCTATCCTGAACGCCGAGGGCGAAACACTTCAGCGCTACGGGTTGCAGGTATCCCGTGTCATCGATCCACAGCCGGCCTACCTGATCAATCATGCCTTGCAGTCCGTCGTGAAAGAAGGCACAGCACGCGCGCTCAATTACCGTTTCTCGGAAGAACTGGGGCTGGCCGGCAAGACCGGTACCACTAACGACCTGCGTGACAGCTGGTATGCCGGTTATGACGGCGCGCAACTGGCAGTGATCTGGATGGGGCGTGATGACAACCAGCCGATGGGGTTGACCGGTGCCAGCGGCGCCATGCAGGTGTGGTCCGCCCTGTATGCGCAGACCGGTGCAGTACGCAACCAGCCGACGACCCCGGAGGGCATTGTCTGGCACGGCGTGGACCGCAACAGCGGTGGCCTGGCCGACACGGGTTGTGCCGATACCGTACAATTGCCTTTTATTGAAACAGGTGCTCTGCCACCGCCCGCGCCCTGCGCCGGTGGCGGGGCACTACAGTGGATACCTGAATGGTTGCAATGAAGCGTGCTTTTTTCCTTCTGACCCTGTTGCTGGGTGCCTGCAGCACCCGTCCGCCGGGCCAATTACCGCCGGTTGTCGACAGCGGCTCACGATCCAGCGAGTCGCTGCCGCCCGGCGAAATGCCCGCGCCGGTTATCGAGGCCCAGCCGGAGAACCGTGCCAGCCGCGGTGCTGTAGTTGCGCTGCTGGACCGTGCCGAGCATTACCGGCGGCTCGGCGATACCCGCTCTGCCGCTGCCACACTGGAACGCGCGCTGCGTATCGATCCGGGCAATGCCCGTTTGTGGTACCAGCTTGCAGCGGTACGCCTGGAACAGGGTAAACCGGCCCAGGCCGAGCAGCTGGCACTGAAATCCAACGCGCTATCGGCCGGAGACCGGGCCTTGCAGGCAAGAAACTGGGCATTAGTGGCCCGTGCCCGCTGGGCGCAGGATAATTCGGCCGGGGCGCGCGAGGCCGAGCGCAGAGCCGCACAAGTGCGTCGCTGACGGGGGTTCCGTGTACAATTGTCACATCCACAACCGATAACGATAAAGATGATCCCGTGGGCGTTTATTCTGTAGACAAGCTGATTACCGAAGCACGTCGCCTGGCGGCGGAGTTTCGTCGTACTACCGGTAAACCCCTGCCGGGTGTCAGTGGAGAAATTGCGGAGCATGATGCGGCCCGGCTGCTCGGTCTGGAATTATGCAAGGAACGACCCGGAGGCTATGATGCTATCGGTCTCGGACAACGTGAAGGTGACCGTGTACAGATCAAGGGTCGGGTCATCTTTGGCGAGGAGAAATCCGGTCAGCGCATTGGCCAGCTCAAGCTCGACAAGGACTGGGACAGCGTGGTGCTGGTTATTCTGGATGAGGACTACGAGGCGACTGAAATCTACGAGGCCAGCCGTGAGGAGGTCGAGGATGCCATGGACGATTCATCTTCGAGCAGTCGAAAGAAACGTGGGGCAATGACGGTTGCCCGTTTCAGGATTATTTCCCGACTGGTGTGGACGCGTGAGGAAGGCGCACGCGACGACGAAGTCTGGGACAACCATTCCGACGCCTGACAGAAACCTGTTATGACAGCAAACCCACTGGCTGATGATATTACGCAGGCCGCTGCCTGCCTGGGTGGCGATGGCCTGCTCGCGGGTGAGGTGCAGGGTTTCGCGGCGCGTCCCCAGCAACAGGAAATGGCGGCGGCGGTAGAGCAGGCACTCACTGATGCTTCTACCCTGATTGTCGAGGCCGGAACCGGAACCGGTAAAACGTATGCCTACCTGGTGCCGGCACTGTTATCGGGTAAAAAAATCATCATTTCCACCGGCACCCGTCATCTGCAGGATCAGTTGTTTCACCGTGACTTGCCTACGGTGCGTTCCGCGCTGGGTGTACCGCTCAAGGCTGCCTTACTGAAAGGCCGTGCCAATTATCTTTGTCACCAGCGCTTACACATGACACGTAGCGAAGGACGCCTCGGTGACCGTCGCCAGGCCAACCAGCTGGAACAGGTATTCGACTGGTCAGGGCGCACCGCCAGCGGCGATATTGCTGAATTGTCGAATATCCCCGAGGACGCTTTCATCTGGCCCAGGGTTACCTCGACAACAGAGAACTGCCTCGGCTCGGAATGTGACTGGTTTTCCGATTGCCATGTAATGAAGGCGCGTCGCGAAGCACAGGATGCGGATCTGGTGGTCATCAATCACCACCTGTTGTGTGCGGACATGGCGCTCAAGGAAGAGGGTTTTGGGGAGCTGTTACCCGGTGCCGAGGCGTTCATTATCGATGAAGCACACCAGCTGCCGGAAACGGCTTCACGATTTTTCGGCATGGCCTTGTCAAGCAGGCAACTGCTGGAACTGGCGCAGGATGCGATCAATGAGTATGTCGGCGAAACCGGTGAGCTGGATGGCTTGCCTGATGTTGCCCGTGAACTGGAAAAGGCTACCCGTGAATTTCGCCTGGAAATGGGGCAGGGTGAGCAACGCGCCCCCTGGTCACGGCTGGACGGTAACCCGGCGCTGACAGAAGCACGCGAAGCATTGAAAACCGCACTTGCCGATCTGGCAATACAACTGGAGCCCTTGTCGGAACGCAGCCGCGGGCTGGATAACTGTTACCAGCGCGCCCTGCGCGTACAGACCTTGCTGGCACAGACAACCGAGCAGCCACCGGCCGATTATATTCACTGGTTTGAAACCTGGCGACAATCATTCCGTATCAATCTCACGCCGCTCGATGTGTCTGAAAATTTCAACAGCCAGCGCCACGCCTTGCCTGACTGCTGGGTCTTTACATCGGCGACCCTCTCGGTAAATGACAGCTTTTCTCACTTTGCACACAAGCTGGGGCTGGAAGATGCCACTACCCTGCAGCTGGACAGCCCCTTCGACTATGCCAACAACGCGTTGTTCTATGTGCCAAAGGGTATGCCGGAACCGTCGAGTCCGGACTATACCCGTCACATGCTCGATGAGACGGAAGCGATTATCGAAGCAGCACGAGGACGCACTTTCGTGCTTTTCACCAGCTACCGCGCGATGAATCTAGCACGTGAACGCCTTCGCGACAGTTGCCAGTTTCCGCTACTGGTGCAGGGTGATGCGCCACGCAATGAATTACTTGAACGTTTCCGTGAACTGGGTAATGCCGTATTGCTCGGCACCAGCAGTTTCTGGGAAGGCGTCGATGTGCGGGGCGAGGCGTTATCGTGCGTCATTATCGACAAACTCCCGTTTGCGTCCCCGGGCGACCCGGTCTGGCAGGCGCGAATTGATGCCATGAAGGAAGGTGGTGGCAACCCCTTTATGGATGAGCAATTACCGCATGCTGTCATTACCCTGAAGCAGGGCGTCGGGCGTTTGATCCGGGATATGAATGATCGTGGCGTGCTGGTTATCTGTGATCCGCGCCTGCTCGGTAAACGCTATGGGCGTGTATTCCTGAACAGCCTGCCGGACATGGGGCGCACGCGCGACCTGGATGATGTGGTGAAATTTTTCCACGCCAGTGATGCATTGA
Source organism: Thiogranum longum (assembly GCF_004339085.1). Taxonomy (NCBI): domain Bacteria; kingdom Pseudomonadati; phylum Pseudomonadota; class Gammaproteobacteria; order Chromatiales; family Ectothiorhodospiraceae; genus Thiogranum; species Thiogranum longum. Next base: position 1,748,486 of record NZ_SMFX01000001.1, on the reverse strand, counting down.
GCCTGTAGCCATGCTGCGCCTGCTTGCCATCGAGACTGCCGGTGAGGCCTGTTCCGTTGCCCTGTACCAGGGCGGGGAAGTGACGGAACGTTTCGAAATCGCACCACGCCGTCATGCTGCACTGGTACTGCCGTGGGCCGAGGCGCTGATGGCCGATGCAGGTATTGCGCTCAGCCAGCTTGATGCAATTGCCTTCGGGCGTGGTCCGGGCTCCTTTACCGGCTTGCGTATTGCGGCCGGCGTAACGCAGGGTCTCGCGTTTGGTGCCGATGTGCCGGTTGTACCTGTCTCTACACTGGCGGCGCTGGCATATGGCGCACATGTAGCCAGTGGCAAGGCAAATATACTCGCTGCAGTTGATGCGCGGATGAAGGAAGTCTACTGGGGAGCCTACCGGTTCGATGGCAGGGGTAACGCGGAACTGATTGGCGAAGAATGTGTCTGTGCGCCCGACCTTGTACCGTTGCCCGCTGGTGATGACTGGTATGGTGCCGGGAGCGGCTGGGAAAGTTACGTCGATGTGTTGTCAGGACAATGTGGTTTGCCGGAAGCGGATAACCTTTCTGACTGGCAGTCTCATGCAGCCGATGTGGCACGGCTGGCATCAGTCCTGTACCAGGCAGGTGAGATGGTTTCCCCGGAACTGGCCAGCCCCGTTTATCTGCGCAACAACGTCGCCGACAAACCCAAACCGAAGGTGTGACATGCAGGAAAATCTGCTACAACAGGTCGTCGATATCATTCAGGAAAATCCCCATAGCGGAGCGGGCCTGCAGCTTTATGCGCTCATCAGTACACTGAGAATGGAAAAAAGCGGTTACCTGTATATGTTGCGTAAACTTCGGGATCTGTCCCCCGAACACCGCAAGCTTGCCTATGGGTTGATGGAGTTAATGGCTGAGAATGGTAATCAGGGTGAAGCATGGGACGCCGCGCTGCAGGTGATGGATGGGGCTGTACGGGGCGGGTAGTAAAGTGAACAGGTTCGGGCAGGTCCGAAACCCGGTAACCCTCCGGTGTCGGAGGGTTACCGGTTATCTAACGGCGTAAAAATCAGTAAACGTAAGACCAGTCCGCCTTTGGTGCCAGGTGGTCCTTGGCAAGCATCTCGACCAGGTGACCCATTACACGCACAGTGTTGCTGAGTTCTTCAGGTGTCAGTGGCCGTCCTTCATCAGCAGCCTTCACATTGGCATCGTTGATGTGTTGCAATATCTCGATCATCAGCTTGAAATGCTTGGCGCGCGCTTTCCCTGCCTGTTCGCGGGTAGCGGACTTGCTGCGTGATTCCTTGAAGGCGGTTTCACATTGCTCCAGTTTCTGCTGGAGCGGGTACTCAGCGGCAGAAACATTGTGGCTGCCGAAGGCCAGCAAGCTGTAAATTACAAAAGCAATTACAAATGATATCGGTTTTTTTGTCATTGAACTCTCTCCTGGGGATAGCAGGTCGCTTGAATTATGGCCACAGATCAAGTCTTACAGGCCCGGTATTATCTTGTATTTCATCTAAAATAGAGAGCTTCGGGCATGGAAATATTCCCTGTGTTACAGGCATTATTTGCAGTGCAACAGATCTTATGAAAAAAACTTATAAAATAACTAATATAACCAATGATATATAAACTACTATTAATGTCGAATATAGTTATGCTGAAACAGCTTCCGGTAATTTGCCCGAAGCAGTAGAATGCGCACCCCAAAGCCTGTTGTATGAGCTGATCGTATGAAAACCCCGGAACTCCTTGCCCCTGCCGGCACGTTCAAAAACCTGCGCTATGCGATTACGTATGGTGCCGATGCCGTTTATGCGGGCATGCCGCGTTACAGCCTGCGTGTACGCAACAATGATTTCAGTACGCTTGAGCGTCTGGCCGAAGGGATAGCGTTTGTCCATGCGGCGGGGAAGGCATTTTTTCTTGCCAGCAACGTTTTGCCGCACAACAGCAAGGTCAGTACGTTCATTCATGACATGGAACCGGTCATCGCACTGCAGCCGGATGCGATTATTATGGCGGATCCCGGCCTGATCATGATGGTGCGCGAACGTTGGCCCGACATACCGATCCACCTTTCAGTGCAGGCCAATACCATGAACTATGCCAGCGTGAAATTCTGGCAGCAGATCGGCGTCAAACGCATCATCCTGTCACGCGAGTTGTCGCTGGACCAGGTCGAGGAAATTCGCCAGCAATGCCCGGATATAGAGCTGGAGGTTTTTGTTCACGGTGCGTTGTGTATTGCCTACTCCGGCCGCTGCCTGTTGTCGGGTTATTTCAATCACCGTGATGCCAACCAGGGAAGCTGTACAAATTCCTGCCGCTGGGATTACAAGGTGAGCGAGGCAGCTGAAGATGATGCCGGGAATTTGATTCCGGTCACAGTAGAGCCGGAAGAAATAACACCAAGGGTCAGCCTTGTCGAAGAAGCGAACCGCCCCGGTGAACTGATGGCCGTGGAGGAAGACGAGCACGGCACTTATATAATGAACTCCAAAGACCTGCGTGCAGTCGAGCATGTCGAGCGGTTGGTGAATATGGGCATTGACAGCCTGAAGATAGAAGGGCGTACCAAGTCCCACTACTATGCCGCACGCACGGCACAGGTATATCGCAAGGCGATTGACGATGCTGTGGCCGGCCGTTCATTTGATCCAACACTGCTCGGCAAGCTGGAAAATCTGGCCAACCGCGGTTACACCGATGGATTTTTTCAGCGCCACCACGAGCAGGATTACCAGAACTACCTGGACAATCATTCTAAAAGCGAGCAGCAGCGCTTCGTCGGTGAGCTGGGCAAATATGATGCCGACAACGGCATGCTGGAAGTGATTGTCAAAAACCGTTTTTCCGTGGGGGATGAGCTGGAACTGATCCTGCCGGAAGGTAACCGCACCTTCACACTGACCGAAATGCATAACCGGAACGGACAGGCTGTCGATGTGGCGCCGGGCAGTGGACACCATATGCGCATCCCCATGCAGCCGGGCAATTTTGATATGGGCTTGCTGGCGGTTAATTACTGAGCCATGATTTCTTGCTGCGCGCATTTTTAACAGGAGTTACTGAAATGAAATTTTACCGGTTGTGCCTGCTAGCCTTCTTGTTTATTGCGCAGACTGTTCAGGCAGAGCGCACGGTTCTGGTATGGGAAACCGGAAAAGACCTCGAGACATCTTATGATGTGGTCTATAAATCGCTTGAAGATAACCGGTTCTTTGTGGTTTTTGAGCCTGATATCCAGAAAAATCTCAGCCACTTCGCCGAACGCTGGGGTAAGGACTACAACCGTAACGGGCTGGAAGGCATCCGTTCCATGATCTTTTGTAATGGCTGGTACGCCAATGCGGTGAGTAACGCTGACCCGGATATGCTGGCGTTGTGCCCGTTGCATATCACGCTGGTACAGAAAGACGGTAATACACGCGTCCTGTTTACACGACCAACGGTCATCGCAGCCGACAGCAAGGCACTGGACGTTGCACGCGAGATTGAACAGGGTGTTTCAAAAGCGCTGGATGAAGCGATTGCTGCATTGAAGACTGAACAAAAAAAATAAACAGGTTTCCCCGGGTATTTGACAAAAAAAGCGATATCCAGGGAATCGCCGGCAGGGCTACTGCCACCATAGCGACAACACCGGAACATAAGTGACTATCCCGAGCCACACCAGCATCAGCAGGAGGAAGGGGAACGTCGAACGGAACAGGGTGAGCACCGGTTTTTCGAAACGTTGACTGGCGATAAACAGGTTGATACCGACCGGTGGTGTGGAATAGCCGATTTCCAGGTTGGCGAGGAAAATGACACCGAGGTGAACCGGGTCGATACCGAAGCGCTGCGCAAGTGGAAGAATCAGTGGAACGACAACCACGGTCGCGGAAAAGATATCCATCATTGCACCAACTGCCAGCAGGAACAGGTTCAGCAACAGCAGGAACTTGAGCGGAGTGTCTATGCTGGTCTCCATCCATTCCAGCAATCGCATGGGCAGTTGTGCGTCAATCAGCAGGTTGGTCAGACCCATGGCCACGCCAAGGATTATAAGAATACTGCCAACCAGTACTGCGGTATCACCCAGCAGGGGGATCAGCTGTTTGCGTAATGAGATGGACCGGTGAACCAGGCTTTCCAGTACCAGGACGTAGAGTGCGGTACAGGCTGCGGCTTCACTGACAGTGACGTAACCGCCAAAGATACCTGTCACGATCAGTACCGGCAGCAACACATCACCCAGGCCACTGTGCAGGGCGCGGCCCAGTATGTGCCATGAAAATGGGTGGTGTGGAACGCTGAAGCGTGACCCTACAAAGGCAGCGTAAACTCCGAGCATAACCATCAGGGTCAGCCCGGGCACAATACCGGCAAGGAACAGGTCATCGATATTCACACCGGCGACCACACCGTACAGAAGGATTGCCAGACTCGGGGGGAACAAAAGTCCCAGTGAGCCGGATGTTGTCAACAGGCCAAGTGAAAATCGTTCCGGGTAATGGACTTTCATCAGCACCGGGTACAGCAACCCCCCAAGTGCAAGTATGGTTACTCCCGATGCACCGGAAAAAGAGGTAAAGAAAGCACAGGCAGCAATGGCGACAATGGACAGGCCACCGGGTAGCCAGCCAAGCAGTGCATTAAACAGGCGTATCAATCGCTGTGGTGCGCCACCGGAAGACAGGATGACGCCCGCCAGGGTAAATAGCGGGATGGCAGTCAGGTTGGGTGAGGATGCCAGCCGGTTCAGCTCGACGATCAGCAGTGCGCTGTCCAGCTCACTGTAGTGTGCATACAGCAGGCTGCCTGCGCCCAGCACCGCAAACAACGGCAGCCCGAACAGGGCAAGCATGATAATGGCCGCTACGGCAAACGGCATGCGTCGTCATCCGGGCCCAGCAGCGCTGCAAGCAGGAAGTGAATGGTCAGTAAGACAAAACCGACCGGGAGAATCAGTCCGACAATAACCTGCCAGCGCTCATAGTCCTGCGCATAGGTCCACTCATCCCGCCAGAAGCGGATGGACGCGTCTGCGAAGAACATGCAGATAACAGCGGCCAGCGCACGTAGTGGACGATACAGGTGCGCCTGTGTTCGTGTGGATAACAGTGTACAGGCAACATCAATCTTGATGTGGCGGTTACGGTCAACGGCAAGCGTGGCGCCGAAGAAGGTGACATACAGGACAAGGTAGCGGGTCAGGGTGTCAGCTTGTGTAATACCTGCATCAAAGGCATTGCGCGCGATAATTTGTGCCACTGCAAGGACCAGAAGCAGTAACAGGCTGGCGGCTGCGAACAGTAGTTCCAGCTGCAGCAGTCTGTCTCGAATAAGGCTCAGGAGTTTCATGGTATCACTGACCCGGATGATGTTTCAGGGGGCGGGGGTACCTGCTGTTGCACGGGCATGCCTGTGCTGGTCCAGGAGTTTTCGCGTTTGTTCGAACACGCTGGCAGGGATGTAATTCGATTTAATCAGCGCATCTGCCGCACGGTTACGCAGCGCCAGCAATTCGGCATCGCTCATGCCTTCATCCGGTTCGATAAACTCCAGGCCGCGTTTTTTGAGTTCATCAATACTCTTTGCATTGTCGACACGTGTTGCAGCCACCAGTTTCTCTCCATAGCTGTTGCCGGTCTCGCGCAGCAGGGCCTGCAAGTCTTTCGGCAGTCGGTCAACAAACCGGCGTGTCACTATGAGACCTCCCATCCCGTTCGTCAGCGGGATGCTGCTGATATATCTGGTCTTGGTGAACCATTGCAGGGCAATGGCACCCAGTGGTGGTGCGTAGACAGTATCGATCAGGCCTGTGGAAAGACTGGTGTAGACGTCGATAATGGAAAGCGGGACAGGTGATATGCCGCTGGCCTGAAAAAATGCCTGACCAATCGGGTCGCCCTGCCATAGCCAGACCCGGCGAGAACGCATATCTTCCAGCGAGCGTATCGGTTCGGTTGAAAACATGTGGATGAAGCCGACTTCCATCCAGCCGAGCAGTTCATAGCCATTGTCATGGAACCCCTGCTGGAAGGTCTTTGTGAAGTGGCGTCGGACCAGGTCGACTTCATCAATATCATTAAACAGAAAGGGAAGTTCCAGGACGCGTGCCGGTGAGTACATGCGCCCGATGCCATAGCCGGTAAAGGCGCCACCCTGCAACTGGTTGAAGCGCATCTTTTTCAGCACGTCGGGTTCATCCCCCTGTACGCCACCAGGATAGAATTTGAAAACCAGGCGTCCCTTGCTGCGGGTTTTAACTTCCTGCCCCCATTCTTCAAGGATATTCATCCAGGTCGTACCGGGGGGTGCGAGTGTGGCAAATTTGATAACGTGCGTGGTACCGGCTGTTGCACAAAAGGGAAGAAGCGCAGCAAACAGCAACCAGTTTAATACTATGAAACTGCGCCTCATCAGAACCACTCCTTTTCAAGGCCGAGCAGGTAACGTGCTCGTGCGCGCGCTATCTGGTTGATCAGCGCCATGTCCGGGTAAGTCCCGGCAGGGGTGTTGACGACACCCTCCAGCAGGCTGTGAAAACGTGACTGGTTCAGGCGCTGGCGTTCAAGGTATTCAGCCTGAAGGACATCAAATATCAGCAGCTTGCCTTGTGTGACAGCGCGTGCAGCCGAAAAGTTTTTCTCCGCAAGGTCAAAGTTTCCCCCAAGCATGGGTGCGCGGCTGCCGTAGTAGACACCGTAGTAGCCATAAGCACTACCGGCAAAGTAGTCGGGTTCCAGTTCCAGGACACGCTGCATCAGGCGTTCCGTACTGCCAAGCTCGGCCAGGCGCGCGGGTTCGGTGCGGTTGAGATCGATTTGTTTTGCCCAGCAGGAGGCCGTCCAGAACAGGGCGGGAACAGCATTGCGACCAAGCCGCGAAACGGCCTTGTCTATAGTGTCGGTACTGGCCTTGTGTAAATCGATTTCGACACCAAAGCTGTGCAGGGCACGAAAACCATAATCGGTGCAGCGCTGGTACAGGGCTTCTGCCCGTTTTCTGTCTTGCAGTTCGGTAAAACCAAAAGCGTACCCGTACAGGCCTTGTGCCGCGTTGGCGAGTAGTACGGGGTTACCGGGGTCTTCAGCAATCAGGCCTTCAATCAGCTTGATATTGGCGGGGATGGCGGCTTCTGCAAGTACCAGGTCAGTTTCACGGTTCATCGCCTCGACAGCGCCATCCATGATGGAGACCGAGGTGCGGGCGACCATTTGTCCCATACTGCAGGCACCCAGCAAGGGTGTGAGCAGGAAAATCAGCAGGTATTTTCGTAAAGTGAAATCCACTATCCATTTCCCCCGTCATTGCGAGCGCAGCGAAGCAATCTCCGACAGGCTCACGTTAACAGATTTCGCAACATAACCGTGTAAATGTCGGAAAGCCGGTCCAGTGATTCGACGGCAACACACTCGTTGACCTGGTGAATCGTGGCGTTCACCGGCCCCAGTTCCAGTACCTGCGCGCCGGTGGGAGCGATAAACCGGCCATCCGACGTACCACCGCTGGTGGATAATTCCGTTTCTATCGCCGCAACTTCACGAATCGCACGTTGTGCGGCATCCAGCAGTTCGCCTTCAGGCGTCAGGAACGGTTCACCGGACAGCCGCCAGTCGATGTTGTAGTTCAGCCCGTGACTGTCCAGCACTTCACAGACCCGTTCACGAATCTGCTGTTCGGTCAGTTCCGTGGAGTAGCGCAGGTTGAACATGGCCTGCAATTCACCGGGGACTACATTTTCCGCACCTGTGCCGGAATGGATGTTGGAAACCTGGAAGCTGGTCGGCGGGAAGTGGTCGTTGCCCTGGTCCCATTCAATGGCTGCCAGTTCTGCCAGCGCCGGAGCTGCCAGGTGTATCGGGTTTACAGCCAGGTGCGGGTAGGCCACATGTCCCTGCTTGCCGTGTACCGTGAGTTTGCCATTAAGTGATCCGCGGCGGCCGTTCTTCACCATGTCGCCGAGTTGCCTTGTGCTGGAAGGTTCGCCAACCAGGCACATGTCTATCTGTACTCCATTCTCTACCAGGTGCTGGACAACTTTTACGGTGCCGTTGATAGAGGGTCCTTCTTCATCACTGGTAATGAGAAAGCCGATCGAACCCTGGTGGTCAGGGTGTGCCTCTGTAAAGGTTTCACAGGCGGTGATCATGGCGGCCAGCGAACCTTTCATGTCAGCGGCGCCACGGCCGTACAACATGCCGTCACGAATTTCCGGCTGGAAGGGGTCTGATGTCCAGTCTTCCAGTGGCCCGGTCGGGACGACGTCGGTGTGACCGGCGAATACAACCAGCGGTGCGCTGTTGCCACGCCGTGCCCAGAAGTTTTTCACTTCACCGAATGGCAGATCTTCGGCTGTGAAACCGATGGCTTGCAGGCGTTGTTGCATGAGTGCCTGGCAACCGGCGTCTTCCGGTGTTACCGAGGCGCGGCCAATCAGGTCTTTTGCGAGTTCGAGTGTGTTTGACATGAGTCACAGTGTACCGGGTTTGATGTGGATGCTGTAGCACCAGCTTGCTCTGTATATACTGCCCGGTACCCGGATGCCCCGGGATTATGCAAACAGAGACTGGTATTGTTCCGGGTTAAACCCGAGTACCCGATGTTCTCCTGTGTCCAGTAACGGGCGTTTGATGATGCCGGGGTTATCCAACATGCATTTCAGTGCGGTTTCGCGGTCGATATTGTCACGTGCCGACTGCGGCAGCTTGCGCCACAGCTGGCCGCGGCGGTTGAGCAACTGCTCCCAGCCGAGTTCTTTCTCCCAGGCCTTCAGCTGTTTCGCATCCAGCCCGTCTTTCCGGTAATCATGGAAACGGTACTCCACACCGTGCTCGTCAAGCCAGCGCATGGCTTTCTTCATGGTGTCACAGTTTTTTATGCCGTAAATCGCAATCATTTTACAATCCGTGTGCTTCCGTCATGCCGGCGCAGGCCGGCATCCAGTTGTTTCAATGAGATGGATACCGGCCTTTGCCGGTATGACGGATTAATCAGATGTTTCGCAGCAGTTCGTTGATACCGACCTTGCCCAGCGTTTTGGCATCAACCTTCTTGACGATGACCGCGCAGTACAGGCTGTATTTTCCGTCTTTCGAAGGCAGGTTGCCGGATACCACCACAGAGCCGGCGGGGATGCGGCCATAGGTGACCTCATCTTTTTCGCGGTCATAGATACGCGTGCTCTGGCCAATATAGACCCCCATGGAGATCACCGAGCCTTCCTCGACGATGACACCTTCGACAACTTCCGATCGTGCGCCGATGAAGCAGTTGTCTTCGATAATGGTCGGTGCGGCCTGTACCGGTTCCAGCACACCACCGATACCGACACCGCCGGACAGGTGAACATTCTTGCCGATCTGTGCGCAGGAGCCGACCGTGGCCCAGGTGTCGACCATGGTGCCGGAATCGACATAGGCACCGATGTTGACGTAGGAGGGCATCAGCACCACACCGGGTGCGATATAGGAACCGAAGCGCGCTGTTGCGGGGGGTACAACACGCACACCACCGGCGCGAAATTCGCGGGCATTGTAATCGCTGTACTTTGATTTCACCTTGTCATAGTAATTGGTGAAGCCACCCTTCATGAATTCGTTGTCCTCGATGCGGAACGACAGCAACACGGCTTTTTTCAGCCAGTCGTTGACTACCCAGTCACCCTCTTTCTTTTCCGCCACGCGGGCTTCGCCGCTATCCAGCATGCGAATCGCTTCAAGGGTGGCTTCCTTGACGTGGGTTTCGACGGTACGCGGGGTAATATCGGCACGTCGTTCAAAGGCTTCTTCGATCGTGGCTTGCAAGTCGCTCATAGCGGTCTCCTGAAACGGTTATAACTGTTCGGTAAAGGTTCGGATTCTTTGTGCGGCGTCGACGCACTCATCGAGTGGTGCAACCAGCGCCATACGCACATGGTTGTGTCCCGGGTTGCCATCGCGGGTGTCACGCGACAGGTAACTGCCGGGCAGAACAACGACGTTCTGCTGGCGATACAGCTCACGGGAAAATTCGCAGTCATCGAGCGGGGTACGCTGCCAGAGATAAAAACCCGCCGGTGGTATGTCAATCTCCATCGCCGGTGACAGTATATCTGCAACTGCCAAAAACTTTTCCCGGTACAGGCGACGGTTTTCCACTACGTGCGCTTCGTCGAGCCAGGCGCGGATACTGGCATCCTGTGTGGCAGGCGGCATGGCGCAGCCGTGATAGGTGCGGTAGCGAAAGAAGGCCTGGATAAGATCGGCATCGCCAGCCACGAAGCCTGAGCGCAGGCCCGGTGCATTGGAGCGTTTGGACAGACTATGAAACACCAGGCAGTTTTTGTAGCTGTCGTTGCCCATTTGCGCAGCGGCCTGGAGCAGACCGGGCGGCGGCGTGTCCTCATCGAGGTAGATTTCCGAGTAGCACTCGTCGGACACTATGACAAAATCATGCTTGTCCGCCAGTGCGATCAGTGACTGCATGGCAGCATTGTCGATAATACGACCGGTCGGATTACCCGGTGAGCAGAGATAGAGCAGTTGGCAGCGTTTCCATGTTGAGTCCCCGATAGCGGCGAAGTCCGGCAGGTAATGACTGTCGGCCGTGGCATTGACGAATACCGGCGCGGCACCGGCCAACAGTGCAGCGCCCTCGTATATCTGATAAAAGGGGTTCGGCATCAGTACTGCGGCATTGCGTGAGCGGTCGATCATGCACTGGGCAATAGCAAACAGCGCCTCGCGAGTGCCGTTGACCGGCAGGGCGTGACGCTCCGGGTCGAGGCTGTTGGCCGGCAGGCCAAAGCGTGACGTCAGCCAGTTGCAGATCGCAGTGCGCAGCGTGTCTGTGCCGCGCGTTGACGGGTAGAGCGACAGGCCGTGCAGGTGCTCGATCATCGCTTCGGCGATGAATGTGGGGGTCGGGTGTTTGGGTTCCCCGATGGACAGGCGAATCGTCTCCAGCCCGGCTGGCGGCGTGACGCCGGCAAGCAGCCTGGCCATGCGCTCGAACGGGTAGGGTTGCAGGCGTGACAGATCGGGGTTCATGGCGTGGAGATGACTGAAAAAATGAAGGCGAGAGTATACGCAATCTTATGAAACCGTGCAGTCATCCGCTTTTACCCGTCTTCAGCCTGTTATTGACCGCCACATTATGGGGCCTGGTCTGGTACCCGCTGCGGTTGCTGGAGGCCCAGGGCCTGCAGGGTCTGTGGCTGTCATTGTCCAGTTACGGTGCTGCCTTTCTGATCGGTCTGCCCTGGTTGTGGCAATCGCGCGGCGAATGGGTGCGCGAGGGGCCGGTACTGGCATTGATGACGCTGGCGGTCGGCTGGTGCAATGTGGCGTTCGTTATCGCCATTCTCGATGGCACCGTGGTACGCGTGCTGCTGCTGTTCTACCTTTCACCCCTGTGGGCACTGATGCTGGGCTGGCTGATACTCGGCGAACGGCCGGGTACCAGCGGGTTCCTGGTGTTTGTACTGGCCATTTCCGGTGCAGTCATCATGCTGTGGAACCCGCAGCTGGGCCTGCCCTGGCCACGTGACGAGGCCGACTGGATGGCGGCATCTTCAGGGCTGGCGTTTGCTTTCGCCAATGTGATGGTGCGTAAACTGAAGCACGCGGGCATGCCGGCCAAGGCATCGGCCAGCTGGCTGGGCGTGGTGCTGGTTGCGGCAGTGTGGATTCTGGTCGTACACGAGCCCATGCCGGTTGTCGAAGGCTCTGTATGGCTGGGTGCGGCTATGCTGGGCTGGTTCGGCTTCGTCATTATGACCGTAACCGTTATTTATGGCGTCACACATATGCCGGTGCACCGTTCGGCGGTGATCCTGTTATTTGAGTTGGTGATCGGTGCGGTGTCCTCTATTCTGCTGACCGACGAGCAGGTGATGATGCAGGAGTGGGCCGGTGGCGCGCTGATTCTGGCTGCAGCCTGGTTTGCGGCCCACGAGCATATCGGGGAAACCTCATGAGCGAAGTGCTGGGTATACACCATGTCAGTTTCGTGGTCGCGGATGTACAGCGCTCACTGGAATTTTATCGCGATATCCTCAGGCTGGACACTGACCCGCAGCGGCCCGACATCGGCTACCCGGGTGCCTGGCTGGAGGTTGGTGAACAGCAGATACATCTTTTGCAGGTGCCAAATCCCGACCCGGTAACAGACCGGCCCATGCATGTAGGCCGAGATCGTCATGCTGCGCTCGCGGTCAGTGACCTTGGACCTGTTCTGGATCGTCTCGAACAGGCCGGCGTGGACTGCACACACAGCCGTTCAGGGCGTCGCGCGGTGTTTTTCCGTGACCCTGACGGGAATGGTGTTGAGCTGGTGGAAGTGCAACGCACACAGGGGGATAGTTTTCCCTAGCCCTCCCTGTGGTATATGCAGCTTGCTACGGGTTGTTGTCCATAATCCCGGCAGGGCATGCTTCAAGGTTTAAACGGGTTGATCCAGCGCCTGCACAAGCGCTTCGCGAAGAGCATCCTGTGCTGCGGTATCGAGAACATTTCCCTTGCTGTCAGTTACAAAAAACACATCCTCGGCCTTTGAGCCAAAGGTCGCGATCTTGGCGTTTTGCAACACAATACCCAGCTCATAAAAGACCTGGCCCACGCGTGACAGAAGCCCGGGGTAATCTGTGGTAAAGAGCTCGACAATAGTGCGTCGCTGTGCGTCGTCCTGGTGGAAGCTGACCTGTGTGGGTATATGAAACTGGCGTATGCGCCTGGGTGGGCGACGCGAGGGGATCTTTACAGTGCCGCTTTCTGACAGCAGTTCCTGTTTCATCAGTGTTACCAGTTCTTCAGCGTCATAGCGGTCAACAACCGGTTCTCCGGCAGAGTTCAGCAGCAGGTAAGTATTTACCGCGTAACCGCGCCTGGATGTGATAATACGTGCATCGGTAATAGTCAGCCCCATCTGGTCGATGAGAGCGGTAGTTCGATTGAACAGGCGGTCAATTACGGGTGTATACAGGAATAATGCGCTGCCACCCCGTTCCGACCTCGGGCATAGTTCGACACGTACACCTTCCAGGCTGCCTTCACCGAGGATGGCTTTCGCATGCCAGACCACCTCATCGACGCTGTAGCGCATAAAGTAGTCTTCCGGCAAGTCCTGCCAAAGCTTGTCGAGCAACGTGACATCAATTGAATCTTCCGCCAGTTTTCCTGCGGCTCTTTTTTTGATATCGCTGATAAGTTCATTGCGATGTAGTGGATTTTCAAGTCCACGACGCAAGGCGCGCTTGGTCGCGTCGTACAGATCACGGAACAGGGCGTCTTTCCAGGAATTCCACAGTGTCGGGTTGGTGCCGCGTATGTCTGCAACAGTGAGCAGGTACAGGTAATCCAGACGGGTGCGGTCACCAACCTGTGCGGCAAACTCGTGGATAACGTCCGGATCGGTTATGTCGCGTCGCTGTGCAATCTGGGACATCAGCAAGTGGCTGCGTACCAGCCACGAGACGAGTTTGCAGTCATATTCACTTAGCCCGTGTTGCTTGAGAAAAGTGTAGGCGTCTTCTGCCCCCAGTTCTGCATGGTTCCCGCCACGACCCTTGGCGATATCATGAAAAAACGCGGCCAGGTAAAGCAGCTCGGGTTTTGGGATTTCCGCTGCGATGCGGCTGCACTTGGGAAGCTCGTGCGCCATTTCCGGCACCGAAAACCGGCGCAGGTTACGCACCACAAACAGTGTGTGTTCGTCGACGGTATAGGCATGGAACAAGTCGTGCTGCATCTGTCCGACGATAAGTTCAAATTTGGGGTAGTAGGCGGCCAGTACGCCATAGCGGTTCATGCGCCGCAGTTCGTGAGTCAGGCCGGTTGGCTGGCGAAAGATCTCCATGAACAGGCTGCGGGCACGAATATCCTTACGGAAATCATCGTCGATCAGATGCAGGTGATCGCGTACCAGACGAATTGTCGATGCGCGCACACCCTTGATCTCGCTGTGCTGCTGCATGAGCAGGAACAGTTCCAGCAGGGCAAAGGGGTAGCGCCGGAAGACATTATTCCCGGTGACTTCGAGGAATCCCTTGCGTACCTGGAAACGCCGGTTCAGTGGCGTCGCCTTGCTGTGGTCATCCTCGTAGAGAATGATTTCCTGCAACAGTTGCAGCAACATTTCGTTCAGCCGGCTGAGCGACTGGATGGTCAGGTAGTAGTCTTTCATGAACCATTCGACCGCCAGTTTGTGGTCGTGGTCGGTATATCCGAAGTTCTGTGCCAGTGTGCGCTGGTGATCGAACAGCAGCCGGTCTTCGCGACGGCCGGTAATCTGGTGCAGACCGAAGCGGACTTTCCATAAAAAACGCTGCCCCTGCATCAGGGTTTCATATTCACCTGGCGTGATGTCTTCGCGCTCTACCAGTTCTCCGAGATCCTCGGTGCCGAAGTGGCGTTTGAATACCCAGCCGATCATCTGTGCGTCACGTAATCCGCCGGGCCCTTCCTTGACATTGGGTTCCAGGTTGTAGACAGCGTCGTCAAATTTATTGTAGCGGGCACGTTGTTCCTCAAGCTTGGCAGTAAAGAAGTCGCGGTCGGGCCACACGTGGTCAGACCCAGTGAGCCGTCTCATGTCATCGAAAAGGGCTTCATTACCACACAGCAGGCGTGCTTCCATCAGGTTGGTGGCAACAGTAATGTCGGCGCGCGCCTGTTCCTGGCAATCTTTCAATGTGCGTACACTGTGTCCGACTTCCAGGCCAATATCCCAGAGCAGCATGAGGAAGGCTTCTAGGGCCCCGGCAGTTTCAGTGTCTTCGTTCTGTGCCAGCAGAATCATGATATCGACATCGGATCCTGGTAAAAGCTCGGCGCGCCCATAGCCGCCCACGGCAACCAGTGAGCCGTCGAGCGTCGCAAGTTTTGTGTTCCAGCAGCGAATCAGTACCTGGTCGACCAGCCAGCTGCGCGCAAAAATCAGGTCTTCGATATCAGCCCCTTCATCGAAGCGGGTCATAAGATGCTCATTGGCGCCTTTAAGAAATGCGCGGACATCAGCGGGTGACAGCGTGTCGCCGTTGAATGCCTGGTCCAGTGCGTCGAGATCGAACCAGCCAACGACTATGTCACTCGACAGGCGAGTGATAGAGCGAGTGTCGCTGTCGTCCGGACTCATCATATGTTTTCACCCTTGCGCAGGGTGAGAACTTCATAGCCATTTTCCGTCACCAGGATGGTGTGTTCCCACTGGGCCGACAGGCTGTGATCCTTGGTGACCACGGTCCAGCCATCCTTCAACACCTTGGTGTGCCGTTTACCCACATTGAGCATGGGTTCGATGGTAAAGGTCATGCCGGGTTGCAGTACGGCGCCGGTGCCGGGCTTGCCGTAGTGCAGTACCTGGGGATCTTCATGGAATTCCCGGCCAATCCCATGACCGCAGTATTCGCGCACGATAGAAAAGTTCCGGCTTTCTGCCAGTTGCTGGATTGCGTGGCCAATATCACCGAGACGTGTGCCGGGCTTTACCAGGCGAATACCCGTGCACATACACTCATAGGCTGTGTCGGCAAGGCGCCTGGCAATGACAGTGGGTTCCCCGACAAAAAACATCTTGCTGGTGTCGCCGTGGAAGCCATCCTTGATCACGGTGATATCGATGTTGAGCGCGTCACCATTCTTGAGTTTTCGGTTGCCGGGAATGCCGTGACAGACCTGGTGGTTTACCGAGGTGCAGATGGATTTCGGGAAGCCGCGATAGTTGAGTGGGGCGGGGATGGCGTCCTGAACATTCACTGTGTAGTCATGACAGATCTGGTCGAGTTCATCGGTGGTGACGCCGGCACGGACGTAGGGTTCGATCATTTCGAGTTGCTCGGCGGCGAGGCGGCCGGCGACACGCATTTTTTCAATCTCTTCGGGGGTTTTTATAGATATGCTCATGGTTTCCTGTCGCTGCCGTGTCCGGCAGCGCTGGCTGATCGGTCAGACGTGAGATATAGGGGGCCTAAGTGGCCGGAATAATTGCTGTTACGCCTAGTGTATGGTATAAAACGCGGCTTGTTAACAGGGTAGTCG
Source organism: Thiogranum longum (assembly GCF_004339085.1). Classification (NCBI taxonomy): domain Bacteria; kingdom Pseudomonadati; phylum Pseudomonadota; class Gammaproteobacteria; order Chromatiales; family Ectothiorhodospiraceae; genus Thiogranum; species Thiogranum longum. The sequence continues at coordinate 1,732,489 of NZ_SMFX01000001.1, read as the reverse complement.
GAATCTTCCGCTGCCCGGTAACTTGAATCCACACATACGTCGGCACATACAGTTGGGTGCCTTCGGCATGGCGAGAGCCATCCGCGGGTTACTGTTATGGGACGTATGGAGGCCCAACCCTTACAAAGAGGTTTATTATGTCTAGTGTAACCATGCGCCAGATGCTTGAGGCAGGCGTACATTTCGGCCATCAGGCCCGTTTCTGGAACCCGAAAATGGCCCCGTACATTTTCGGCGAACGCAGCAAAATCCACATTGTTAATCTGGAAAAGACGCTTCCGCTGTACCAGGATGCGCTTAATTTCATCGGCAAGATGGTGGCCAACAAGGGCATCGTGCTGTTCGTAGGCACCAAGCGTTCCGCACGCGACACCATTCGCACCGAAGCCGAGCGCTGCAAAATGCCCTATGTCAATCATCGCTGGCTGGGCGGCATGCTCACCAACTTCAAGACCGTACGCCAGTCTATCAAACGCCTGAAGGATCTTGAGGCGATGGAGCAGGACGGCACCTTCGAGAAGCTGAACAAGAAAGAAGCCCTGATGCTGACGCGCGAGAAAGACAAGCTGTCTCGCAGTCTGGGTGGCATCAAGGACATGAACCGACTGCCCGACGTCATGTTTGTGGTTGATGTTGGTCACGAGAAGATTGCGATTGCCGAAGCCAGGAAGCTCGGTATCCCGGTCGTTGGTGTGGTTGATACCAATAACTCGCCGGACAATGTCGATTACGTGATTCCGGGCAACGACGACTCCATTCGTGCCATCCAGCTTTATGTGCAGGGTGTGGCAGATGCTGTTGAAGAAGGTCGCAGCACCATGGCGCAGGTCGGCGGCAGCAAGGATGACGAATTCGTCGAAGTCAGCGGTACCGCCCAGTAACATCGGGCCAAACCGGTTTTTTCCAGCATTACAGAATTTTCAAGAGGTATTAAACATGGCAATCTCTGCAGCGCAGGTTAAAGAACTGCGCCAGCGTACTGGCTGCGGCATGATGGAGTGCAAGAAAGCACTGGTTGATGCGGACGGTGATATGGAGTCAGCGGCCAAAGCCCTGCGCAAATCAGGTCTGGCCAAGGCCGACAAGAAAGCCGGCCGCGTGGCGGCTGAAGGTGCGATCGTCATCGAAGTGGCTGGTGACGGCAAAACGGCTGCGATGGTCGAGGTGAATTCCGAAACCGACTTCGTGGCCAAGAAAGAAGACTTCCAGGATTTTGCCCGCGCAGTCGCAAAGCGGATTCTGACAGACGCGCCGTCTGACCTGGACGCCCTGATGGCCATGCCGCTTCAGGACGGTGGTGAAACTATCGAGGATGCGCGCCGTGGCTTGATTGCCACTATCGGTGAAAATATCAATGTGCGTCGCTTCGTACGTCGTGAAGCGTCTACTGGCAACCTTTCCAGTTACCTGCACGGTGATCGTATTGGTGTGCTGGTTGAAGTGGAAGGCGGTGATGCCGGACTGGCGCGCGATGTGGCTATGCACATTGCTGCCTCAAAGCCGGTCTGTATCGATGAAAGCGAGGTGCCTCAGGAAATGCTCGACAAGGAAAAGGACATTTTTTCCGCCCAGGCAGAGGCCAGTGGCAAGCCCGCCGAGATTATCGAGAAAATGGTCAACGGCCGCATTCGCAAGTTCCTTGGTGAAATTACCCTGATTGGTCAGCCTTTCGTAAAGGACCCTGACCAGACGGTTGGGAAGTTGTTGAAAGGGACCGGAGCCAGCGTCAAGGGTTTTGAGCGACTTGAGCTTGGTGAAGGGGTCGAAAAGAAGACCGAGAACTTTGCTGAAGAGGTTATGGCGCAAGTTCAGGGTAGCTGAGTCATCGCCTTCTTGCCGGGGAGGACGTGAAGTCCGCTTGCCGGTATGATTAACGGGGTCGCAATGCGGCCCCGTTTCGTACCTGCGTACGATGTTCGTGAATCACCGCTGGTGTCACAGCGCCAGTAGTGATAAATTTACTTAAAATAGTTCTATAACCTATTGTAAATAAAACTATGAACCAAAAGAAACTGGTCTACCGTCGCATTCTCCTGAAGATTAGCGGCGAAGCGCTGATGGGAGACGCTGACTACGGGATTGACCCGGCAACCATTCTGCGTGTTGCAGGGGAAATTCATGACCTGGCCGAACAGGGCGTGGAAATTGGCCTGGTGATCGGTGGCGGCAATATTTTTCGTGGCGCCGGGCTCGCCCAGGGTGGCATAGACCGGGTGACCGGTGATCATATGGGCATGCTTGCCACAGTCATCAATGCGCTTGCCATGCAGGACGCGCTGGAAAAACTGGGTAGTCAGTGCCGGGTGATGTCTGCTCTCAAGATCAACCAGGTAAGTGAAGACTACATTCGCCGCCGTGCCGTCCGTCACCTGGAAAAGGGCCGTATCGTGCTGTTCGCCGCCGGCACCGGTAACCCGTTTTTTACCACTGACTCTGCGGCCAGCCTGCGCGCCATCGAAATCGGCGCCGAGATTATGCTCAAGGCTACCAAGGTCGATGGCGTCTATGATTCAGATCCGATGAAAAATCCGGATGCCGTGCGCTACGAAAAACTCAGCTATGACGAAGCGATCGTGAAAAAACTTGGTGTCATGGATACCACAGCACTGGTGTTGTGTCGTGACCAGAATGTACCCGTGCGTGTGTTCAATCTGTTCGAGCCGGGTAACCTGTTGCGGGTGGTTCAGGGCGAAGCAATCGGAACACTGGTGGAGTAAGGGTAATGATCGAGGAAATACTGGACGACGCCAATTCGCGAATGAGCAAAACGATCGAGGCGTTCAAACAGGCGTTGAGCAAGATACGCACGGGCCGGGCACATCCCAGTCTGCTCGACCACGTAAAGGTCGATTATTACGGTTCGGATGTACCGCTAAGCCAGGTGGCAAACATCAATGTGGAAGATTCGCGCACGCTGGTGGTCAATCCCTGGGAAAAACAGATGGTGCAGGCGGTTGAGAAAGCCATCATGAAATCCGATCTCGGGCTCAACCCAAACACGGCCGGTACCGTTATCCGTATTCCGATGCCACCGCTGACCGAAGAGCGTCGCCGCGATATGGTGAAGATTGTGCGTAATGAGGCAGAAGGCGCCCGCGTAGCGATTCGTAATATCCGCCGTGACGCCAACAGTGATTTCAAGGAACTGCTCAAGGAAAAGGAAATTTCTGAAGACGACGAGCGCCGTGCCAGCGATCGCGTACAGAAGCTGACTGACCAGTATGTAAATGAAGTAGAAAAACTGGTTGAGGTCAAGGAAGCGGAATTAATGGAAATCTGATCCGGCATATTCCGGAAACAGGCTGAATAGATCACGCACATGTCACAGGAGCCAGTCCAAGCCGGAGCGGGAATCGCTGAACAGCGTTTGCCACGCCATGTCGCCATTATTATGGACGGTAACGGACGCTGGGCCAGAAAACGCATGCTGCCGCGTTATATGGGGCACCGTGAAGGCGTCAAGGCAGTACGCCGCATTGTTGAATCCTGTCGCACACAGGGTATAGAGGTGCTAACCCTGTTTGCCTTTTCCAGCGAGAACTGGCGCCGTCCGAAAGCCGAAGTCGGCCTGCTTATGGATCTGTTCATTCGCACCCTGCGCAAGGAAGTTGCACGCCTGCACAAGAATAATGTGAGGGTGAGGTTTATTGGTGACCGCAGTGCATTCAACGAGAAACTGCAGTCGCTGATGAGTAGCGCAGAAGAGCAAACAGCGGGAAATACGGGCATGACGCTGGCCATCGCTGCCAACTATGGTGGTCGCTGGGATATGGCCGATGCCGCCAGGCGGCTTGCAACGCGTGTGGCCAGCGGCGAGCTCCAGCCGGAACAAATCAACAGTGAATTACTTGGCAAGGAGCTGTCGATAACCGACCTTCCGGAGCCCGACCTGTTTATACGCACCGGTGGGGAACAGCGCATCAGTAATTTCATGTTGTGGCAGCTTGCCTATACCGAGTTGTATTTTACCGATTGTTTATGGCCGGACTTCGATGCAGCATCCTTTGAAGAAGCGTTGCGGTCCTTCTCAGGTCGACAAAGGCGTTTCGGAAAGACCGGCGAGCAGGTGGAGCAGTCCGGACGTGCTTAAGCAGCGTATCATCAGTGCACTGATTCTTGTGCCTCTGGTGGTGCTGGCAGTACTACGTCTCGATTCCGGCAGCTTTGCCATGGTGGCTGCTGTTGCCGTGTTGCTGGGCGCCTGGGAATGGGGTGCATTGATCCCCTTGCGCAGCTTGCCGGCGCGCGTTTCTTTTGTCGTAGTGACGTTGGCATGTGTTGTCCTGGTCTGGCAGTTTGCGCAGAGTGAGCTGCTGGTTAACAGTGTGCTGTGGAGTGCGATGGGTGGCTGGATTCTGATGTTGTTCTGGATTACTGCACCAGCGCTGGGGCGCGCGGACACCTCCTTTAACGCGTTATTGAAAGCGCTTCTTGGTATCGCGGTACTGGTCAGTACCTGGCTTGCGCTGGTGGTCTTGCACAGTCGTCCGGACGAAGGGCCTCGCTGGGTATTGTTCCTGCTGCTCCTCATCTGGTTTGCTGACAGTGGTGCCTACTTTGCCGGTCGACAATGGGGCAGGACAAAACTCGCACCCGAAGTCAGTCCAGGCAAGACCTGGGAAGGGGTCATGGGAGCGCTGACCGTGTGCACCCTGTTTGCCTTTGGTTTTGGCCGCTATATTGGTTTGCAAGGTGCCATGCTGGCCAGTTTTACACTGGTTTGCCTGGTGACGGTTCTGTTTTCCATAGCCGGTGATTTGCTGGAGAGTTTGCTTAAACGCCATCACGGCGTGAAAGATTCCGGAACGCTGATCCCGGGACATGGTGGCGTACTGGATCGCATTGACAGTCTGCTGGCTGCGGCCCCGGTGTTCGTTTTTGGTTTGAGGTGGATTTCACTGTGAAGCCTCTTGGCATGACCATTCTTGGAGCAACAGGCTCCATTGGCGTTAGCACACTGGACGTTATTGAACGAAACCCTGATCGCTACCGTGTTATTGCATTGACGGCCAATCGCGATGTCGATGGTCTGTTGCGCCAGTGTATTGATCACCAGCCTCACTATGCCGTTATGGCGGATACAGATTCCGCCGAACAGTTACAACATCGTCTTCGCGAGTCTGCACCGGATATCGAAGTGCTGGCCGGTGAAGAAGGTCTGCGTCATGTAGCGAGTCTTGATGAAGTGGATTGTGTCATGGCGGCCATTGTCGGTGCTGCCGGTCTGATGCCTGCACTGGAGGCTGCCCGATCCGGCAAGCGCATCCTGCTCGCCAACAAGGAAGCCCTGGTGATGTCCGGCGCCCTGTTCATGCAACAGGTTCAGGAAGGCGGTGCTGTACTGTTGCCTGTGGACAGTGAGCACAATGCCATTTTCCAGTGCATGCCAGCGTCTTTTGTTCCGGGCTCAGGGCACCCGGATGGTGTAAGCAATATACTGCTTACTGCATCCGGTGGACCTTTCAGGACAACGCCTGTTGAAAAGCTGGCGGGCATTACACCCGAGCAGGCTTGCGCCCATCCCAACTGGGACATGGGCCGTAAAATATCAGTCGATTCTGCCACCATGATGAACAAGGGGCTGGAAGTCATCGAGGCATGCTGGCTGTTCTCGACGGATGCGACGCATGTCCAGGTGGTTATACACCCGCAAAGTGTCATTCATTCCATGGTGCAGTATCTCGATGGTTCGGTCCTGGCACAGCTCGGGAATCCGGATATGCGTACCCCGATCGCGCATTGCATGGCCTGGCCTGAACGTATCGATGCCGGTGTTCAGGCGCTGGATATTGTCGGGATCGGCAGGCTGGATTTTGAAGCGCCCGACCTGGAGCGTTTTCCGTGTCTGCGGCTGGCCCAGGAGGCATGGCAGTCCGGCGGCACTGCATCTGCCGTGTTGAATGCAGCCAATGAAATTGCAGTGGATGCTTTTCTGAATCATCAGCTTGCCTTTACCGCCATACCTGGCGTCATCGAAACCACATTGGCACATGTCGGCGTGCATGATGCTTCAACACTGGAGGTGATTCTCGATGCTGACCACCAGGCGCGGGAGTATGCAGGTGAGTTGATCAGTGGTGCGTCATCGTTTGGAGAACTGGCATGAGTAGTTTGCCCGGTATGATACTGGCCTTCATTGCCGCTATCAGTGTACTGGTGGCTGTACATGAGTTCGGGCACTTCTGGGTAGCCAGAAAGCTCGGGGTCAAGGTGTTGAGATTTTCGATCGGCTTCGGGCAACCGCTGTGGAAGACCCGTTTTGGCTCGGACAATACCGAGTTCGTGGTCGCAGCTCTTCCACTGGGTGGCTACGTCAAGATGCTCGATGAGCGTGAAGCCCCGGTCGATGACAGTGACCGTCCGCGTGCCTTCAATAACCGGCCATTGTGGGTGAGATCAGCGGTCATTCTTGCCGGTCCCCTGTTCAACTTCCTGTTTGCCATTTTCGCTTTCTGGCTGATGTTTGTCAGTGGTGTGCCGGGTATCAAGCCGGTGATTGGTGAAGTCGAACCAGGTTCCATTGCGGCGCAGGCAGGCTTCCAGGAAGGGGATGAAGTTCTTTCTGTCGATGGCAAGGGTGCTGCAAGCTGGGATGATGCCTCGATGTTTTTGCTCGATGCTGCATTGGCCCGACGGCATAGCCTGGTCGAGGTTCGTACCGTCGATGATCGTTTGCAGGATCGTGATATCGATTTCAGTAAAGCCCCCGATGCGTTGGCCAAAGGTGGCCTGCTGAAAAACCTCGGGCTGTCAATCTGGCGTCCAAAGGTCCCGGCCGTGATAGACCTGGTGTTGCCTGACAAGCCGGCTGAACGTTCGGGAATGAAGCCGGGTGACAAGGTGATCGCGGTTGATGGCAAACCGGTTGAATTCTGGCGCGAGTGGGTCGGTTATGTCCGCTCACACCCTGGGCAGGAAATAACGGTTCGAGTGTTGCGTGGTGGAGAGACGGTCGATCTGAAGCTGATTCCAGAGCCTGTCGAAGAAGCCGGTGAAACCGTAGGCAAAATCGGTGCTGCGGTACAGAGACCGGAAAACCTGCGTGATGACCTGCGCATCACAGTACGCTATGGCGTGGTTGAAGCGGTTGGGCGTTCTGTCGCCAAGACCTGGGAAACCTCGGCCCTGACGGTGCGGACCCTGTGGGGGATGCTGGCCGGACGCGCCTCAGTCGAAAATATAAGCGGCCCGCTGAGTATTGCCCAGTACGCGGGTTATTCCGCGAGTGCAGGGTTGGCAAGCTTTCTTAAATTTCTTGCCATTGTCAGTGTCAGTCTCGGAATACTCAACCTGCTTCCGGTACCGATTCTCGACGGTGGGCATCTGCTGTATAACATCATCGAGTGGATACAGGGAAAACCTCTGTCCGAATCTGCGCAGCAGGTCGGTCAGCAACTCGGTATTGTGTTGTTGCTGCTGCTGATGAGTCTTGCTTTTTATAATGATTTGTCCCGGTTATTCGGGGCCTGACGGTTTGCGGAAATTTTTATGCGATTGAGTTTGAAACCACTGGTACTCGGCATGATGCTGGCGTCGTCGGCGCATGCTTTCGAACCTTTTAACGTCGAGGATATTCGTGTTGAAGGGCTGCAGCGTATCGCGCCGGGGACGGTCTTCAACTATTTGCCGGTGAAGGTCGGTGACCGCTTCAATACATTTGAGTCAGAGCGTGCCATCCGCGCACTGTTCAAGTCCGGCTATTTTCGTGACATTAGCCTGGAGCGTGACGGGGGTATTCTTGTAGTGCAGGTGCAGGAGCGTCCTGCCGTCGCCAGTATCAAGATCCAGGGTAACGATGACATTGAAACCGAGCCGTTGCTGGATTCACTCGAAGACATCGGTCTTGCCGAGGGGCGGGTATTTAACCGGTCCTTGCTTGAACAGGTAGAGCAGGAACTGGAGCGTCAGTATTTCAGTCGTGGCAAGTATGGCGTAAAGATCAAGACCACGGTAACTCCCCTGGAGCGAAACAGGGTCGGTATTCTTATCGATGTGTCCGAGGGTGTCGTCGCGCGTATCAAGCAGATCAATATTGTCGGTAACAGCGTCTTTGACGATGAGACATTGCTTGACCAGTTTGAACAGCGAACACCGGGCTGGCTGACCTTCTATACCAAGTCTGACCAGTATTCCAGGCAGAAGCTGGCAGCGGATCTTGAGACCTTGCGTTCCTTCTACCAGGATCGTGGCTATATCAAGTTCAACGTAGATTCCACGCAGGTGTCGATCACGCCGGACAAGAAAGATATCTACATCACAATCAATATCACCGAAGGCGAGCAATATCATGTCAGTGATATCAAGCTGTCAGGTGACCTGGTGGTGCCGGCAGAAGAACTGTTCCCCGAATTCCGGATCAATGCCGGCGATACCTTTTCGCGCAAGAAGGTGACCAATACGGTTACCCGGCTTACCGACCACCTGGGCAACAAGGGCTATGCTTTCGCCAACGTCAATACTATCCCCGAGATCGATGAAGAAACACGACAGGTATCCCTGACATTCTTCGTGGACCCGGGCAAGCGGGTGTATGTCCGCAGAATCAATTTTGCCGGTAATACCAAAACCCGTGACCAGGTCATGCGCCAGGAAATGCGCCAGATGGAGGGCGGCTGGTTTTCTTCAAAGAAAGTCGAACGTTCGCGCACCCGTTTGCAGCGCCTGGGCTATTTTTCTACCGTTAATGTGGAGACTCCGGCTGTGCCTGGCGCCACCGATGAAGTTGACGTGAATTACTCCATCGCAGAACAGCCTTCAGGCAGTATTTCGGTGGGTATCGGTTTCTCCCAGACATCGGGTGTGTTGTTGAATGGCAGTATTTCCCAGGATAATTTCATGGGTACCGGCCGGCGCGTATCGGCATCGGTCAACAACAGCTCGGTTAACCGGATCTTCAGCTTTTCCTACCAGAACCCGTATTACACAGTGGATGGTGTCAGCCGTGGGTTTGGTGCTTTCTACCGCGAGACGGATGCGAGCCAGGCAAATATTGCCAATTATTCGACCGATACCTATGGCGCCAATGTGACCTACGGTTTCCCGGTCAATGAGTACGACACCTTCAATTTCGATTTGAAAGCCGATAGTCTCAAACTCAGGGCGTCAGACTTCTCGTCTGCACAAATCACGGACTTTATCGATAACTTTGGCGACGAGTTCAAAAGTCTGACACTGGTTGGCAGTTTCTCGCACGATACGCGAAACCGCCGGGTATTCCCGAGCAGTGGTGGTGTGCAACGTATAAGTGTAGAGACCAAAGTGCCTGGCTCCGAGCTGGAATACTACAAGCTCAACCTGCGTGCGCAGCAATACGTGCCTTTGACGCGCCTGTTTATATTGTCGACGAAATTACAGATAGGCTGGGGTGATGGTTTTGGTGATTTCGACAATCTTCCTTTCTTCCAGAACTTCTTTGCAGGCGGAACGCGTTCCGTGCGTGGCTACCGGGATAATTCGCTGGGTCCGCTTGACTCCAGCAATGATCCGCTCGGTGGCAGTTTCCGCACAGTGGGTAACCTGGAGGTCGTATTTCCACCGCCCTTTATGGCCGACAGTAAAAGTGTAAGACTAAGCCTGTTTTATGATGTTGGTAATGTGTTTTCTTCAACGCAGGACTTCAGTGCAGAGGAGCTGCGTATGTCGGCGGGTCTTTCTGCAGTCTGGTTGTCGCCAGTGGGCCCGTTGTCTGTCAGTATTGCCCAGGCATTTAATGACCAGAGCGGGGACGATACCCAGTTCTTCCAGTTCAATCTTGGCGCAGGCTTCTGACGCAGGGTTCTGCTGATTTTATTTAAAGTATATTTCGAGGAGAATGATGTGAACAAGTTCAAGGTAATACTGGCCGGGCTTTTGATGCTGGGCGCGCTTTCATCACCTGCGTATGCAGAAACAACCGTGGGCGTGGTGAATTTCCTGCGCATGATGGAAGAGGCACCGCAGGCCAAGGCTGCGCAGACCAAGATAGAATCGGAGTTTGCCCCGCGTGAACAGGAGCTTGTCGCTCTGCAGAAAGAAATTCGCAAGCTTGAAGACAAGCTGGCGAAAGATGGAGCAGTGATGAGCGAATCCCAGAGCAATAAACTGGAGCGCCAGATACTGTCGAAAGGGCGCGACCTGAAGCGTTCACGGGAAGAGTTCCGTGATGACCTGAATATACGAAAGAATGAGGTCACTTCACAATTACAGCGTCAGATGCTGGAAGCAACACGCGCACTGGCCAAGGAAAAGGGTTTCGACATCATTCTTGGTCAGGGTGTTGTCTATGCCGACAAGAGTGCTGATATCACCGACATGGTGCTTGAGCGACTCACGAGCAACTTCAAGTCGGGTGGCGGCAAGTAACCGGTAAGCATTCGAATATATGTCGATTACCCTGCTGGAACTGGCAGAGCAGCTTGGTGTGGACTTGCTTGGAGATGGCGACACACTGATCTCTGCGGTATCCACCTTGCAGCATGGATCTGAAGGTGAGCTGGGTTTTCTGGCCAACTCGAGCTACCGGAAATATCTGGCGGAGACGAAGTTATCAGCTGTTATCCTGTCGGAGAACGATGCAGGCGACAGTCCGGTAGCGGTTCTGGTCTCGACGAATCCGTATGCGGACTACGCGCGTGCTGTGCAGTTACTGTATCCACCGAAACCTGTTATTGCGGGTGTACACGAAAGTGCAATCATCCAGGCTGGTGCAGAAGTTGATCCTGGTGCCAGTATTGGACCGAACGTGGTAATTGCGGCAGATGCGCGTATTGGCAAGCGGGTACAGCTTGGCCCGGGTTGCGTGATTGACGAGGGTGTATCGATCGGCGATGACAGCTACCTGGTGGCGAATGTCACTGTGCTGGCGAAAGCCCGTATTGGCTGCCGGGTCACTATTCAGCCCGGCGCAGTGATAGGCAGTGAAGGTTTTGGTATAGCGGCGATTGATAACGGCTGGCTGAAGGTGCCGCAGCTGGGGAGTGTGCAGATTGGCAATGATGTTGATATTGGTGCCAATACTACCATTGATCGTGGTGCGCTCGAGGACACGGTAATCGAGGAAGGCGTGCGCATCGATAATCAGGTGCAAGTGGCGCACAATGTCTTCATTGGTGCGCATACTGCCATTGCCGGTTGTGTCGGTATTTCAGGTAGTGCGCGGATTGGCAGGCATTGCCGTCTTGCAGGTGGTGTAGGCATTGTAGGGCATCTGGAAATTGCCGACCACGTGACGGTTACCGGTATGTCAATGGTGACACGCTCCATAACCCGTGAGGGCACGACCTGGTCGGCGGGTACACCGCTTATGCAAAATGCAGAATGGCGGCGCAATGCAGTGCGAATGAAACAACTGGAAAATTTATCGAAACGCCTTTCTGGTCTTGAAAAAAAGATTAAATAATAAGGCGTTAACGAATTAAACTAGAATCAGGTTTAATAATTGATTATGGATATCAACGAGATTAAAAATACACTTCCGCATCGCTACCCGTTTTTACTGGTAGATCGCGTGCTGGAATTTGAATCGGGCAAGTCTCTGGTTGCGATCAAGAATGTGACGGTTAATGAACCTTTCTTCCAGGGTCATTTCCCCGAGAAGCCGGTCATGCCGGGCGTGCTGATTCTCGAGGCATTGGCGCAGGCAACAGGCTTGCTGGCGTTTCGTACCGAGGGAAGGGATGCTGCGCGAGATTCACTCTATTATTTTGTCGGCATCGACAAGGCGCGCTTCAAACGACCGGTTGAGCCGGGCGACCAACTGCGACTGTCGGTCGAGGTGATCAAGGTCAAGCGGGGTATCTGGGTGTTTAATACTGAAGCGACTGTTGATGGCAAGATTGCCGCAACGGCTGTCATTATGTGTACCGAACGCAAAATCGACGAATAGCCGACACCACTTGAAGACGACTACTCTTGCCGGATAACGATAAAGTCTCACTGGTGCATCCCACTGCGGTTATTGACCCGCAGGCGCGTATAGCATCCGATGTTATTGTTGGCCCATACAGTGTGATCGGTGCCGGCGTGGAAATCGAATCGGGCAACTGGATTGGTCCGCACGTTGTTATCGTCGGCGAAACGCTTGTTGGTCGCAACAATCGTATCTTCTCATTTGCTTCACTCGGTGATATGCCGCAGGACAAGAAGTACGACGGTGAGCGTACCCGCCTGGAAATAGGTGACAGCAATACAATACGCGAATATGTCACTATCAATCGTGGCACTGTGCAGGACAGTGGCGTGACGCAGGTAGGCAATGACAACTGGATCATGGCCTACGTGCACATTGCCCACGATTGTCGCATCGGTGATCATACCGTGCTTGCAAACAACGCAACACTGGCCGGGCACGTGCATGTCGGTGACTATGTGACACTGGGTGGTGCCACACTGGTGCACCAGTATTGCCACATTGGTGAGTATGCGTTTTCAGCCTACGGTGCGCGCATCAACAAGGATGTGCCTCCGTTCATTACAGTGAGTGAAGGCAAGGCAAGGCCACGTGGACTGAATAGCGAGGGGCTAAAGCGAAACGGTTTCGACGAGGCCCGTATACGGACGCTCAAGGAAGCTTACCGTGCGCTATACCGTGAGGATCTGCCGCTGGACCAGGCCATCGAACAACTGGCATCACTCGATGATGCGTACGGCGACGTCGCCCGGCTACGGGTATTTGTGACCGGCCGTCAGCGAAGTATTGTACGTTAGCAGCAGTGATGACGCGGCAACTGCGTATCGGGCTGGTAGCCGGTGAGGTGTCGGGTGATCAGCTCGGCGCATCACTGATACATGCAATTCGCGAACGTTACCCGAAAACTGTTTTCGAAGGTGTAGCAGGTCCAGAAATGCGTGAGGCAGGCTGTACTGCGCTCGCAGATATCGATGCCTTGTCGGTCATGGGGCTTGCTGAAGTCCTGGGCCGTTTACCATCGCTTGTTAGCTTGCGTCGCCGCTTGCGCCGGCATTTTATGGCCAGTCCGCCAGACGTATTTGTCGGTATTGATGCGCCGGATTTTAACCTGGGTCTTGAAGCCGGTCTGAAGCGTGCAGGCATTCCTGTCGTCCACTGGGTCAGCCCTTCAGTCTGGGCCTGGCGGCAATACCGTGTCAGGAAGATCGGGCGTAGTGTTGACCTTATGCTGACGCTGTTCCCGTTTGAAGAACAGTTCTACCGACAGCACGACATTGCATCGTTTTGTACCGGGCATCCGCTGGCTGACGATATACCCGAACGCAGTGACCCGGTGCATGCACAGGCGAAGCTTGGTCTGCAAGGCGGGAAGCGCTACGTTGGACTGCTACCGGGAAGTCGGCGCAGTGAAGTAGCAAGATTGTTGCCCGTATTCCTTGAAGCAGCGCAGCGTTGCCGTCAGTTGGCCGGTGATATTGAGTTCCTGATTCCCGCCGCCAACAAAAATATTTACCGCCAGTGCCAGCAAGTGATGGCCGCCACGGCAGGCTGTGCAGACTTGTCCGTTACGCTGTTTGAGGGTCAGGCGCGTGAGGTCATACAGTCGGCAGATGCCATACTATTGGCATCCGGAACCGCCGCTCTGGAGTGTCTGCTGGTTGGCCGGCCGATGCTGGTGGCGTACCGTTTACATCCATTGAGTGCACCGCTGGCGAAGCGACTGCTGGAAACCCCCTATGTTTCGTTACCGAATCATTTGCTGGGGCGTATGCAGGTACCGGAGTACCTGCAACAGGATGTCACGCCATCACGCCTGGCCGAGGGTCTGCTCGCATTGCTGCAGGATCCTGAGCGTGCAGCGGCCCAGGTTGCACCTTTTTCCGCGGTTCACCGCGATCTGAAACGTGGTGCCGCAGCGCGCGCCGCACAGTATATTGTGGAGATAGCAAGTGGCTGAGCAAACCGAAGTGTATTTCGTGGATCCCGGCATCTGTCATGCCGGTGTGGATGAAGTCGGACGTGGCCCGCTGGCCGGCCCGGTGGTGGCGGCTGCAGTGATTCTTGACCCACAACGCCCCGTGTCGGGCCTGCGGGATTCCAAGAAACTCACCGAGAAGCGGCGTGATGTGCTATTCGATGAAATTTGCGAATGCGCACTGGCCTGGTCACTGGGTCGTGCCGAAGTCGAAGAGATCGATCGTATCAATATTCTGCAGGCCAGCCTGCTGGCCATGCGTCGTGCCGTGGATGGCCTGTCGATCGAACCTGAGCAGGTACTGGTCGACGGCAACCGCTGCCCCGAGTTGCGACACCCTTGTGAAGCTATTGTTAAAGGTGATGACAGGGTGCCGGCGATCAGTGCCGCATCCATTATTGCCAAGGTCAGCCGTGACCGGGAAATGATCGCGCTGGATGCTCAATACCCCGGCTACGGCCTTTCCCGTCACAAGGGTTACCCCAGCAAGGCACACCTTGAGGCACTGCGCACCCTCGGTGTGACGCCCATGCACAGACGTTCCTACGCACCTGTACGGCGTCTACTCGACGGAGAGAGCTGAGAGACGCCTGACGTGACGTATTTACGCAGTATTGCCGGTCTGTTTGGTTCAACATCTGAATTGTCAGAACGCCATCGTGTGAAAACGCCGGGATACGAATGGATGCAGGGTGTCGAAACCCTCGACGACTACTTTCGGATATGCCGAGAGCGTGTCGTTTTTTCTCGCACCGACCTGAAAACGGAACGCCGTGAGCACATCATCGACGGTAACAGTCCATTTCAGTTATCGCCGGCAAACAGTCAGGGGGCAAGTCGTACAATCCTGATGACACACGGCCTTACCGATTCCCCCTTTTTAATGCGTGATATCGGCGCCTGGTTTCAATCACAGGGGTTTCGCGTGTTGTCCATGCAACTGCCCGGTCACGGTACACGGCCCGGAGATCTGCTCGATGTGCGCTGGCAGGACTGGGCCAGGGCGCAGCGCCGGTTAATCGATATGCTTGCGGAAGAAAGTGACGAGCTTTACCTGCTGGGGTTTTCGCTTGGAGCTGTACTAAGCCTCTACCAGGCACTGCATACACCTCGTTTCAGTGCACTTTTTCTGTTTTCACCGGCCATCCGGATAACGTCGCTGGTGCGTGCGGCCTGCCCGCTCGCGGTGGCCGGGCGCTGGTGGCAGCGGGCCGCCTGGTTCGATGTGCAGCCGGATACGGACAGTTTCAAATACGAGTCACTGACAAACCGTGCCATTTGCGAAGTGTATCGGCTGACCGAGGCACAAAGACGTCTGGCCGCAATTACCGGGCTGAAAACTCCCCTGTTTGTTGCTGCAAGTGAAAATGATGCCACCATAGACAGCCCGGCAGTTATCGACTGGTTTGCGCGTCAACAAAGTGCGCACAAGCGTATGCTCTACTACAGTACCGGCCAACCTGGCGTGCCGGATGGCGTGCGGGTCATCAATGCACGGCACCCCGAGCAGCGGATTCGCAGTTATTCACACACGGCGTTGCTCCAGTCGCCGGAAAACCCGCACTACGGGGAGGAGGGTACACTGCGATTCTGTACGCACTACTATCGGCTGGACCCGGAAAAATACCGGCGTTGCAAGGCCGGTGAAGAAGACTGTATCGGTGAAATGTTTGATGAGTCGGAAGACTGCAAGGTGATTCGTCGCCTTACATGGAATCCCGGGTACACTGAGATGCTGGAGGAGATCCGGCAGTTTCTCGATCAACTGAAGCAGGATGATCTGATTTCGCATAACGGACGAAACACATGAATTACCAATCGCAATTTCTGGCTGGCATGTTACGGGTAGTTTCACTGCTGCTGTTATGCGCCGCTTTTTCACCGGCGATTGCACAAGATACTGACCTGGACGCATTCGGGAAGATGCTGAAAACAATTGAGTCGGATCTTGCAAAACCACAGATCAGGCAGGAGACGCTCGAGAAGTGGGCGCGAAAAATTGCTGCAGGTCGACCAATGGCTCTGGACTGTGTAGAAAAGGGTGAAAAGAAACAGCAAAAGCTGGAAGAGGACCTGGTCAGCCTGGGTGAATATGTTAGTGGTGAACCCGCTGATGTCACACGTAAACGCAACCAGGTAAAACGCGAGATAAAGGATATCGAACGCGACCTGGCAGGTTGTCGCCTGCTGGTGCTTCGTAGCGAAGAACTGCAAAAAAGCATCAGCCAGGAAACAAAGGCGTTACTCGCACGTCAACTGTCAGCGAAGGGTACAAACATTGGCGTACTGCTGATGGATAACTGGCAGGAGCCGGCGCTTTGGCTTTCTGCGAGCAAGGATTTTATACGTCGTCATAGTGGTATTTCGCGCCTTGAACCAGAAGACTGGGCGCTGCTGGCGATGCTTGCCGTTATCAGCTTCATTGCCGGTCTGTGGCTGCGCTTGCGGTTGTTGCAACGCGCCAGGTCAGGTGCGTGGGCCGATGACCTGGCCGGACACTTTTCCTGTGCGCTGGTCAGTACCGTGTCACACCATCTGCCCTGGCTGGCAACCAGCAGTGTGCTGGCCATTAGTCTGTACACTATGACAGGGGATGTCTCGCCGGTACCGTTCATTAATATTGCACTGTATACATTACCGTTCTACCTGCTTGCCGTTATGGTCATACAGTTGTTCCTGGCACCGCACCAACCCGGCGTATTGTTTGTTAATGTGCCGCCGTTGCTGGCAAAGCAGCTATCCAGGCGTTTGACAGTACTCGTTTTGCTGGCCTACGTGGGTGTTTTACTGTTTTACACCTTGCTTGCGCAGAGTTTGCCAGAGTCCGCATTCCTGCTGGCACGGGGTGTGTTTGCTGCGATCCTGGCGCTGAACCTGATCTGGGCCTTGTGGTTGATCATGCGGTTGCCGCATTTGTCCGGCGTACGCGCTGTTAACTGGCTGCTGATGCTGGTCCTGCTGGGTGCGCTGGCGGCAGAGTGGGCCGGTTACCGTAACCTGTCCGTCACCCTGTTACGCATACTGCTCGGTACGTCGCTGGTCATAGCCGTAACCGTTTTTCTCAGTCGATTGCTGCGGGAATTCTACGACTCACTGGATGAAGGCACCCGTCGCCAGACGCGCTCGATCCGGAGACTGCTCGGTGTAAGGACGGGTGAACATTTCCCTGGCCTGATATGGATCCGGATTACCACGGCCCTGATGCTCTGGGGTATGGCTGCGCTGGCTGTTTTGCGTGTGTGGGGTGCATCCGACGCTACACTGAAACAGATCAGCGAGTGGTTCATGAGCGGCTTCGAGCTGGGCTCGCTCAAGATCGTGCCGGTACGAATTCTTCTTGCCATTGTCAGTTTTGCAGTACTTGTCGCGTTGGCAGGCTGGGTGCGGGCAAAGCTCGAAAGCAGCTGGTTGAGTCGCGCGCGCATGGAACGAGGCGCCCGTGAAGCGCTGGTCACCATCAGCGGGTACCTGTTGATCATGCTGGCAATCCTGGTCGGGCTGGGTATTTCCGGCGTTGATTTTTCCAACCTTGCCATTATTGCCGGCGCACTTTCTGTTGGTATTGGTTTCGGGCTGCAGAATATCGTCAATAATTTTGTATCAGGCCTGATACTGTTGTTCGAGCGCCCGATCAAGACAGGAGACTGGGTAGTCGTGGGGGGAACGGAAGGTTACGTCAAACGCATCCGAATACGTTCCACGCAGATACAGACCTTCGACCGTGCCGATGTCATTGTGCCCAACTCCGAACTTATTTCGAACCAGGTGACCAACTGGATGCTTTACGACATGCGCGGTCGTGTCCGGGTTCCGGTTGGAGTCGCTTACGGTAGTGATACAGAAAAGGTGAAGGACATCCTGTTGCAGGTTGCTGCGGAAAACCCGAAAGTGATTAACGATGGCACTACGGGTAAGCCGCGTGTGCTGTTCCGGGAATTCGGCGACAGCGCCCTGGCATTCGAGTTGCGCTGTTATATCCACAATATCGACGAGCGGGTGAGGGTGATCAGCGACCTCAACTTTGCGATCGACAAGGCCTTCCGCGAGGCGGGCATCGAGATTCCGTTCCCGCAGCGTGACCTGCACATGCGCAGCTGGGATGCTGATAAAGGGCCTCCGGCTGATGCTGGCTAGGCGTCCTGTACAGCGGGCAGGTCGATGGTTCCGCAGCATTCCGGCGTTGCCGCTTGTCAAGTCTTGAAACCCTGTCCGCAAAGCCCGACACTGCGTCCATGAACCCGGCTTTCGTCCACCTTCATCTGC
This sequence comes from Thiogranum longum, assembly GCF_004339085.1. Classification (NCBI taxonomy): domain Bacteria; kingdom Pseudomonadati; phylum Pseudomonadota; class Gammaproteobacteria; order Chromatiales; family Ectothiorhodospiraceae; genus Thiogranum; species Thiogranum longum. The sequence goes on along the minus strand of NZ_SMFX01000001.1, from coordinate 1,714,364 downwards.
ATACAGAATACTCGCTGGTCGACGGCACGGTGCGCATCAAGCCGTTGGTGGAAGCTGTGGCTGACGCCGGCATGCCGGCCGTGGCGGTGACCGACCAGTGCAACCTGTTTGCCATGGTGAAGTTTTACCGTGCGGCCCTGGCGGCCGGGGTTAAACCCATCATCGGCGTGGATATCCGCGTACGAGACCCGGAGCAGCCCGCGCAACCGTTCCGGCTGGTACTGTTGTGCAAGAACAAGACCGGCTACCGGCACCTGACCGAGCTGGTGTCGCGCAGTTACCTCGAGGGTCAACACCAGTCAGTGCCCATGATCGACAGGGACTGGCTGCCCGGTTCCACCGAAGGCCTGATTGCCCTTTCGGGGGGGCGCGAGGGTGATATCGGCAGTGCCATCCTGGCCGGTAATCCCGGGTTGGCCGAACAGCGCCTGCAACACTGGCTGAAACTGTTTCCCGATCACTTCTACCTCGAACTGCAACGCACCGGTCGTGAGGGTGAGGAGGATTACCTGCACGCCGCCGTGCAACTGGCGGCGCGCCACAATGCACCGGTGGTGGCCACCAACGACGTGCATTTCCTCAAGCCCGACGAGTTCGATGCACATGAAGTGCGCGTGTGCATTAACGACGGCCGCACTCTGGACGACCAGCGCCGTATCAAACGTCATTCCGAGCAGCAATACCTGCGTAGTCCCGAAGAAATGCAGGCGCTGTTTTCAGATATTCCCGAGGCCTTGCAGAATACGGTTGAAATCGCCCGTCGCTGCACCCTGGAGCTGACGCTCGGCAAGAACTACCTGCCAGACTTCCCGGTGCCGGACGGGTTGAGCATGGACGAGTACTTCCGTGCCGAGGCGCGAGCCGGGCTGGAAAAACGCCTGGCATTTTTATTCGACACTGATGCAGAAGATTTCGCAGAAAAGCGCAAGCCCTACGATGAGCGCCTGGAGATCGAGCTGGGCGTTATTATCTCCATGGGCTTTCCCGGCTACTTTCTCATCGTTGCCGATTTTATCCGCTGGGCCAAACAAAACGGTGTGCCGGTAGGGCCGGGGCGTGGTTCCGGCGCGGGTTCACTGGTGGCCTATGCCCTGACCATTACCGACCTCGACCCGCTTAAATATGAATTGCTGTTCGAACGCTTCCTGAACCCGGAACGTGTTTCCATGCCCGACTTCGACGTGGACTTCTGCATGGAAGGTCGCGACCGGGTTATCGATTACGTGGCACAGCACTACGGCCGTGAAAAGGTCTCGCAGATCATCACCTATGGTTCCATGGCCGCCAAGGCCGTGGTGCGTGACGTGGGGCGTGTGCTGGGGCATCCCTACGGGTTTGTTGACCGCATCGCCAAGCTGATTCCATTTGAGATCGGCATAACGCTGGAAAAAGCGCTGCAACAGGAGCAGGCACTGGCAGAGTTGTACAAAGAAGATGAAGAGGTGAGCGACCTGATCGATATGGCGCGCTCGCTGGAAGGACTGAAGCGCAACGCCGGCAAGCATGCCGGGGGGGTGGTCATTTCACCGACCAAGCTCACTGACTTTACGCCGGTCTACTGCGAGCAGGGCGGTATCAATGTCGTCAGCCAGTTCGACAAGGATGATGTCGAGGCTGTCGGGCTGGTGAAGTTCGATTTCCTGGGCTTGCGCACCCTGACCATCATCGACTGGGCGTTGCAGACCGTGAACAAGCAACGCGCCGAACAGGGCGAAGGCCCGCTGGATATCGAGTCTGTCCCGCTCGATGACCAGAAGTCTTTCAGGCTACTCAAGGCCTACCAGACGACCGCCGTGTTCCAGCTCGAATCGCGCGGCATGAAGGACCTCATCAAGCGCCTGCAGCCGGATACGTTTGAAGACATCATTGCCCTGGTGGCACTGTTCCGGCCCGGCCCGTTGCAGTCCGGCATGGTGGATGACTTCATTGCTCGTAAACACGGCGCCAAAATCGAATACCCGCACCCGGACCTCCAGCCGATCCTGGAGCCGACCTACGGCATCATCCTTTACCAGGAACAGGTCATGCAGATTGCCCAGGTACTGGCCGGTTACAGCCTCGGCGCCGCCGACCTGCTGCGTCGTGCCATGGGCAAGAAAAAACCCGAGGAAATGGCCAAACAGCGCGATATCTTCACCAAAGGTGCGCTGGAGCGTGGCGTCGAGGAAAAAACGGCCACCTACATCTTCGACCTGATGGAGAAGTTTGCCGGTTACGGTTTTAACAAATCACACTCCGCCGCCTATGCGCTGGTGTCGTACCAGACCGCGTGGCTCAAGGCGCATTACCCGGCACCGTTCATGGCCGCCGTACTGTCGGCGGATATGGATAATACCGACAAGGTCGTCACACTCATCAACGAGTGTCGGCATATGCAACTTGAAGTGGTAGCACCGGACATCAACCGCTCCGGGTTTGCCTTCACCGTGGAAGCCGCCAGTGATGAGGCGCCGAACGGTACCGTGATTTATGGTCTCGGTGCGATCAAGGGTGTGGGTGAGGGTGCGATTGAAGTCATCGTCAATGAACGAACGGCGAACGGTCCCTATGCCTCGCTGCACGATCTTTGCCGGCGCGTGGACTCACGCAAGGTGACCCGACGTGTCTACGAAGCCCTGATCCGTTGCGGTGCGATGGACAAGCTGGGTGAAAATCGCGCCACGCTGAGTGCCTGCCTGCCGGACGCCATCAAACTTGCCGAACAACATTCGCGTGATTCAGCTGCTGGCCAGACCGATATGTTCGGTAACGTCGTTGCACCCACCGAAGCTCCCCCGGTCAATGTGCCGGTACAGCCGGAGTGGGATGATGAACAACGTCTCGCCGGGGAAAAAGAAACACTGGGTCTTTATCTTACCGGTCATCCCATCGATCGTTACCGTGACGAACTTTACAGCATGGTGACCGGCCCGCTCAGTGATCTGGTTGACGACAGCGCCGAAACCGCCTCGCGTCAACGCAACCGGGACCGCAGTGTGGTGATTGCAGGACTGGTGGTCGAGTTCCGAACCCGTCCCACGCAAAGCGGTGGCCGCATGGCCTTTCTTACTCTTGACGATGGCACCGGTCGCATGGAAATGCGCCTGTTTACCCGTGTATTCGAACAACACCAGGCCATACTTTCCAACGACAAGGTGCTGGTTGTGCAGGGTACGCTGGCCCACGATGACTACACCGACAGCATGCGCCTCAATGCCGAAAAGATTTTTGAAATGGACCAGGCACGTGAAGTCTTTGCGCGTCGACTGGTGCTGGAAGTCGGTGCACGCAAGGCCGGTAACGGTTTTATGAAGTCCCTCGCCGGTGTGTTGTCGCCGTTTCGCGAAGGCAACTGCCCGGTGGGTATTCAGTACCAGGGCGACGGCGCGCAGGCGCACCTGACGCTGGGCGACGACTGGCGTGTGCACCCGACTGATGAGCTGTTGCATCGTCTTCGTGAGCTGGCGGGGGATGAGCGGGTGAGGGTGGTATACAAGTGACACTCAACACTCCCGTCATTCCGGCGCAGGCCGGAATCCATGTTCCAGAGTCTGGGTAGTTTCAATCGTCCCGGGCGGGGTGGTTTTTCGCCGGCAACGGTTTGCCCGCTACGCGGGTCCCCTGCGCTTCTCGACATGTTGCGCGCTCGCGAAACTCACGGTCTGCGCTGACGCGCAAACCGCTCAGACAGTCGCTCGCTTGATCGCAAAATGTCTGCGATGCTCGGCTGCACCGACGCCGGCGAAAAACCACCCCGCCCGGGACTTGTTCTGTGCAAATCTATCAATGACCGGTTTTGTTAAGGGTTGTAAGACGCCTGCCCGACAAGCCAATGCCCTCCACCCGGTTTCCACGCAATCTGATTTTCCCTGCAAACCAGCCATCAAGAATCAAATGAGGGTGATGTATAAAGCAAGCCCCCATTACGTTAAACTGAGCGGCAAAAATTTAATCAGCATAAAGAAGGGGGAAGTTGTGGACAATGACAAGCGCCGCTTCGTACGTACCGAACTTGATTCAGAAGTGAAGTTGATGCATTCCGAAATGGGGTCGATCAGCGTCAGGACACGAGACATATCCGGGGGTGGCGTCTATCTGCTGACGGGTGACAAGGTCAACTACCCGGTGGGTACCGAGTTCACTTTGCAGGCCATGGACATGGCGGGAGAGGCACCCCTGGTCAAGGCTGTAATTGTTCGTCTCGAACCCGATGGGATCGCCCTGCAGTTTTACGAGGACTAGCGTTAACCGGCTCGACGGCTTCCGGTTCTTGCCGGGAACGCACCAATCTGCGCAGGTATACGCAGATTTACGGGTTACCCGGCCGTCATGGATGCACCTTCCGGCTATTTTCAGTAGAATCCGCCCCACTGCCTGCAGATGGATGAAGCGCAACTCCCATGAATATGAATTTCCTTGATTTTGAACAGCCTATCGCCGAACTTGAAGCGAAAATCGAAGAGTTGCGCTATGTCGGCGATGACGCCGAGGTCAATATCAACGAGGAAATCAGCCGCTTGCAGGAAAAGAGCCGCTCGTTGACGGAATCCATTTTCAAGGACCTCAATGCCTGGCAGGTCTCGCAATTGGCGCGTCACCCGCAGCGCCCCTACACGCTGGATTACATTCAGCGCATCTTTACCGATTTCGAAGAGTTGCACGGTGACCGCGCCTATGCCGATGACAAGGTGATTGTCGGTGGCGTGGCACGGCTAAACGGCATGCCAGTGATGGTGATTGGCCACCAGAAGGGCCGTGACACCAACGAGAAGATCCGTCGCAACTTCGGCATGCCACGCCCTGAAGGTTACCGCAAGGCAAAGCGCCTGATGGAAATGGCAGAGCGTTTCAAGATGCCTGTGCTGACGCTTATTGACACGCCCGGTGCCTACCCGGGCATTGGTGCCGAGGAGCGCGGTCAGAGTGAAGCCATTGCACGCAACCTGTATGTAATGGCCGATCTCAAGACGCCGATCATTTGCACGGTTATCGGTGAAGGCGGTTCCGGTGGTGCGCTGGCGATTGGTGTTGGCGACCGCATGCTGATGTTGCAATACAGCATCTATTCAGTCATTTCTCCGGAAGGGTGCGCGTCTATTTTATGGAAGAGCGCTGAAAAGGCTTCCGATGCAGCCGAGGCAATGGGTGTCACATCCGGTCGCCTGAAAGAACTGAATCTCATCGATGAAGTCATTGACGAGCCACTGGGTGGTGCCCACCGTGATCCGGATGCCATGGCGGAAACCATCCGTGCGCGGCTGGCAGAAAATATAGAAGAGCTTCAGCGTTTGCCACCAGATCAACTGGTAGCGGCGCGATACCAGCGCCTGATGTCTTACGGTGAGTACCTCGAAAAATAACGCCTTTGATACGGTTATCCCGGCATTGCCGGATGCAACGAGTTACATCGTGGCATACAGCGGCGGCGTCGATTCCCACGTTTTGTTACACCTGCTGGCCGGTCAACGGGAAAAATTATGCGCGCCGCTTATGGCCGTGCATGTCGATCATGGCATCCAGTCCCAATCAGGTGAATGGCGGGCACATTGCGAGTCTGTCTGCGATCAGCTGAAGATCCCGTTTCACGCCTTGCAAACCGATGGTGTCGCCACACCTGGCGAAAGTCCGGAAGCCGCAGCGCGGCATGCCCGATACCGCGTACTGGCGGACTGGTTGCCTGAAGGTGCGGCGTTGCTGACCGCACAGCATCGCGACGACCAGGCGGAAACCCTGTTGTTGCAACTGTTCCGCGGAGCAGGGCCGCGCGGTTTGTCAGCCATGCCACCCGTTACGTCGCTGGGACAAGGCCTGTTGCTGCGGCCCTTCCTGGATGTGAGCCGCGCTGACGTTCTGGACCTGGCGCAAACCTGTGAACTGGACTGGATCGAAGACCCGTCGAACACCGATACGCGCTACGACCGTAACCTGTTACGCCACGAGGTGTTGCCGCAGTTGCGGCAGCGTTGGCCTGGCTTGCACACTGTGCTGGCGCGGGCCGCAGCGCATCAGTCTGAACAGGCCGGTCTGGCAGATGCGCTGGCCGGTGTGGATTTATCTGCGTCTTGCAGTACTGATGGCGAGCGGCTGTTGCAGTCCGGCGTGAAGGTGCTGGCGCCTGCGCGACAGAGAAATCTGTTGCGTTACTGGATTCACCGGCGCGGCTTCGCCATGCCATCACAAGCCGTGCTGGAACGTATTCGCGAAGAAATGCTGTACAGCCGGGATGACGCGCAGCCAGTGGTGCATTGGGGCCGTGCCGAATTACGTCGCTATCGTGGGGAGCTTTACCTTATGCAAGCCTTGCCGGCACAGGACACGTCGCAGTGCATGCACTGGGATCTGCGTAACAACCCGGAGTTGGGTACGGCCAGCGGCGTGCTGTATGCAAAACCGGTGACGGGAGAGGGCCTGTATCTGCCGGACGAAACTTCAGGCGTTGATGTTCGCTTCCGGCGCGGAGGTGAGTCGCTGCTACTGCCGGGTGCGAGCCACCACCGGACGCTGAAAAACCTGTTACAGGAACATAGTGTGCCGGGCTGGGAGCGTGAGCGCCTGCCGCTGCTGTATTCTGGCGAAACACTGGTTGCAGTACCCGGAATTGCCATTTGTGAGGGCTTTCAGGCGCAGGCCGGTCAGGCCGGTTTTGCACTGGACTGGTCACGGCATCGCAATGACGAAGTGCACTAACGGGAGGACACGGCTTTCTGGATAAGCGGGATCAACGGCTCCGGCAGCCGGATGTTGCCCGATAACGCAAATTCGTTGGCCCGCGGTGACATTTTCTTCCAGGTCTTGCGAATGATATCCAGCCATTTGGCCTCGTCGTAGTCCGGGTGCCGGGCGGCGAAATCTTCCATATAGTGCTCGATGAACACCAGCCCGATAACATCTTCAAGCAGCTGGGTGTCCGGATTGGACTTGAGGCCACGTTTGCTCACGGCCTGCCTGACCCGATCGATCGTTTCTTCACTGCAGCCGGCCTGCGCCAGTAATCCCGCAGCGGTTTCGGCGTGAAATTTATACAGATCCTTGCGCCAGTGCAGGTATCCCTTGCGGCCGGCCGGGTAGGCGTCGCGAGGCGACTTCCAGCGCTCGATGTGCTGGGCGCGGACGGCAAGTTGCATCGCCTCATCGGCATCGGGCGCGTAGCGCTGCAGCATGTCGGACATGCGCTGCGAGTAGAGGAGTTCCTTCGGGCAGGGTTTGCCATCCACCGTTTCCTGGTTGGGATCTTCGCGATTGGCCGCATCGATGAGTGTGGCGGCTTTTTCGAATGCAGTGCTCTGCGGCATACGTCTTCTCCGTGGTCTGAGGCGCCATGGTACAGGTGAATTTGTTAATTTGAACAGTACGCTTAGCAAGGGAGGCGGGATCCCGGGGAATGGCGGCCCTGTCTGCGGGATGGCGTTACCGTTTGTGTGGATTGTTTCGCGCGGCCGATTCTGGTAGTCTGATTTCCCGTCCAGACACTATTTTCTCCAGCATTTTCCGGAGCTTCATGACCCGATTTATATTCATAACTGGCGGTGTGGTTTCCTCATTGGGGAAAGGCATCGCTGCCGCTTCCCTTGGCGCATTGCTCGAAGCCCGGGGCCTCAAAGTCACCATGATGAAGCTGGATCCCTATATCAATGTGGATCCGGGTACCATGAGCCCGTTCCAGCACGGTGAGGTGTTCGTAACCAACGACGGGGCGGAGACTGACCTCGACCTGGGCCACTACGAGCGCTTTATCCGCACCACCATGGGCAAGCGCAATAACTTCACCACCGGCCAGATCTACGAAACGGTTATCCGCAAGGAACGCCGCGGTGAGTATCTTGGCGGTACGGTGCAGGTCATCCCGCACATTACCGACGAGATCAAGCGCTGTATTCGCGCCGGCGCCGATGGTGCTGATATCGCCATGGTGGAAATCGGCGGTACGGTCGGTGATATCGAATCCCTGCCGTTCCTGGAAGCCATTCGCCAGATGGGTGTCGAGCTGGGCCACCAGAAGGCGCTGTTCATGCACCTGACGCTGGTGCCGTATATCGCTGCGTCGGGCGAGATCAAGACCAAGCCGACCCAGCACTCGGTAAAGGAATTACGCTCCATCGGTATCCAGCCGGATATTCTGCTGTGCCGGTCGGATCGTCCGCTACCCGTCGACGAACGCCGCAAGATTGCGCTGTTTACCAATGTGCCGGACCGCGCGGTTATTTCCGCCGTCGATGTGGACAGCATTTACAAAATCCCCTTGTTGCTCAACCAGCAGCACCTCGATGACACCGTGGTCGACCTGATGGGGCTTGATCTGCCGGAAGCCGATCTGACCGACTGGAAGGACGTCGTCGAACGACTGGAGCACCCCGAGCACGAAGTGACGGTTGCGATGGTCGGCAAGTACGTCAACCTGACAGAATCCTACAAATCCCTGTCCGAAGCGCTGATCCACGCCGGTATAAAAACCCGTACCAAGGTAAAGATCCGCTATGTGGATTCCGAGGTGATCGAGCAGAAGGGTCTGGAAGTGCTCAGCAAGGTCGATGCTGTGCTGGTGCCGGGCGGTTTTGGTGAGCGCGGTGTGGAAGGCAAGATTATGGCGGTGCGTTACGCCCGCGAACACGGCATACCTTACCTGGGTATCTGCCTGGGCATGCAGGTGGCAGTAATAGAATTTGCACGTAACGTGGCCGGTCTGGCAGAAGCGCAGAGCACCGAGTTTCGCAAGGATACCAGGCACCCGGTCATCGGCCTGATTACCGAATGGCAGGACGAAGAAGGTAACATCGAGCGCCGTGACGAAGACAGTGATCTTGGCGGCACCATGCGTCTCGGAGGGCAGACCTGCAAGCTGATACCGGGAACCCTGGCACACAAGGTATACGGCAAGGACGAGATAGTAGAACGCCATCGCCACCGTTACGAGTTCAATAATCACTACCGGGAAACACTGGAGAAAGCCGGTCTGACCATTGGCGGGACTTCTGCTGATGGTAGTCTGGTGGAAATGGTCGAAATCGCTGACCATCCCTGGTTCCTGGCCTGCCAGTTTCACCCCGAGTTTACTTCTACACCGCGCGATGGCCACCCGCTGTTCAGCAGCTTCATTGAAGCGGCAAACGCGCATCACAGTAACGTGGCAAAACCCGCTGACCAGCCCGGTCTGGTGCGGGCGGATGCCTGACACTCAACCACGACAAGGTTTCTGATCAATGAATTTATGTGGATTTGAAGTGGGGCTGAACGCCCCCTTTTTTCTTATCGCAGGCCCCTGCGTGATCGAAAGCGAGGAGCTGGCCCTGTCCACTTCCGCCGAGCTGAAGAAGATCACCGCCGAACTGGGCATACCCTTTATTTACAAGTCTTCCTATGACAAGGCCAACCGTTCTTCAGCTGACAGTTTCCGCGGCCCCGGCATCGAGGAAGGGTTGCGTATCCTGCAGAAGGTCAAGGATGAAATCGGCGTGCCGGTGTTGACCGATGTACACGAAGATACGCCGCTGGATGAAGTCGCCAGTGTGGTGGATGTACTGCAGACACCGGCGTTCCTGTGTCGCCAGACCAACTTCATCCAGAATGTGGCGCGCACCGGCAAACCGGTCAATATCAAGAAGGGTCAGTTCCTCGCGCCCTGGGACATGAAAAACGTGGTCGACAAGGCACGCGCCGTCGGCAATGAGCAAATCATGGTGTGTGAGCGTGGCGTGTCCTTTGGATACAACAACCTGGTATCGGATATGCGTTCACTGGCCGTGATGCGCAATACCGGTGCACCGGTAGTGTTCGACGCTACACACTCTGTGCAGTTACCAGGCGGACAGGGCAATGTATCCGGCGGGCAGCGCGAGTTTGTGCCGGTACTGGCGCGTGCCGCCATGGCGGCCGGTGTATCGGGTGTATTCATGGAAACACACCCGGATCCCTCAAAGGCGCTGAGTGACGGACCGAATGCCTGGCCACTGGGGCAAATGAAGGATTTGCTTGAAACATTGAAGATACTCGATGACACGGTAAAATCGCGGCCGTTTGCCGAGACGGAGTTACTGTAGCCCGCCCTGTCATTGCGAGCGCAGCGTGGCAATCTTCTCCAGTCTGGCACCAGGTCGAAGAGATTGCCGCGCTGCGCTCGCAATGACGGGGGGTGACGGCATGTCAGGAAGCGCATTAAATATTTTATATAACCTTTTGTATCTGGAGTAGAAATGGCAAAGATTATCGATGTCCGCGGCAGGGAGATCCTGGACTCGCGCGGCAATCCCACCGTGGAAGCGGATGTGTTGCTGGACGACGGCTCGATGGGGCGTGCGGCAGTGCCGTCAGGCGCATCGACAGGTACGCGCGAAGCCGTTGAGTTGCGCGACGGAGATGCCGCACGTTATTCAGGCAAGGGTGTACTGAAGGCCGTTGCCAATGTGAATGGTGAACTGCGTGATGCTGTCACCGGGATGGATACTGCCGATCAGGCCGCGCTGGATCAGAAAATGATCGAGCTGGATGGCTCAGAAAACAAGGGCCGGCTGGGCGCCAATGCACTGCTGGCGGTGTCGTTGGCGGCGGCACAGGCCGAAGCGCGCGCGAATAACCTGCCGCTGTACCGCCACCTGAACGGTGACGGGCCTTACCAGTTGCCGGTACCGATGATGAATATCATCAATGGTGGTGCGCACGCGGACAACAGCGTGGACTTGCAGGAATTCATGATTCTGCCAGTGGGTGCCGGCAGTATTCGCGAAGCCGTGCGCTACGGGGCCGAGGTGTTTCACGCACTTAAAGCGGTACTCGGTGGTCGTGGCCTGAGTACAACTGTTGGTGACGAGGGTGGCTTTGCACCCAACCTGTCATCCAACGAAGCCGCTATCGAAGTCATTCTCGAGGCTATCGAGAAAGCCGGGTTCAGGGCCGGTGAGGATATTTTCCTGGGTATCGATGCCGCCAGTTCCGAGTTTTATCGTGACGGTCGTTACCAGCTGGACTCGGAAGGCAAATCGTTCGATGCCGAAGGTTTTACCGACTTCCTGGCCAACTGGGTCGACCAGTACCCCATACTGTCTGTTGAGGACGGGATGGACGAGAGTGACTGGGATGGCTGGAAACTGCATACCGAAAAACTCGGCGACAAGGTGCAACTGGTGGGTGACGACTTGTTTGTCACCAATACGGCTATCCTGCAGCGTGGTATAGACGAGCACATCGGAAATTCCATTCTGATCAAGCCCAACCAGATTGGCACACTGACAGAAACCCTTGCAGCCATTGATATGGCCACCAAAGCCGGTTACACCGCTGTGGTTTCACATCGTTCAGGTGAGACCGAGGATGTGGTGATCGCCGACATCGCCGTCGGCAGTAGCGCGACCCAGATCAAGACCGGATCGCTGTCGCGTTCGGATCGCGTTGCAAAGTACAACCGTCTGATGCGTATCGAGGAACAGCTGGGCTCCGACGCCAGTTACGCCGGTCGCGGTGGTTTCCACCCGTTTGACGCCTGATAGCGCCTTGCGCGGCCCGATATGCGTTGGCTGATCTGGCTGCTGGTAATTTTGCTGGTGCTGTTGCAGTACCGCCTTTGGGTGGGGGATGGCAGCCTGGCAGAAGTCTGGGGGCTGTATCAGCAGGTTGAGGCGCAAAAGGCCGAGAACCGCGAGCTGCACGAACGTAACCAGGCACTGGAGGCCGAGGTTCAGGACCTCAAGCAGGGCCTGGACGCTATTGAGGAACGTGCGCGAGAAGAACTGGGCATGACCCGCGACGATGAGACTTTCTACCAGATCATCGAGGAGCCGGAAGTGGGCGATGAATGAATCAGTTGCCTACTGGGCCGTAGTCCCGGCGGCTGGCAGTGGTCGTCGCATGGGCGCCAGAACGCCCAAGCAGTTACTCGGCCTGGGGCCGCAGACGGTACTTGAACACAGCCTTGATGCGCTGTGCGCCATCCCTTCGCTTGCCGGTCTGGTGCTTGTCAGCCAGGATGACCCTGATGTGGATGCCATTGCATTGCGTTACAGCAATCACGGACTGTTGCGTGCAGCCGGCGGTGAGGAGCGCTGCCATTCTGTGCTGAACGGTCTAAAGGCACTGGATGGCAACAAGGCGTCAGGGGATGACTGGGTACTGGTTCACGATGCCGCCCGTCCCTGCGTACGCACATCCGATCTGCACAAGTTGATCGAAACGCTGTCCGGACACCCGGTCGGTGGTCTGCTTGGCGTACCGGTGCAGGATACGATAAAACGCACTGATGCAGATCATGTGATTCAGTCCACTGTGGCCAGGGACAATCTCTGGCATGCGCAAACGCCACAAATGTTCCGCCTTGCGCGTCTTCGGGAGGTACTGGAAGCTGCCTTGCGCGATGGCTTTGAAGTGACTGATGAAGCTTCAGCGATGGAGCACGCCGGTGAACACCCGTTGATGGTGGAAGGGCACGCCGATAATCTTAAAATCACCCGTCCGGAAGATCTGCCCCTGGCGGAAATGTACTTGCGACAACAGGGGCGCTTATGAAAATCGGTCAGGGCATTGATGTCCATGCCTTTGAGGCAGGCGGTCGCCTGGTGCTGGGTGGTGTTGAAATTCCGCACTCACACGGCTTGAAAGCGCACTCGGACGGTGATGTGCTGCTGCATGCGTTGTGTGATGCGTTGCTGGGCGCCGCCGGTCTGGGCGACATCGGTCGTCACTTCCCGGACAGTGATGCAGCATTCCTGGATATCGACAGTCGCGAACTGTTACGTCGTGTTGTCACACAGCTGGATGAGCGTGGCCTGGGTGTCAGCAATGCGGATCTCACGCTGGTTGCGCAGGCACCGAAACTTGCGCCTTATGTCGATACCATGCGTGACAACATCGCCGATGACCTGCATGTTGATGCCACTCGTATCAATGTCAAAGCCACAACCACGGAACACCTTGGCTTTACCGGCCGCAAGGAAGGCATAGCGGTATTCGCCGTGGTTTTGCTGGATGAATGAGTCGATACCGCTGATACTGCCGCGGGCTTGTGGCGGCGCGGTGGGGTCGGGCACCATCCGTACGCTGCCTGAAGATTTCCAGGTGACAGAAATACCACTGGTCACGCCGGATGGCGACGGCGAGCATTGCTGGCTTCGCATTCTCAAACGCAATACCAATACTGCATGGGTGGCCAAACAGCTGGCGGACTTTGCCGGTGTGTCACAAAAAAATGTCAGTTACGCCGGGATGAAAGACCGCTACGCCGTTACCGAGCAATGGTTTTCAGTACAGCTCCCGGGCCGCGCAGACCCGGACTGGCAAGCCATCGACAATGAAGACTTTCAGGTACTGGAGGCCAGGCGTCACAGCCGTAAACTGAAGACCGGTGCGTTGCGTGGCAATCGTTTCCGGATTCGTGTTCGCGATGTCGATGCTGATGCCGGGGCGATCGAAACACGTCTTGCCCAATTGAGGCAGGGAATACCCAACAGTTTTGGCGCGCAACGTTTCGGCCATGAGGGTGACAACCTTGTCCAGGCAGCGCGTTTGCTTGCCAGGCCAAAGGCGCGTGTTTCCCGCAATAAACGCAGCATCTGGTTGTCTTCGGTTCGCTCGGCACTGTTCAACCAGGTACTCGCCGCGCGAATAGAAGCAGGCAACTGGAACCGGCCAATGCAGGGAGATGCGTTTCAGCTGGAAGGGAAGTCCGCCGTGTTCACACCGGATGATACAGATACCGATATCGAAGCACGCTGTTGTGCCGGTGAGATTCATCCTACCGGACCCTTGTGCGGGAGCGGTGATGTGATGGTAAGCGGTGAGGCTGCCATGCTTGAACACAAGGTGCTGTCGCCGTACCGTGACTGGATCGTCGGCCTTGATGCGTTTCGCATGAAACACGCACGCCGCGCACTGCGTGTGATGCCGGGCGAGCTGTCCGGTGTACAGGATGCAGAACAGCAATGGCTATTATCCTTCAGCCTGCCCGCAGGCAGCTATGCCACAAGCCTGCTATACGAAGTCTTCGAGGTGAAGGCGTACAACGCCCGAGAGGGTGCTGTGGGCCACGAGGTAAAGACGGCGGATGAATCTGTGTGACGCGATAGCCGTGGTCAGGCAGCGTATTGCCGAGACCGCAGAGCGGGCAGGCCGCAGCGCCGATGAAGTGCGGCTCATCGCCGTATCAAAACAGCAACCGCCTGAGGCCATTGAAGCACTGATCGCCTGTGGCCAGAAAGACTTCGGCGAAAACCAGGTGCAGGAAGCACTCGCCAAGATCGAGCGGCTCAACAATCCACCGGTCGAATGGCATTTTATCGGGCACCTTCAATCCAACAAAACCCGGCACATCGGTGGCAATTTTAATTGGGTGCATACAATTGACAGTGCAAAGCTCGCACGGCGTATTTCACAGTCCGCCTGTGAGGCCGGACAGTGCGTCAACCTGCTCTTGCAGGTCAATGTCAGCGGTGACCCGGCAAAGCACGGTCTTGCAGAAGACGAACTGGCTCCGTTGATCGAGACTGTGCTTGAAGCGGGGTTGCAGGGAATACGCCTGCGCGGACTGATGACCATCGGTTACCGAGAAATTCCGGAATCCGAAACGCGCCGAAGTTTCGCTCGCCTGCGCGAATTACTTGAATCCTGTCGTATGCTCTACGGTGAAGCATTTTCCGAATTATCCATGGGTATGAGTGGCGACTATCTTCTGGCTATTGAAGAAGGCGCAACCATGGTCAGAGTAGGAAGTGCCCTGTTCGGTGCACGAAACGCCTGGCATACCTGACGTCTCAATCGTCTACTTGCGTTTAAGCAGCACGTAAAGCGCCCCTGTTCCGCCGTCGCAGTGTCGCGCGGAACAGTAGGCCAGTACTTCATCGCGCTGCCGCAGCCAGCCGCCGATCTTGAGCTTCAGCACCGGTGCCCGGTGTCGTGACCCTAGCCCCTTGCCGTGAATAATACGTGCGCACTGGACGTGACGGCGCTGGCACTCACGCAGGAACCCCGCGACTGCACTGCGGGCGACCGGGACCGTCATGCCGTGTAAATCCAGCTCGGCATCGACCGACAACTTGCCGCGGCGCAGTTGGCGGATAGTCCGCTGCTGCAGACCGGGGCGGATATAGAGCAGTTCATCACCGGTTTCCATATCGGCCGGATCGAACAGATCGGACAACATGTCGCGTAAAACCTCGGTCTCATCACGTTCCCGAAACACCGGGCGGGGCGATACCGGGCGACGGTGCGGAACGACCCGGTCGTGGTTGACCGGTTTTACCGCACCGACACTGTCCCGAAACAGTTTGACATCTTCAGAATCCGGCTTATCCATGTGTCCGGATTGTAACCGTTTTTATGGCGTGGGTAATGGGCGTATGCGGCGGACTCGGGTATCATTGGCAACAAATGCGAATTCTGATTTCCAATGATGATGGTTACCGCGCGCCGGGCATCCGTTACCTGGCCGATGCCCTGCAGACAGTGGCCGAAGTGACCGTCGTGGCCCCTGAGCGCGACCGCAGCGGGGCCAGTAACTCTCTGACCCTGGACAGCCCGTTACGCGCCCGGAAGGGTGAGAATGGCTATACCTATGTGGAGGGTACGCCCACGGACTGTGTCCATCTCGCCATTACCGGGTTGCTCGAGCATGAGCCGGATATGGTGGTATCGGGGATCAATGCCGGCGCCAACCTGGGTGATGACGTGATCTATTCGGGTACTGTGGCGGCTGCCATGGAGGGCCGCTTCCTCGGTCTGCCCGCAATTGCCGTGTCCTGTGTCTCCTTCCAGCCGAAGCATTTCGAGACGGCGGCACAGGTGGTACTGGCGTTGCTCAGGCGGCTTGAGTGTGAGCCTGTGCCACCGGAGACCATTCTCAATGTCAATGTCCCGGATATCCCGTTTGACCAGCTCAAGGGCTGGCAGAGCACGCGTCTCGGTAACCGGCATCGCTCCGAACCGGTCATTCGTGAAACAGATCCGCGCGGACGGCCAATCTACTGGGTCGGGCCGCCCGGCAGTGAGCAGGACGCCGGGCCGGGTACAGATTTTCACGCGGTGCGTAATGGCTATGTATCTGTCACGCCAATCCACGTCGACCTGACGCAGCATGCCGTACTCGAACAGGTGGGTCGCTGTCTTGGCGACACACTGGAGCCATCTTGAAAACATCCAGTCAGGGTATCGGCATGACCTCCCAGCGCACCCGCGACCGGCTGGTTGCGCGGTTACGCGAGGAGGGTATACACAACAACCGGGTGCTGGAGACGATGGCCTCGACACCACGCCACCTGTTCCTGGACGAGGCACTGGCAACGCGCGCCTACGAGGACACTTCGCTGCCGATCGGACATGGCCAGACTATCTCCCAGCCTTACATTGTGGCGCGCATGACGGAGTTACTGCTCGAAGTGGAGCCGAAGGTCGTACTGGAAGTCGGTACCGGTTCCGGTTACCAGGCCGCGATTCTGGCGGGCCTGGTCGACAAGGTATACAGTACCGAACGCATCGAACCCCTGGCGACGCAGGCGCGGCAGCGTTTTCGGCAACTGGGTTTGCGAAATATCCGCGTCCAGCACAGTGACGGCAGTTGGGGCTGGCCGCAGTTCGGGCCGTTCGACGCGATTATGGTGACTGCCGGCGCTGCGGATATTCCCGAGGCCTTGCTGGAACAACTCAAGACAGGCGGCCGCCTGGTTATGCCACTGGGTGGACGGGACCAGCAGACACTGATTACAGTGACCCGTACCCCGACGGTTTATGAACGTGAAGACTTTGAACCGGTCGTCTTTGTCCCCCTGCTGGGGGGCGAGGGTTAGTGAAACTGTTTACACGCCTGTACGACATGACACTGGGCTGGTCCCGGCACCCTCGCGCCCCACAGTACCTCGGCGCGCTCAGTTTTGCCGAGTCTTCTTTCTTTCCGGTTCCCCCGGATGTCATGTTGATGCCCATGACACTGGCGAAACCGCAGCGAGCCATGTACTACGCCGCATTGACGACACTGATGTCAGTGATCGGTGGTATGGCAGGTTACGCCATTGGCCATTTTGCACTGGAGTGGGTGCAACCGTTAATCGGCGAAGGCGGGCGTTATGCGCATGCGTATGAAAAGGCCTCAGGCTGGTTTAATGACTGGGGCTTCTGGGCGGTACTGATTGCCGGCTTTTCTCCTATTCCCTACAAGGTGTTCACCATTTCCGCGGGTGCCCTGTCGATGAGTTTCTTCCCGTTTGTGCTTGCCTCGGCCGTCGGTCGTGGCGGACGCTTTTTCCTGGTGGCCGGATTGCTCGCCTGGGGTGGTGAAGCCATGGAAGGGCGTATACGACGTTATGTCGAGTGGATCGGCTGGTCGCTGGTGGTGCTCGCTGTCGTGGCCTGGTGGATGATCAGGAAACAGTGATGCGCTGGCGGGTATGGCTGTTGTTATGTTGCCTGCTTCCGGCCTGCTCGACAGGTCCGGTCAATGCCCCGGTCGGTGACCGCAGCCGCCAGCCGGCGCGCATCCCCTCCACCCACATCGTGGGGCAGGGTGACACGCTGTACTCGGTGGCCTTTCTGTATGGCAAAACGGTCGAGGAACTGGCTGCCTGGAACGGTATACGTCAGCCCTATACCATTTTTCGCGGACAGAAAATCCGCCTGGCACCGCCGAAAACAACTGCTCTCGTGCGGCGTAAAATTTCACCCAGCAAGCCAAAGCCACGTGTGTCCCGGGCTCCAAAGCCGGCCACGACTTCAACCGTGCGTCCGTCTCAACCCAAAGTAACCCGGCCCAGTGCCACAAAGCCGGCAGCCGCAAGGCCGGCGACCAGAACCGGTTTGGTTGCCGGCAAAGGCCCGCCCAGCTGGACCTGGCCGGCCAGCGGCAAGCTTATTCGACGCTTTGACCCGCGCTCGACCGGCAAGAAAGGCATTGATATCGCAGGTAAAGCGGGTAGCCCGGTGCGTGCCGCGGCGGCCGGCAAGGTTGTTTATGCAGGGAGTGGACTTAGTGGTTACGGTAGGCTTATCATCATTAAACATAATAAAGACTTTCTCAGTGCTTACGCGCACAACCGAAAGTTGGTTGCCAAGGAAGGTCAGTGGGTAAAGAAGGGCGAATTGATTGCCCGCATGGGTAGCAGTGCGACCGACCGGACCGAATTGCATTTTGAAATACGCAAAAAAGGTCAGCCTGTCGATCCACTACGCTACTTGCCCAAACGATAGAATAATACTGCCGGGGTTGTGCCATGTCGCATCACCCGGTAACGGATGGGTACAAGAAGCCGCCGAGGTATGAATGGCCACAAATCGCCAGAAACCGATCAGCAACAAGGCATCAACGGGTAACGCGGTAGCCAGCGCGCTGGATTTTGCCGAACCGGTTGCTGAACCTGTAAAACCCCGTCTCAAGGAACCGCCGGAAACCGATGCGCATTTCGACGCTACCCGGATGTACCTCAATGAAATCGGTTTCTCTCCGTTACTGACCGCCGAAGAAGAAGTCTACTATTCGAGGCTGGCGCAAAAAGGCGATGATAGCGGCCGGCGGCGGATGATCGAAAGTAACCTGCGGCTGGTGGTGAAAATTGCCCGCCGCTACATCAACCGCGGGCTGGCCTTCCTGGACCTGATCGAGGAAGGTAATCTCGGCCTGATCCGCGCCGTTGAAAAATTCGACCCGGAACGTGGATTTCGTTTCTCGACCTATGCCACCTGGTGGATACGCCAGACCATCGAACGCGGCATCATGAACCAGACGCGTACCATTCGTCTGCCGATCCACGTGGTCAAGGAACTCAACAGCTACCTGCATGCCGCGCGTCGCCTGGCGCAATCACTGGACCACGAACCCAACGCCGAAGAAATCGCAGAACTGCTCGACAAGCCGATGAAAGACGTCAAGCGGCTGCTCAAGCTCAACGAGCGCGTAACCTCTGTCGATGTGCCTATCAGCAAGGACTCCGACTCGGGCAAGACACTGATTGATTCTATCCCGGATGAAAGCAATACCGATCCTTCCGAGCTGTTGCAGGATGAAGACGTACTCGCCAACCTCGAAACCTGGATTGCACAGTTGTCAGATAAACAGCGTGAGGTGGTGGAACGTCGTTTCGGTCTGCATGGCTACAAAATTTCCACCCTCGAAGAAGTCGGTAACGAAATTGGCGTTACCCGTGAAAGAGTCCGACAGATCCAGATGGACGCCCTGAAACGCTTGCGTGAGATACTGGAGAGCGAAGGCTTTTCGTCAGATGCCCTGTTCGGCTGATGCCGTATTATTGTTCATCGAGGCTGCCGTAAACAAGCTCGCGGTAGTGGCGCTCGTTTTCTGCATCGCCTATCAGAAAATACAGGTCGGACAGTTTGAGATAGACGCTGCCTGAACCGGCCCGGTCGGTGCTGTTCTGTTCCAGCGCCGATTCATAGCGTTGTTCGGCCAGCCCGTAGTCGCCCATCAGAAACGCAGCATTACCCTGGAATTCAAGCCATACACCGGCAGACCGGCCGTGCCCGGCGAGGCCATCAGCCATGCGCTGTGCAAAGTTGAAGGCCTCGGTATAGGCCTCGCGCCATAACAACACGAAAAAGTATTGTTCCGCGACCAGCCGTTGTTTCAGGTAACGCGGCCAGTCGTCAGGGTGCCCGGCCTGCAGTGCCTGAATGAGCTGCGTCGACGGGGCATCACTCCACAGGTCGGCCAGTGATTCACTGTCAAAATTATCGGGAAAGGCCTCGGCAGGTTCGCGCAGCACATTCTCACTGGCCCACAGATCGCCGCGAGCCATGCCAATCATCGCTTCTGCAGCCGCAAAACGTGTGTCGCCGTACCAGAGCCCGTAAACCGAGGCGATCCGGGAATCCACTTCGTCAAAGCGGTTCAATGCGGCGAGTGCCAGCGTCTGTGACAGATTATAGATTTTACCGCCGGGTGTCGCCTGTTCCGCACCACGGAAATACACCAGCGCCTGTTGCGGATCCCGGTTATCCATGGCGCCGCACCCGAGTCGCCACAGCGCCACCGCAACCAGCTCGGGGCTGGCCGATAATGCATCGATACTTTCCGTGGTGATATGACTCAGGGGCGCATGCAAAAGCTGTTGTAACGTCTGTAACTGTCCCTGGGTGCGCAGAACAGACAGGGTATAGTTATCAATTCCGAAATCCGCAAAGGTGGTGTACGGCACACACTGTACCTTGTTGCGGGATGCTTTCTGCAGGTCCTGCCAGTAATCGATAAACAGTTTTCGGCGCCCCGGGGCAATCAGTTCGCTGCGATGGATACCCAGGCTGCTTTCGATATCGATATCATCTACATAGATAACGGCATTGTCCCTGTCGGGCAGATCACCGATAAAGGAAAAGACATACACTTTTGAATCGGCTGTGCCGGCGGCGTTCATCGCGCCGGTGATATCAACCAGCGGCTTGTCGGTGTGTGCTTCGCGTATCTGCAAGTCATAGCGGCCTTCGCTGACGTGGTAACTCAGGTCGACCAGGTACCATTCAAAGGGCGTAATCCGGTTGAGCCGCTTCCAGCTATTGTCTGACATGTGCTGGAAGTACCCGTGCTTGTTGTTCAGCCAGAAGCCGATACCGTCTTTTTTCATACTGAACCATTTCGGGCCTGCCAGTGCGATGTTAAAGGGCTCGTCAGGTTCGGGGGTCATAAAGGCGAAGTGGACATGCAGCGTGCCCGATGCCTGCATCGGAAAAAACCCCTGCAACTCGGGAAAGCCGCCATCGTGGTCGGCGTCACGGATCTCGACCGAGTAATAACCGCTGAACGGGAACCGGGAACTGAGGTTCACTGTGCCCCTGGAATACTCGAAAATACGGAAGGTATCCGGGCCGGTATCGAGCTGATCGTCATCGAAGCTGTAGCGCACCAGTGAGCCGGCGTCAGCGCTCATTTGCAGTAGTAACAGCGAGATAGCCAATAACAGTCGCGGCATGAGGTGTATCCGGTGCGGGTATTGGCGGTTTATCGGCCTATCCCGCGGATCACTTGATCAGGCGTTCAAAATCTCCCGGTGCCACATACTGCAGGACGTCTTTACCCTTGTTGTTGATAATGATTTCCAGTCCCTTGGCGGGGTAGAGCAGGCGTGTAATATGCTCGTCGACATGGACCGTTTTATCGGCAGGCCCGAAGCGTTTGATGGCGGAGGTTTCATCGAGGTTGACGACAGGAATGAAGGCCATGCTGGCGACGGGTGTGCGTAACGCACGGGGCAGGTCATCCGGGCCGAGCGTGAACTTGCGTGCACCACTGTCCATGTAGTCTGACTTGATGGCATGCTCCACCAGTTGTGCCACATCCGCGGGTGCCAGGTCTGCTGCGATGACCAGCTTGCCCGAAAAAACACCGGCCTTGTAATGGCCATAAAACATTTCCAGTCCGCCGGTATCCTTGCCGGGCGCGACCACAATGGCGAGTTCCATGTCATCACCAAGCTGTTTGCGCGCGTCCTCCAGCGTGCTGTGCCCCAGCGTCACGCCGAACACCCTCGACCGGCCATCCGGCAGCGCCTCGATCTGCCAGGGCAGCCCCTCGATGGTTTCAGTGGAATGCTCACTGTCCGGTTTCAGCGAAAACAGTGCGACGAGGATAATCGTCAGGAAAATCAGTATTGAAAATAGTCGTCTCATGCTGACAATATTAAACGTTGGTCAGCTTCTATTCTACATCCGGCGTTGATAGCATGATCTATGGGCAGGATTTCCCTGTGATGTTCAGGTGAGGTAAGGAATGGACGCATCTACAGATGTGATGGATGTATTGCGGTTACTGCTGGATTT
Organism: Thiogranum longum; assembly: GCF_004339085.1. Taxonomy (NCBI): domain Bacteria; kingdom Pseudomonadati; phylum Pseudomonadota; class Gammaproteobacteria; order Chromatiales; family Ectothiorhodospiraceae; genus Thiogranum; species Thiogranum longum. The sequence goes on along the minus strand of NZ_SMFX01000001.1, from coordinate 1,692,659 downwards.
GCGTGACCTGGATGAAATGGGAGATGTAGCCCTGCTGGATCTGGCGCGTGACGCGCGCGTTGAGACACTGGGCGGTGGACAATTACTGCACGCTGACGAGCACCTCGATCGGCACGTTTACCTGCTCGAAGGCGAAGTAGATCTGATCGCGGATGGCAAAACCATGCAGACGGTCACGGCAGGGAACGAACGGGCCCTGTTGCCGGTGTTTCGTATCCATACCCGTGGACTTGTTGCCCGCTGCACCCGCCCGGCACGCCTGATGGTGTTGAACCAGGCCACTTTTGATCACTATGCCGCAACCCTGCGACCGGATCGGGGTGCGTGCACCGGCATTACCGTTGAGGAGTACACGTCTTCCGATGCATTGCCCGGTTTGATCGATGAAATCCGGCAGGCCTTCTACCACCAGGAAGTTGACCTGCCCAGCATGCCGGACATGGCCCTGAAAATCAGCCGGGCAGTCCAGAGTCCGGATGCAGACTTCCGGCAGATTGCGACCACCGTGCAGGCTGACCCCGTCATCGCTGCGCGTATCGTTCAGGTTGCCAACAGCGCCATGTACGCCGGCGTGAGCCGGGTCGAATCGGTACAAAACGCCATAACCCGTATTGGTCTTCAGACAACCCGCGTTATCGTCATGACTGTTGTATTGAAAAACCTGTACACGCCGCAGACAAGACTAATTCACGACCGTATGAAGGCCTACTACCTGCACAGTATTCGCATTGGCGCGATTTGCCACGCACTGGCCGCACACCTGCCGGGTTTTGATCCTGAGCAGGCATTCCTTGCCGGACTGATGCACAACATCGGTGTTTTACCTTTGCTCATACAGGCAGACCGTCGATCCGACCTCAATCATGACCCGGACGTGCTTGAGCAGGTGATCCAGGAACTGGCCTGGCCGGTGGGTGCATTACTGCTGGAACAATGGGCGTTTGAACCCCCGTTTATAACAGCCGCCAGAGAAGCTACAAACTGGGACCGCGACGTGGAGGAGGCCGACTACTGCGATATCGTGCAGGTAGCGCAGCTACATGCTGTCCTGGTGGGTGGGAAAAGAGTCGATGCACCGCCGCTTGTTGAATTGCCGGCATTCAACCGGCTGCCCATGGGTGAAGTCGACCCGGTCAAGCTGGTAGAAGCTGCTCGCGAAGAGATCGGGGAGATAACAGGAATGCTGGCAGGTTGAGTCAGATAGACAACCCGCGCTCCAGCAATTCATCGATTAACTCGCGACGTTCCAGACCCGTGCTGTCACCTCCCCGGAAAATCAACGCCCCCGAACTGTAACTTTTCCCGTATGTGATCGTCAGATTAACCGCCTGCCCCAGACCGGAAATAAACTCATGGTCGGTCAGACTCGACAGGGGATGAATAAACGCACTCCAGAGAATCCCCTTGGCAATGGCATAGCGCGCATCCAGCGCCGAATCAAAATTCGATTGCATCAGGCGTACCAGCTCGCCGTCAGCCAGGGATTCAACCCGAACAACAGGCACGATAATCCGCATCCGGTCCGCCTTCTCGTCGGTAATGACAGAGACCTCATGACCTTCGATCCGAAGCTGCCAGAAACCCGGCCTGCCTTCGGCCTTGTCATCCAGTCGCTTGATAATACCGGCCAGCCGTTCATTGTTCATGGAATTGGCCGGTAGCTCCGTTGGTGGATCGTCCTCAGCGGACGCAGTGAACACCGGAAAACTCATCAGCAGGATTAAACACAGGTTGGAAAATTTCATTGCACTCTCTATTCTCTAATGGGGACAGATTTATTTTTCCTAAAAGCATTGTGTGGGGCTGTAAATAGATCTGTCCCCTTATATTCGTTGCCGTTGAACAGCACGCTATGATAAATCGGCCAACGGGTGATGAGCTTGATAGAGGAATGGAAGTTTCTCACCATGTCGGTTTATATTGAAATCCTGCGATATCATGCAGTTAGGCAGGCGAACTGGTACCGAAGCGGCAACAAGGTGGGTAAATGACAATCATCCGGAGTTTCGATAGTAATGAGGCGCGGCTACTGCGTGACCTGGCTGTACAAAACTATGCAGAACAGTACGGGGATGTCGATGCGGCTGACGGAGAGAATCCTGCGCGACAGGCCTACGTGTCACATATCCTGCAGATCCAGGAAAGCGGCAAGGGTGTTGTGCTGGTTGCCGTACAGGACGACAGCCTGATCGGCTTTGTTTGCCTGTTGAAGCCTGAAACCACTGCTGCAGAAAATGGTAGCGAAGACGCATATGCCTATATGTCTGACCTGTATGTCGTTCCTGAACACCGCAAGAAGGGGGCAGGTTCATTGCTGATTCGGGAGGGAGAGGCCAGGGCCAGTGAAATGGGCGCGACCCGTATTGCGCTGCGTGTCACTGCTGATAATGAAGAGGCGCGGCGGTTTTATAGCAAGGCGGAGTATCAGGAGAAGTTTGTGGTGATGTCGAAGGTGGTTGGGGAAGGTTAATTTGGCACGGTCGGTAAATGGGGGCGGAGGGTATGCACGGAACATACATCCGTGCTCGTCTTGGCATAGCAACTCCTTTGCAGTGCCGAAAAATGAAACCAAAGTGTAACGCAGATGATGTTGAAAGGGGGATGGAGAGCTGGAGCTGACTAAAATATATTCCCTCCGTCTCCTTTACTTTTACTGCGTCCATTTTATCTCTTTATCTCCGTTGTAATGCAGCTCCGTTTCCTGATCATAATACTGTCCCGGGAAGCCTATTTTTTACCGAGCGAAAGTTTACTTTTGATAAGGCTCGCTATATAGGAAACCATCACGTAAGGAATGGCCATTATCAACATGAACAATATCTCCAAGGGCGGAGCCTGAACTCCAATCATTAATGAGGTAGATGCGTAGTCGCTAAGCGCTAAAACCAGAGCCCATTTCCAAGGAGAAATTGCGCCAAAAAATGGAATGATAAATGATATGACTATCAGTGTTGGATAACATCCTTTTAACCATATTTCAGCCAAATCCGCCTGACTTACCCCGTACCTTGTATGAAAAACATACTGGATAATTGCAGAACTTGTTCCAGCAACAACACCAATAATGTATAAAGTGACATTAGCCTGTTTCATAACCCGCAAACTCCAGAACCACAGTCCTTCTTATTTCGTGCATTCAAGAAACAATTAATGGCTTCCTTGTTGCACTTTTGGCAAGGTCTATCTGCGCCAAATATGTTTCTACGCCATGATGAGGCATTGCATTCGTAAAGTTCATAGCAACTATCATGTTGTGCGCAACATTCGGTTAAGCACGCGCCGTTGCTACCATTGTCGAATAGCTTCTGGATACGTGCTCCAGCGCCAGTACACACAAAGTCTTGGTCGCCAAAACCAGGACGTACATTACCGTTTTCAGGTAATGGCGCAGGACTTTCTCTGCAATTAGTGCCTCCCCAATACGAACAATCTTTGGCTAATCCATACACATCAAACCAGTTAATGGGCTGATCATCCACATATGCATATGTGTTTAAGCTTGGGCGAACACCTAAAGGATCGCTAGTTAGGTAGCGACCAGTTGTAGGATCGTAATATCGGTTTATGTTGTAATGCAGCCGAGTTTCACTGTCGTAATACTGCCCCGGGAACCGTACATTTAATGTGACGCTATTCCCATCCCCGTCCACATCCTCATCAACCGTCGCCTTCCCAAACGGATCATAACTCGCCGTCCATACCACGGTGCCCGCTGCATCCGTCATCGCCAGCGGCGTGCCGAGCGGATCATTGTGAAGATAGTAGAGTACACCGCTGTTAGCGGGCAAGGCCGCCTGACTGGTAGGAATGAGCCAGGCGAGGATGCTGTTTTCGGTTTGTCCCCAGTCGAACCAGCTCGTCAGCAACAGCTTCTGCAACAACAACACATCCGGCGTATTCAACAGCCCATCCCGGTTCATATCCCCATGACTCAACGCATCCGGCGTGATCGCCCGGGTCCCCAGCACATACTGGTACAACAACACGAGATCCCCCAGGTTCACCTGCCCGTCGTGGTTCAGATCCCCATCGCCGACCACGCTGGCCGGGTTGGTTGGGTCGGTGTGGGATGCGATCTCGACATTGTCATTGATGCCATCCCCGTCACTGTCGACGGTGTTGCTGTCGGTGCCGTAGCTGAACCATTCTTCCAGGTTGGTGAGGGTGTCGCCATCGTCATCGGTGTTGATGGGCAGGGTGCCGGCATCAGCCTCGATGTGGTTGGGGATACCGTCGCTATCATCATCCGGACTGTAACGCGCCAGCGGCTGGCCATTGAGGTAGATCGTTGCCCACAGCAGGTTGCCCTGGTCATCGGTCTCGGCGAGCAGTTCACCGTTTGTGCCATAGAGGAAGTGGCGACTGTTGCCGGCGGTGGTGGCGTTGGTTTTGCGGATGCGCTGGCCGAGGCCGTTGTAGGCGAAGGTGACCTTGAGGGTGGCGGCCTCGCTCGCATCGATCAGGCGGTTGTGGGGGTTGTAGCTGTAGCTCCAGACGCCGTTGCCGGTGGTGTTGCCGTGGGCATCGAGGATGACGTCGGCGGCGCCCAGTGTGTCCAGGCGATTACTGTTGGGCGCGTAGGCGGAGGCGGTGATGACGCTGTCGGCGATCAATTGGGTACGGTTGCCGTTTTTATCGTAGTCATAGTCTCTTGCTCCGAACGGGCCACTGCCGGTGTCGAGGCGGTTGAGCGGGTCGTAGCTGAAGCTGCTCTGGGTGGGCGTGGCGAGGGCATCGGTGTGCCCGGTGCGGTTACCGTTGGCGTCGTACTGGTTGAGGTAGCTGCGTTCCAGCACGCCGGGTATGGTCTGATCGCTGAGCCGGTAGGCGCTGTCGACGCTCTGGATGAGGGTGAGGCCATTGCCGTAGCTGAGGTTGGTCAGCGGCCCGAACGGGGCATAGGCGAGGTTGCTGGCGAGGGTTTCGGTGGCGCCGTTGACGGTGAAATCCAGCTGGCTGACCTGTCCGGCGGCGTCATAGCTGTAGGTGAGGGTGGCGCCACCGGGGTAGGTGAGGGTCTTGAGGCGCCCGGCGGCATCGTAGCTGTAGCCGCTGCCCTGGTGGAAGGTGATGTCACCAAAGGCGTTGTACTGGTAGTGGACGGTGTTGCCGGCCGGGAAGCTGGCGGCGGGGTCGCCATAGGTGACGGCGCACAGGCGGCCACGGCCGTTCAGGCAGGTGTCGTAGGTGTAGGTGATGTCATCCACGGTGCCGGGGGCATCGAGGCGGGTCAGGCGATTGAGGGCGTCGTAGGTGTAGGTGAAGGTGCTTTCGTCCGGCGTGCCGACCGCGGCGGTCTTCTGAATCAGGTTGCCGGCCGGGTCATAGACGAAGGTGGTGGTCCCGGTATCGGGGCTGGTCCGGGTGATGAGGTTGCCGAGGTCATCATAGGCATAGGTGGTGTTGCCGTTGACGGGGTCGGTGACGGTGGTGAGGCGGTCGGCGACGTCGTAGTTGTATTGGGTGGTGGCATTGGCGGTGGTGGGGTCGGTGCCGCCGAAGTCCTGTTGCACCTGCGTGAGGCGTCGCAGGGCGTCGTAGCTGTATTCGGTGAGACGGCCGTTGCCGTCGGTGCTGTTATCCAGCGTGCCGTCGGGGGCGAGGGTCGGGTTGGTGGTCTCGTTGGCCTGGGCGCTGGTGTCCAGGCGATTGTAGATGTCGAAGGTCTGGGTGAGTTGTCTGGTCAATACATCATCGGCCGTGCTGGATGGCGTGCCGTTGGCATCAAAGGTGGTCTCGGCCAGGCGGTTGCCTTCGGTGTCCAGCGTGTAGTCGATGTGGTTGCCGAGACCGTCGGTAATGCGCGTCAGGCGGCGGGCGTCGTCGTAGCCGAAGGTGAGGGTAGTGGCGTCGGGGCTGCCGTCTCCGGTGGTGATGGTCTGGACTTCGCCGGTGGCGAGGTAGGTCCAGCGCGTGGTGCGTGTACTTGTGCCGTCTGACTCGGTGAGGGTCTGAAGGCGATCGTTGCCGGGGTAGTACGTGTAGCTCAATGTCAGGCCGTTGGGGCGTGCCTCGGAAGACACTTTACCGGTGGCGGTGTACTGGATGTTGGAACGGGTCAGTACGCCGTTGGCATCTTCGATCTCGCGCAGGCGCGCGCGGGTGCCGACGGGGATGGTGGTGTCGTTGGGGTAATAGCGGTATTGGGTAATATCCGCTACATCGGTGCGTGGACCGTCGATCTGGCTGACCTGGTTGAGGGGGGCGGTGTAGGCCCAGGTGGTGGCGCTGGTGACCGGCATGCCGGACGGTGTGAAGCCATTGATGGTTTCTGATGTGCGGTTGCCAAAGTTATCATAGGTATACGTTGTAACTTTGCAATCGGTACCGACTGTGCACTGTACTGTCGGGTCGCTGGCGAAGACCGACGGTTCGATGATGGTGGCGATCTTGTTGTAGAACCGTGCGTCGTAAGTGTAGTCGGTGCGGTGTTGCTCGGGTGTGCCCTGGGCTTCGATCTTGTAGCCGTACTGGCCTTTGAGGTTGTAGCTGCCGTAGGCGGTGGTGAGGCCATTTTCAGTCCTGTCCAGTAATTTGTTACTGGCTGGATCATAGCTATAGCTGGTGTTACTACCACCGCAGGTTGAACAACCAGGGCCCAGAACACCAGTGAGCAGAGACACGCCCTGTTGCACTGTAGTTGTGTAAGTGCTGGATTGCCCCAGGCTGTTGGTTACCGTGCGTGTGCCGTCAGTGTTGTATGTGATATCAACACGCTCAGCGTTCCCGGCGTGGGTACCCCTGCTGGCTCTTCCCTGAGCATCATACGTCCAGGTCGCGTAGCGAATACCGCGCTCATCGGTAATGCCGGTCAGGACATTTGGGAAGTTGGCGTCTTCGTAATGGTACTGTTTGGTCGTGCCATCAGCGTTGTCAACGTATTCCAGGTTGTTAGAGGCATCATAGCGATATCCCCATATCCGACCGGTGTGGTCGGTAATGGTCGCAATACGATTCGAGGCATCGTATCCAAATTGAAGATATTCCCCGATATCGGTATCGATGCGATCAAGACGTCCATTGGTATCGTAAGAGAGATATTGGGTGTCGCCGAGAACATCAGTAATGGAAATCAAGATGCCATTTAGATCATAAAGTTCCACAGTGTTATCAAGAGTAGTGTGTTGCCAGCCGGTTGGAACACCATTTTCATCTGTCGTACGATCAAGCTTCGAAAAAACATCTGCATCGGGGACCCACAAATTCCCGGACAAGGTAAAAAATATCGTTTTCCCATCTGATCTTTGTAATGTAGCAGTTGAGATTGATGAGCTTGCATCTAAACGTACACTGGCCATGTAGTTATGCCGCCAACCGTGACCCAGGATCGGCGCTCGGATTACCGTGTCAGGTTGATATTGAAATGAATTGTAGAATCGCGTGAACCCGGGCGAGTGTGATTTGGCCCCATTTATATCCGTCTCCTGTTGAAACTTATTCCCGGTTCCGGAATGAATTGGGTTACTTAAAAAAGGTGAAGGACCGTTACAGCTTCCGAGGTTTTTTTCAGCATCCAATCCATTTCTTTCACACCAGGCAGAATCACCTTCAAAGTAAACCCAGGTTGAAATTGATATGCACTGAGTGGCAGTAGAATTTCTGCGGCTATATCCTAGCGGGCAATGGTAGTCGTTACGAGGCCAACCCATCCTGTCAATAGATCCGGAAGAACGTACATTGATGCAAGCACCTTCAGGTCCGGGGCTATACGCATAGCTTGGGTCGAATATTAAGGGTTGGTACCAATTGATCCAGGCAGTCCTTGCATCGCAGACTTCTTGCCCGGAATTATAATCACCTGGCACATTGCACGTATCAGACCATGTAAGAATTGGCGCCCTTTTTACAGGTTCGGCATGAATGCCATATGAAACCGTAAAAATAAATAAAACAAGATTCGTTTGAAGCATCAGCCAGGCTCGACGCCATAATCTGAAAAGATAACTCCCCGTAATCATTAACTCATCCCTCGACTATTGTTATAGTGGCCTTCCAATTGGCCAATTAAGTCAATCTTACAGTTCTGATATAGCGCTTCTAGATTTTACGAATCTTTCAGCGGAGACTACAAAGCCCGAAGTATCAAGTCAACGCCAGACCTCCATCACCAAACCTACCCCAACAACAATGCCGCAGCCACCGGCCGCCCCTCTGCCAACAAGACATTAAATGTCCTGCACGCCGCCGCCGTGTCCATTACTTCCACCCCGATTCCCGCTTCCAGTAACGGTGCCGTCAGTGCCGGAGAGGGAAAGCTCAGTACCGATCCGGTACCCAGCAGCATAATCTCCACATCCAGCGTTCGAATCAGCTCAAAATCCCCGGCTTCCAGCTCCCCCTTGTTCTGCGGCCGCCAGTCATCGATGATGCGTTGGTGGGTGAGAATAATGCTGCGGTTGTAGCTTTGTCCGCCGACACGAATCTCCCCGTCGTCGTAGCCACGGATCAATAAATCGCTGCTGAAGTCTTCCTGAACAAAATGCATGGTCGCAACGATAGTCTGCGGCTTGTGACATTTCAATAATTTCAGTACCCTACGCGTTTTGTTTTCCGTGAAAATTACGCAACCGACAGAGCAGTCCGTGGACGACTTTCCCAGAATCAAACGTTTGCCGCCGTATGTCTTCAATATTGTCAATGAGTTGAAGGCGGCCGCTCGGGCGCGTGGCGAGGATATCATTGATTTTGGCATGGGTAATCCGGACCGCCCGACACCGCCGCATATTGTCGACAAGTTGTGCGAGGCGGCGCATCGAAACGATACGCACCGCTATTCCATGTCGCGCGGTATCCCGCGGCTGCGCAAGGCGATCTGCGACTGGTACCAGCGTAAATACGCGGTGTCGCTGGACCCTGAAACCGAGGCGATTGTCACGATTGGCTCCAAGGAAGGTCTGGCGCACCTGGCGCTGGCCACGGTCGGGCCGGGTGACGCGGTGCTGGTGCCTAACCCGGCGTACCCGATCCATCCCTATGGCATTGTGATCGCGGGTGCCGATATCCGTCACGTCCCCCTGACCGGTGGCGAACAGACGTTCTTCGAGGAGCTGGAAAAGGCCATCAAGGACAGTTGGCCGAAACCGAAGATGCTGATTCTGAATTTTCCCGGCAACCCGACCACCCAGTGTGTCGAGCTGGATTTCTTCGAGCGCGTGGTGGCCATTGCCCGCGAGCACGAGATCTGGGTGGTGCACGATCTGGCCTATGCCGACCTGGTGTTTGACGGCTACAAGGCGCCGTCCATTTTGCAGGTAGAGGGTGCGAAAGAGATTGCGGTGGAGTTTTATTCCCTGTCCAAGAGTTACAACATGCCGGGCTGGCGTGTCGGGTTTATGTGCGGCAACAAAACACTGGTGGCCGCGCTCACGCGCATCAAGTCGTATCTCGACTATGGAATGTTCACGCCGATCCAGGTGGCGGCGATCGCAGCACTGGAAGGGCCGCAGGATTGTGTGGATGAAATCGTGGCGACCTACAAGAGCCGGCGCGATGTGCTGTGCGATGGCCTGAACAGTATCGGCTGGCAGGTCGAGAAACCGAAAGCGACCATGTTTGTGTGGGCGCCGATTCCCGAGCCCTATCGTGAGATGGGTTCGCTGGAGTTCACCAAGAAATTGCTGGCGGAAGCGAAGGTGGCGGTATCACCCGGTATTGGTTTTGGTGAATACGGCGACAGTTTTGTGCGCTTCGGCCTGATTGAAAACGAGCACCGCACCCGTCAGGCGGTGCGTGGCATACGGGACATGTTCCGTAACGACAACACATTACTCGCAGCAGCGGGCGAGGGGGGTTCTTGAAACCGGTTAAAGTAGGGTTACTGGGTCTGGGTACCGTCGGTGGCGGTACCTTTAATGTACTGCGCCGCAACGCGGAGGAAATCGAACGCCGCGCCGGACGGGGTATTGAAATTACCTACGCGGCGGCGCGCGAGTACGACTCGGACACTGTGCCGGGTATCCAGAACATTCGTGTCAGCGATGATGCCTTCGCGGTGGTGGATGACCCGGATATCGACATTGTCGTGGAACTGATCGGCGGCTATGAGCCGGCACGCGAGCTGGTGCTGAGAGCGATTGCCAACGGCAAGCACGTGGTTACGGCCAACAAGGCGCTGATTGCCACGCACGGCAACGAGATTTTTGCCGCTGCCCAGAAGAAAGGAGTTATGGTGGCGTTCGAGGCGGCCGTCGCCGGTGGCATGCCGATCATCAAGGCCGTGCGTGAAGGGTTGGCGGCCAACCGTATCGACTGGATTGCGGGCATTATCAACGGTACCGGCAATTTCATTCTGACCGAAATGCGTGACAAAGGCCGTGACTTTGCCGATGTGCTGGCCGAGGCGCAGGCGCTGGGTTATGCCGAGGCCGATCCCACCTTCGATGTGGAAGGTATCGATGCCGCGCACAAGCTGTGTATCCTGGGTTCCCTCGCGTTCGGTATCCCGTTGCAGTTCGACAAGGTGTATACCGAAGGCATCAGCAAAATCACGCGCGAAGACGTCACCTTTGCCGAACAACTGGGCTATCGCATCAAGCACCTGGGTGTAACGCGTCGCACGCCGGCCGGTGTCGAGTTGCGTGTGCATCCCACCTTGATTCCCGAGAAACGGTTGATCGCGAACGTTGATGGCGTGATGAATGCTGTGCTGGTTCAGGCCGATGCGGTGGGCCCAACGCTTTATTATGGTGCCGGTGCCGGCGCGGAGCCGACGGCGTCTGCCGTGGTCGCCGACCTGGTGGATGTGACCCGTACACTGACGGCCGACCCGGAAAACCGCGTCCCGCACCTGGCCTTCCAGCCGGATGCCTTGTCCGACCTGCCGATCCTGCCGATGGATGATGTCGAGACGGCCTATTACCTGCGCCTGTGTGCGGCCGACCGCCCCGGGGTAATGGCCGATGTTGCGCGTATTCTCGGCGACGGCGGTATCAGCATTGAAGCCGTGATCCAGAAAGAACCGCCGGAAGGCGAAGAGAAGGTTGCTGTCATCCTGTTGACCCGCCGTGTGCGTGAGAAGCAGATGAACGCCGCCATCAGCCAGATTGAAGCGCTGGATTCCATCGAGGGTGCCGTGACGCGTATTCGTGTCGAGCATCTTGGTAGTGAGTAAAGGCGCCCGGTTTAAATACATTTTCTTAACAGGTAACTGACATGCCATTCCGTCAACGCTATACCGGTCTGATCGACAAGTACCGCGATCGCCTTCCCGTCCATGATGACACCCGTCTTATCAGTCTTGGCGAAGGTAATACGCCACTGATACGCCTCAGCAACATTCCGCGCGAGCTGGGCAAGGATGTGGACATTTATGTTAAATACGAAGGTCTGAACCCGACCGGTTCGTTCAAGGACCGGGGTATGACCATGGCGGTGACCAAGGCGGTGGAAGAGGGTAGCAAGGCAGTGATCTGCGCCTCGACCGGTAACACCTCGGCGTCTGCTGCGGCTTATGCGGCGCGTGCCGGTATTACCGCGTTCGTGTTGATCCCGGAAGGCAAGATCGCGCTGGGTAAACTGGCGCAGGCGATGATTCACGGGGCGGTGGTGCTACAGATCCGTGGCAACTTTGACGAGGGTATGCAGCTGGTCAAGGACGTTGGCGAGAACACGCCGGTCACCATTGTGAACTCGATTAACCCGTTCCGTCTGCAGGGGCAGAAGACTGCCGCCTTTGAGATTGTCGAGGAACTGGAACGTGCGCCGGACTTTCACTGCCTGCCGGTCGGCAATGCCGGCAATATCACCGCGCACTGGATGGGTTACAGCGAATACTTCGAGCACGGTATCGTCAACACCCGGCCGACGATGGTGGGTTACCAGGCATCCGGTGCGGCACCGTTCCTGCGTGGCGAGATGGTCGACAACCCGGACACGGTGGCGACGGCCATCCGTATCGGTCACCCGCAATCCTGGGACAAGGCCTGGAAAGTGCGTGAGGAATCCGACGGCTGGTTCGACGAATGCACGGATGAAGAAATTCTTGCCGCACAGAAACTGCTGACCGAGAAGGAAGGTATTTTCTGCGAGCCCGCCTCGGCGACGTCGCTGGCCGGCGCCATGCGTGATATCAAAAGTGGCAAGATTCCGGAAGGCAGCGTTGTTGTCTGTACCTTGACGGGACACGGTCTCAAGGACCCGGACACCGCCATCAGCCAGTGTACCGAGGGCGTGACTACCATCGATGCCGAACTTGGCCCGGTGCGCGAAGCGATTGTGAGTAATCTCAGCTGATACGATCGGTCAGCCTGCTGGTGCCCGGCCTGACCGCTGACTTCAGCGGTTATGCCGATGACCTGTTTCCTGTTGCACCGGCGTTATCACGCTGGCTGGGACACAGCCAGCGCGTGGCCTTTTCGCATGTCGATGTTGAAACTGCCGCCTGTGCATTGTTTGGCATTGATACAGAACCCGCGCCTGCAGCGGCGCTCGAGTACCTGGCTGACTTTTCGATACCTCCCGAAGGCACATGCCTGCATCTCGACCCGGTTCACCTGCGCGCGGATACCAGTGGTCTGCTATTGTTTACGGCTGCAGCGGCCGCGCTCAATGAAGACGAAGGGCGCGCCCTGTTCGAAGCCGTGAAACCCTGGCTGGAGAATGATGGCTGGAAGGCGCACTACGCCGCGGCAGATCGCTGGTATGTCAGCGTCGGCAAGTCCGCCCCGGTACCCACAACAACGCCCCTGCAGCGGGTCATCGGTCAACCGGTCAGTGGTCACCTGCCGACCGGTAGCGGGGCGGAAGACTGGCTGCGGTGCATCAACGAAATGCAGATGCTGCTGCATGGGCACGAAGTCAATCAGGAACGCGCCACGCATGGCCGGCCGCTGGTGAACGGTTTATGGTTGTGGGGAGGTGGGCAGATGCCGGTTGCAGGCGAGGTTGTGTATTCACAGCTCTACACGGGGCGCCGTTTGCTGTCAGGTCTGGCAGACCTGCACGACACACCCCATACAGGGGTGGTGACAGGTGCGGGGCAGTTGCCGGTCGATCAGGGTGATGTGCTGGTTGACCTCAAGGGGTGCGAAGCCGCGGCAGCTGACGGGGATGTCCAGCGTTGGTGTACTGCGCTGGCACAGTACGAACAGGACTGGTTCAGGCCCCTGTTGTCGCTGCTGCTGCGCGGCAGGATCGGGCGGCTGGAACTGCTGCCACTGGATGGTTTTCGTTATCCCTTGCATCGCCGTGATCTGCTGGCATGGTGGCGGGGCAAGGCAGACTACCGGACATTAATGGATGTCTAAATGTATTCAACTACGCGCCGTGCCGGATGTGTGCCGGTTACCATCGGGCGGGGCCAGGCACCCACTGCTCAGGCGAATTTATGCGGCGCGCCGCGCGACGGATGAGGAGCTGGAGCGTGGCCTTTCCGACCTGCATGCACCGGATTTACTGAAAGGACTCGACAAGGCGGTTGAGCTGCTGACAGACGCGTTGCAGCAACAGCAGCGAATGCTTGTGGTAGGTGATTTCGATGCCGACGGTGCAACCAGCAGCGCATTGGTCGTCGCCGCGCTGCGCGAAATGGGCGCGACACAGATCGACTATCTTGTACCGGACCGGTTCCGGTTCGGCTACGGGCTGACGCCGGAAATCGTTGAAGTTGCGTTACAGCGGAAGCCCGACCTGATCGTTACGGTGGACAACGGCATATCGAGCATCGAGGGCGTCGCACGAGCGCGGGAGGCGGGTGTTCGTGTGCTGGTGACGGATCACCATCTGCCGGGCGAGCAGTTGCCGGCGGCTGATGCGATTGTCAATCCCAACCAGCCCGGAGACAGCTTTCCTTCGAAGTCACTGGCCGGTGTCGGTGTCGCTTTCTACCTGGTCATGGCATTGCGCAGCCGGCTGCGCGTCACGGACTGGTTCGTTCAGCAGGGCATCGTGGAACCCAATCTCGCGTCATATCTTGACCTGGTTGCGCTGGGCACGGTGGCCGATGTGGTGCCGCTCGACCAGAACAACCGGTTGCTGGTCAGGCAGGGGTTACGGCGTATTCGGGCAGGCCACTGTCGTCCCGGTATCCGCGCGTTGCTGGACGTGGCCGGGCGCAATGCGTCGCGTGTTATCGCGGCGGACTTCGGTTTTGCCGTGGGCCCGCGCCTGAATGCAGCCGGGCGTCTGGATGATATGTCGCTGGGTATTGAATGCCTGCTAAGCGCGTCCGGGGAACAGGCGGCAGACCTGGCGCGCAAGCTTGACGCATTGAACCGTGAGCGTCGTGAGATCGAAGCGGATATGAAGGCCGATGCCAATCGCCACCTTGATGCCATGCAGCTCGAAGACAGGGATCTTCCCGCCGGTTTCTGTCTCTACGATGCAGGCTGGCACCAGGGCGTGATCGGTATTCTCGCATCACGTATCAAGGAGCAGTTTCATCGTCCGGTCATCGTGTTCGCCGATGCGGGCGAGGGTGAGTTAAAGGGTTCGGCGCGTTCGATACCGGGGTTGCATATTCGTGATGTACTGGATGCCGTTGCTTCGCATCATCCCGGGTTATTGCTCAAGTTCGGCGGACATGCAATGGCCGCCGGGTTGTCGCTTGAGTCTTCCCGGCTGGAGGATTTTCGGCGGGCGTTTATTACCGAGCTGGAGCAGCAACTGGATGAGACGCAGCTGACCGGTGTACTGGAAACGGATGGCAGTCTGCAGGCCGAAGATTTCAGCCTTGAAGTGTCAGAACTGTTGCGTGACGCAGGTCCCTGGGGTCAGGGATTCCCCGAGCCGCTGTTTGACGGGACATTTTGTGTGGGTGCGGTCAGAGTTGTTGGCGAACGTCATCTCAAGTTGTCACTACGCCCGGTTGACGGTGGACCGGCAGTCGATGCGATCGCGTTTTCGCAGGTCGAGCGTTTTGTGCCGGCTGTGGGAGAAGAGGTGCGCGCTGTGTACCATCTCGACAGTAACGAGTACCGTGGCATGCTGAACCTGCAGCTGGTGATTGAATGGCTGGAGCCTGGAAGGGTTTAAAAAAATATCATTAGTATATACAGTAAGTAACTGAATATAGTTAAACTAGTTTATTGATAAATGTCACGCCATTACACCTACACCGTTATGCTCGACATCAGCCCCGAGGCTTACCAGCGCATGTACCAGGGGGTGGCGCAAAACGTGGTTGCGGTGGACGCGCAGGGTCGCAGGGTGCAGTTTCCGGCCCTGTCGCTTCGCAAGTTCGTGACCTCCGAAGGGGTGCGAGGCACCTTTCTCATTCGCGTGGACGCCAATCATCGTCTTGTTGATATTCAGCGCCGTTAATACCCGGTATGATTCGCGTCTTTGTTTGACAGGCCGTAGCGGCAGCAGGAGTGGTTTTGGAAGTCAATCCCGTCGTTAACCAGATCAAGGACCTTCGCGAGCGTTCGAGGACGCTGAGGGGGTACCTTTGACTACGACAACAAGCGCGAGCAGCTGGTAGAGATCCAGCGCGAACTCGAAGAACCCGACGTATGGAATGACCCGGAGCGTGCACAGCAGCTCGGGCGCGAACGCGCGCGTCTCGAGGAAGTGGTCGATACGCTGAGTTCTCTGGAAAGCAGTTTGCAGGATGCCGAGGATCTTGTCGCCATGGCGGCGGAAGAGCATGACGAGGAAACCTTTGAGTCCGTCGTCAGTGATGTTGCCGAGATGGAATCACGTGTCGCCGCACTGGAGTTTCGGCGCATGTTCTCCGGCGAGATGGACGCCAATAATGCTTTCCTCGATGTCCAGGCGGGTTCCGGCGGCACCGAGGCGCAGGACTGGGCGAATATGCTGCTGCGCATGTATTTGCGCTGGGCTGAACGACATGACTTTACGGCCGAGCTGATCGAAGTCTCCGCCGGTGAAGTCGCCGGTATCAAGAGTGCTACGGTGAAAATCAGTGGTCCTTATGCGTTCGGCTGGCTGCGCACAGAAACCGGTGTGCATCGACTGGTACGCAAGTCACCGTTTGATTCCGGTAATCGCCGGCATACATCGTTTGCCGCGGTCTTCGTATCACCGGAAGTCGATGACGACATCGATATCGACATTAACCCGGCTGACCTGCGTATTGATGTCTACCGTGCCAGTGGTGCTGGCGGTCAGCACGTTAACCGGACTGAGTCGGCTGTGCGTATTACCCACGAACCGACCGCTACTGTGGTGCAGTGCCAGAATGACCGCTCACAGCACAAGAACCGCGCCACGGCCATGAAACAACTCAAGGCCAGGCTGTATGAGCTGGAAATCAAGAAGCGCAATGCCAGCCAGCAGCAGGTCGAGGACAGCAAGTCCGATATTGGCTGGGGCAGCCAGATCCGTTCCTACGTGCTCGACCAGTCGCGTATCAAGGACCTGCGCACCGGCGTCGAAACCGGCAATACCCAGGCCGTGCTGGATGGCGACCTGGATACCTTTATCGAGGCCAGCCTGAAAAGTGGCCTGTAAATTCACTCAGCAAAGTAGATAACCATGACAGACCAGGACGAACACAAGCTCATTGCCCAGCGCCGCCAGAAACTGGACCAGTTGCGTGAGCAGGGTAATGCTTTCCCCAATGATTTCCGGCGCGATTCGCTGGCGGCGGAACTGCACGCACAATACGATGCGACAGACGAGGCTGAGCTGGAGGCCAACCCGGTACGGGTCAAGGTGGCCGGTCGCATGATGGGAAAGCGCGTTATGGGCAAGGCCAGTTTTGCGCATATCCAGGACATGTCCGGTCGTCTGCAGCTGTTTGTACAGCGCGACACGCTGCCGGAAGGGAACTACCAGGATTTCAAGGGCTGGGACATCGGCGATATCATTTCTGCCGAAGGCGTGTTGTTCAAGACACGTACCGGTGAGCTTTCCGTCAGGGTTGATGCGCTGCGTATACTGACCAAGTCCCTGCGTCCGCTGCCGGAGAAATTCCACGGCCTGACCGACCAGGAAATCCGTTACCGTCAGCGTTATCTCGACCTGATTATGAACCAGGAATCACGGGATACCTTTATCGTTCGTTCGCGCATTGTGCAGTTCATTCGCGAGTTCCTGAATACGCGTGGTTTCCTTGAAGTTGAAACGCCCATGATGCAGGTGATTCCGGGTGGTGCAACGGCACGGCCGTTTACGACCCATCACAATGCACTGGATATGCAGTTGTATTTACGCATTGCCCCGGAGCTGTACCTGAAGCGCCTGGTTGTAGGTGGTTTCGAGAAGGTATATGAAATCAATCGCAACTTCCGCAATGAAGGTCTTTCGACCCGGCACAATCCCGAGTTCACCATGCTCGAATTCTACGAGGCCTATGCGGATTACCATGACCTGATGAACATCACCGAGGAAATGCTGCGCAACATGGCGGAGTATGTCCTTGACAGTACCGTGCTGGAATACCAGGGCGAGCACTATGACTTCGGAAAGCCGTTTACACGGATGACCGTCAGGGAATCTATCCTGCATTTCAATCCTGACCTCGATCCGGCCGGGCTTGATGATCTGGAGGCTGCGCGAAAAGTGGCCGAGTCACTGGAAATCCCGATCAGGGACAGTTATGGCCTTGGCAAGGTGCAGATCGAGATTTTTGAGAAAACCGTTGAACACCGCCTGAAGGATCCTACCTTTATTACGGCTTACCCAACGGAGGTTTCACCGCTGGCCCGGCGCAATGATGACGACCCCTTTGTGACTGACCGTTTCGAGTTCTTTGTCGGTGGTCGCGAGATCGCAAACGGCTTTTCGGAGTTAAACGATCCTGAAGACCAGGCTGAACGCTTCCGCAAGCAGGTCGAGGAAAAGGAAGCCGGTGACGATGAGGCCATGCACTACGATGAGGATTATGTCTGTGCGCTGGAGCATGGCATGCCGCCGACTGCAGGCGAAGGTATCGGCATTGACCGGCTGGTAATGTTGTTTACGGATTCCCCGTCGATACGTGATGTGCTGCTGTTCCCGCACATGCGTCCCTGACGAAAGGCGTTAACCGGATTCCGGTTCAGGTCTTTTTGATCGTGCCGCCCATGGGCTGGATGCCAGGAAGCGGAAGAAGTTGTCGGGCGAAAGTGGTCGGCTGATCAGGAAACCCTGTGCCATGTCACAGTTCAGTGCGCGCAGGTGTTCCAGTGTCTGCTCGTCTTCAACGCCTTCTGCGACAGTATCCAGGCCAAGATTATGTGCCAGTTCGATGGTGGACCGGACAATCATGGCGTCATCCTCATCCGTGATTAAATCCTTCACGAAAGAGCGGTCAATTTTCAGCTGGCTGACCGGAAGCCGTTTCAGGTAAGTCAACGATGAGTAACCCGTACCGAAGTCGTCTACGGATAATTTCAAACCCATTTCGTCCAGTTGTCCGAGTATGCCAAGACTGTGTTCCGGGTCATGCATGATAGCGCTTTCTGTGATTTCGAGTACTAACTGCCTGTGGTCAAAATCATAGCGATTAATGATCTCGCTGATTTGTTCGGGAAGCTTGTCATCACGCAGGTTGTGCATGGACAGGTTGACCGCGACACTGAACTCCATGTTTCTCTGACGGCACTGCGCGCAATAATCGACGGCCTTTTCAAGGATCTGCAGGGTAAAGGGTTTGATTAAGCCGGTCTGTTCAAGAATAGGAATAAACTCATAAGGTGGGATATCCCCCCGCTCCGGGTGGTGCCAGCGTGCCAGTGCCTCAACGCCGACAATAATGCCGCTGCGCAAATCAAGTTTTGGCTGGAAGGCGGCTGTAATACTACCTCTCCGTATGGCTTCTCGCAGGTCGCGTAACAAGGAAAGGTGATCCGGGTTGTAGGTGTCGAATTCCGGTTTATATATAGCGAATTCATTACGAGCGCGTTTGGCCACATACATGGCGATATCGGCGCTGCGTAGCAGGCTGGAAGGGTCCGGGCCATGTTCCGGGTAGACCGCAATACCGATGCTGGCGGCAACCGAGAAGCTGTTCTGCTCGATATCGACCGGGCGTCGCAACGCATCCTGCAATTTCTCGGCGACGATGCGCGCATCCTCCTGGCTGGCCTGGGGGAGGACAATGGCAAATTCATCGCCACCCAGCCTTCCCAGCGTATCCGGCTCGCGCAAGCTGCTTTGAAAGCGTTCACCAACACGCGTGAGAAGTTTGTCGCCGACAAGGTGACCCAGTGTATCGTTGACTTCCTTGAAGTGGTCAAGGTCGAGCATCAACAGCGCCATGGGCTCCTGGTTGCGACGTGCGTTAAGGATGGCCTGCTGCATACGGTCAACAACCAGCGACCGGTTAGGGAGTCCGGTTAACGGATCATGCAAAGCCAGGTGTTCCAGTTCTTCATTGGTTCTCAGCAGTTGCCGGTTACTCTGCTCGAGTTGTATACGATAGGTTTCCATGTGTTCAGTGGCAGTCTGTAGCTCTTCGAGGTACATGGCATTCTCGACGGCAAAGCCGACCTGGCGCGAGAACATGGCGAGCAGTCCAAGATCCTGTTCGGTAAAGCTGCTGCCGTCCATCTTGTCGATGGCGGCGATACCTCCAAGGAAACGTCGCTTACCGACCAGGGGCACAAGAATAATATTACCGGCCTGCTTCTCCCAGTAATTACGCTCATTTTCCTCAAGATCGTCCAGTGTTCCCCGCCACCAGGGTTTTTGGTTACGCAGCACCCAGCCACACAAGCCGACTTCGATGGGAAGCTCTGCGCCCGTAAGCTCTTCGGCGTTCTGACCTGCTGCTGCCCGGTAGGTGTAACTGGTCTGGTCAGTCGAGAGCAGGGGAATGGTAACGGTTTTTGCGCCGAGCAACGTGCGTGCACGCTCGGCAATAACAACGAAAGCAGTGTCCCGTCCGTCCTCACTGGCCACGATTTCAGAGATTTCGGTCAGCAACGCAAGCTCGGCCTCCTTCTGATGAAGCAGGTCTTCGAGTTCCCGGATTCTGTTCCGGGTGTTACTGTCCACTTGAGGACGCATAATCCCTCCATACTACGAGGCCGGAATGACCTTGGGATTATGCTGAGGATCGGCCGATCTGGGTGAGGCTTAATAGTTGATTAACAGAAAAAAATTGTATACCGGGTTGTGTCTGGAGCGAATAATTTCAAGTCATGACAATTAGTTTATTAATAACTTTACCTATGCAATATAACCTGTTGATATTAAACAAATAACTCCTGTACTTCATTAATTTCTTCTATACGGTCCGTCAGTTCGATTTCATCCACGTCAATATCCAGCCCCAGCTGGTGGAAAGCTGCGACCTGGGTCCAGTCTGTATTGGCCAGATTGTGCTCTGTGCCCATATGGCTTTGCAGATTGGCAACCTGGACAACATCTACCAGGTCTGCCGGTCCCTCGTGAACGCGTGTGAGGTCTTCGTGTTGTTCGGCGACGGCTACCAGGGCTTCAGGAAATTGCCAGTGCCTGAGTATGGCGCCACCGACCCTGGTGTGAAGTGTAGTGACGAGGTGGTCGAGCAGTCCGGGGTTGTCGAGTAGTTCGCTGCGCTCCTCGGCCCGGTACAGGATAGGCAGAGTGCCGATATCGTGTAGCAGGCCGGCGAGCATGGCCTGGTCAGGGGAGATGCCCGCGCATTGTCCTACCAGTACACGTGAAATGGCGGCCACTTGTACGCTGTGCTCCCACACGGCACGCAGGTGCCGGTCGACGGCATCATGGGTTGCCTGGAACATCTGTTTCATGACCTGGCTGGTAACCAGGTTACGCACCAGTTTGCTACCGAGTCGTGAGACCACCATGTCGAGGCGATCGATTTCGTTGCGTCCGCGGTACAGGGGGGAGTTTGCGACCTGGAGCAGGCGGGCTGACAAGGCCGCATCCTGGGCAATAATCTGTGAAATCTGGTTGGCATTGGCATCTTCATCATCGACAACATCCCGCACCCTGAGGGCGACTTCGGGCAGAGTGGGGAGCTGCAGATGCCCGCTTTCCAGGTCGTCGATCAGTTCTTTGACAAAAACATTTTCCGGTTCCATTAAGGCTCCTTTCCGGTTGCGCGGGTCATCCTTGTGGTTAGCGACCTCAATAGTGTTTTATTGAAGTCCGTATTTTGCGTTATTCGCCGTCCTGGAACGGGTAGGGCAAGTGCTCGAGCTCGAGTGCAGGGCCGTCACTGGTGCCGACGTGCAGTGGATGGCCGGATTCTGCGCTGGCAATTTGCAGAACCGCCAGCAAGGTGTAGCCGCCATCCGGAAAAGGTGCGGCGGAAACCACCGTACCTGCACTCTGGGTGGCATTTTCCGCAGGGAATATTTCATCACCGGGCCGGGGGCGGTTGTCACTGCTGATATGACCCCGGTACATGCGCCGCTTGAGTTTGCCGAGGTACTGCATGCGCGCCACGATTTCCTGTCCGGGATAACAGCCCTTGCGAAAACTCACGCCATCGACCAGCTGCAGATTGACCATTTGCGGGACAAAGGCTTCGCGGGTTTCCGGATAAATCATCGGAATACCGGCCTCGATATCCAGCAACTGCCAGGCATCCGCACCCACAGGTGCGTTGTGGACATTCAGGGCATCCCACAGCGAAGTGGCCAGTTCCACCGTTGTAAAAACTTCGTAACCGGGACGTACGCCGGGTACCCGGATAACCAGCCCGTCATCATTCTGCACAACCTCGTGAATATTTTCCGGGAGTGCACCGAAAGCTTTTTCCAGGTCGGCTGCCGCAGACTCGCCGGATACACCCAAGTGAACAAAGGTATCACTGGCTTCCTCGAGATTTACTTTCGAACGCAGTACGTACAGGCGTAATTTGCTGATCAGCGATTCCACCATTTCGGCCGGCAGGCCAAGGTAGTAACTGTCACCACGGCGGAATATACGGAAGGTGGCCAGCAGGCGGCCTTTAGCGTTGCAGTAGCCGCTGAACTGGCTGTGTGCCTCATCGACATCGCGCAGGTCATTGGTAAACTGACTGAGCAGGAAGTCTGCTGCATCTTCACCGTGCACCGAGATCAGGCCATAGTGTGAGAGGTCGGCAAAGACGTTGCCGGTCAGCGCCACACTCAGCTCGCGGCGCAGGTTTCCATAGTGGGCAACACCGTGTTCGTCAAACTCGGCGCCGGCGTTTTCGAGAAAATTCTTCCAGTCGGTAATCATGGGCTGTGGATATCCATCAGGTAATCCGGGGGAATGGTAGACAATCTTCTCTACAATGTCAGCCACACAAAAGCTGGCGATTCATCCGGGCAGATGGTATAAAACTCCAAAGACAGGGTTAGTCGATTTCATGGCAAAACAAAAAGCAGCGCCCAAGTTCCTCAATCTGCTGGCCATCAGGCTGCCGCCGGGCGGCATCGCCTCCATCGGACATCGGATATCCGGTGTCCTGATGTTTCTTTCCATACCGCTTTTTGCCTGGCTGTTCGGTCTGTCGCTGGAAAATGAACAGGGTTTTGTGCGGGCTGTGGGATATCTCCATTCAACCTTTTTCCGCTTGCTTCTCCTGTTCATGGTGTGGTCGCTGAGTCATCACCTGTTGGCCGGGATCCGCCATTTGTTACTGGATGCCGATATCGGCGTCGATAAACCCACCGCACGATTAACGGCCCGTATCGTAAATTTTGCTGCGTTGCTGGTGGTTGCCGCCTATGTGGTATACCCGCTGTGAGTCGTGCCGCACAGGGCTTGCGCGCCTGGCTTCTGCAACGTTTTACCGCCATCTATCTTGCAATCTATTTTGTCTCGGTGCTGACGGTCTTTTTCACCCGGGACAACTGGGACTATGTTCAATGGCATAGCTGGCTAAGCCAGCCGCTGATGGGCATTTCCACGGTCCTGTTTTTACTGGCCGTGCTGCTCCATGTCTGGGTCGGCGTGCGCGATGTGCTGATTGACTATATCCATGTTGCCTGGCTGAGGTTGATGTTCATGGCCGGAACGGCGCTGATGTTGCTGGTCAGCCTGTTATGGATATTGCGCGCATTGAGCCTTGCAGCACTCTTACCCCCGGGATAAACGATGAGCACCATACCCAAACGCAGTTTTGATACGCTGATCATTGGCGCCGGTGGCGGCGGATTGCGTGCTGCCTTGCAACTTTCCCAGGCCGACGCACGTGTGGCGGTCGTCTCAAAGGTATTTCCCACCCGTTCGCACACCGTGGCGGCACAAGGGGGTGTCAATGCGGCGCTTGCCAACGTGGTGCCGGACAACTGGCACTGGCACATGTTCGATACCGTCAAGGGCAGTGATTACCTGGGTGACCAGGATGCCATCGAGTATATGTGTCGTGCGGCGCCACGGGTGGTGTATGAGCTCGAGCATTTTGGCGTGCCATTCTCCCGACTGGACACCGGTCGCATTTACCAGCGTGCCTTCGGCGGCCAGAGTCGAAATTTCGGGGGTGAGCAGGCAGCGCGCACCTGCGCAGCGGCAGATCGAACAGGTCATGCCATCCTGCATTCGCTCTATCAACAGAATATACGTGCCAAAACGCATTTCTTTGATGAGTATTTTGCTATTGATCTTATCAAGGACCAGGACGGCTATTTTCTGGGCGCACTGGCGATCGAGATTGCCAGTGGCGAACCTATCCTGATAGAAGCCAAGACGACATTGATTGCTACCGGTGGTGCCGGCCAGTTGTTCCGTACCAACACCAACGCCCTGGTCAATACCGGTGACGGCATGGCCATGGCGCTGCGCGCCGGCATGCCGTTGCAGGACATGGAGTTCTTCCAGTTTCATCCGACCGGCATTGCCGGCAAGGGCATGCTGATCACGGAAGGTGTGCGAGGTGAGGGCGGATACCTGCTCAACGCCGATGGTGAGCGTTTCATGGAGCGTTATGCACCGAATGCCAAGGACCTTGCCAGCCGGGATGTGGTCAGTCGCGCCATTGCAACCGAGGTGCGCGAGGGGCGTGGTGTCGGGCCCAACAAGGATCACGTTTTACTCAAGCTGGATCATCTTGGCGCGGATATTGTCAAGAAACGTCTGCCGGGCATACGCGATACGGTCATGACGTTTCTGCACATCGATCCGGCAGAAACGCCGATCCCGGTATTTCCGACGGCCCACTACACCATGGGGGGTATCCCCACCGACCGTTTCGGTCAGGTGGTGATACCGGAACAGCAGGGTGCTGAAGAACCTGTGCCGGGCCTTTACTCGGTCGGCGAATGCGCCTGCGTATCAGTACACGGCGCCAACCGCCTGGGTGGAAACTCCCTGCTCGATATCCTGGTGTTCGGGCGAGCGGCCGCCAACCATATTATCGACCATCTTTCCGAACAGCGTTATCACCGCCCGATACCGGAAGGCGCTACAGATGTTGCCATGCAGCGCCTGACGCGCTGGAACCGCCAGGGCAAGGGTGAGTCAGTGCCGGGCCTGCGACGGGAGTTAGCCAAGGTTATGGAAGACCACTGCAGCGTATTTCGTAACGAGGAAGTGTTGCAGCAGGGCAAGGACAAGATGCTGGAAATTCGTGCACGTATTCGTGATGCCTATATCGACGATCACAGCAAGGTGTTCAATACCGCGCGCATCGAGGCCATGGAACTGGAAAACCTGGTTGAGATCGGTGTGGCCACGGTCACCTCGGCGCTGGCGCGGACCGAAAGTCGTGGTGCGCATTCGCGTATCGACTATCCTGAACGTGATGATGCTAAATGGATGCGCCACAGCCTGTTCTCACTGGACGGTGACAAAATGGACTACAAGCCGGTGCGTATCAAACCGCTAACGGTAGACAGCTTCCCGCCAAAAAAACGGACCTATTGATATGAAGTTCTCCATTTACCGCTACGACCCAGACCAGGATGCCAGGCCGTACATGCAGGACTATGAGTTGGCAGATGAGAAAGTCGAGCAGGGCATGATGCTGCTGGATGCGTTGTTGCTGTTAAAGGAGCAGGACCAGAGTCTCAGTTTCCGTCGCTCATGTCAGGAAGGTGTATGCGGCTCTGACGGTATGAATATCAATGGTCGTAACGGCCTGGCCTGCATCACCATGCTCTCCGAACTGAAACAGCCGGTGGAAATCCGACCCCTGCCGGGTATGCCGGTGGTACGCGACCTGATTGTTGACCTGTCGCAGTTCTATAAACAATACCGGACTGTCAAGCCCTACCTCACCAATGATGATCCCTGTCCCGAAGTAGAACGACTGCAAACACCGGAACAGCGGGAACAGCTGGATGGCTTGTACGAATGTATCTTGTGCGCCTGCTGTTCCACCTCCTGCCCGTCATTCTGGTGGAACCCGGACAAGTTTCTCGGCCCGGCAGCGCTGTTACAGTCCTGGCGCTTTCTTGCCGATTCGCGCGACCAGGCAACCGAGGAGCGCCTGAATGACCTGGAAGGGCCGTTCCGCCTGTTTCGCTGTCACACCATCATGAACTGCGTCGAGGTTTGCCCCAAAGGACTCAACCCGACGAGAGCCATCGGTCATATCAAGGCGCTGATGGTCAAACGCTCGTTGTGACTGAACTCGCACGGCTGCGCTGGAAGTGTCGCCGGGGCATGCTGGAGCTTGATCTTTTGTTGCGGGATTTTCTTGACCATGGCTACGCGCAACTGGATGCCAATGCCACGCAACGTTTCGATACCCTGCTTGATTATCCGGATGCCGTTTTACTGGAATGGCTGATGGGCCGTATACAACCTGCCGACAAGGATGTCGCTCAACTTGTGGAACAGATTCGATCGTCCGCTTCGCCTTGAACTGGGCAATTCGCCGCTGCTGCTGAAAATACTGCTTGCCCTGCATATGGCGGGTATTTCTGCCTGGCTGCTGGTACCGCTGTCCCCGGTTCTTCGCGGGCTGGCTGTTGTGATCCTGTTCGGCCAGTTCTGCCGTTTATACCGCCTGCACGTATCTCCACTCGCACGTTACGCGGTCCAGGCCTTGTATTGGGAGCAGGCTTCAGGCTGGAAAATAAAAATAACTGCTGGCTGGTATCCGGCTACAGTCTGCGTGCCGTTCTATGTGACTTCACAGCTGGTTGCAATACGTTTCCGTACAGGCCGTTTTCGCAAGGTCACTGTCATTGTTGTCGGGGACCGCACTGGAGCGGATGATTTTCGCC
Source organism: Thiogranum longum (assembly GCF_004339085.1). Taxonomy (NCBI): domain Bacteria; kingdom Pseudomonadati; phylum Pseudomonadota; class Gammaproteobacteria; order Chromatiales; family Ectothiorhodospiraceae; genus Thiogranum; species Thiogranum longum. Next base: position 1,666,680 of record NZ_SMFX01000001.1, on the reverse strand, counting down.
GGCTTCGTGTGCGCTTGCTACAATGCGCGCATGGGCGTAGAGATCGAGCGAAAATTCCTGGTCAGGAGTGATAGTTGGCAAGTACACGCCGGTAACGGGTCACGTTACCGACAGGGCTACCTGTCGCATGACCCGCAACGCTGTGTGCGGATTCGTATTTCAGGTGATGATGCCTGGCTGAATATCAAATGCGCCACATCACCGATACGACGCCTCGAGTATGATTATCCTGTGCCCCTTGAAGATGCGCAGGAGATGCTGCAGATGTTGCGTAGCGACGACTGCATCGACAAGGTCCGATACCCTGTCAGGCACGGTAGACATGTATGGGAAGTCGATGTATTTGAAGGCAGTAACGCCGGCCTCATTGTTGCCGAAATTGAACTTGACGATGAAGATGAGACTTTCGAAAAGCCTGACTGGCTTGGTGAGGAAGTTTCCGATGATCCGCGTTACTACAACATGAACCTCGCAAAACAGCCGTACAGCACGTGGTGATACGTGTTCTGGCAGTGTGTCTTGCGTTCTGGCTTTGCGGGTGCGATTCGCCCCCCGACAGCGGGGCGATCCGTTTTGCGCTGGCGACGGTTCCCTCGGGTCTTGATCCGCGATATGCCAGCGATGCCGCATCCGAGCGAATCAATCGACTGCTCTATGCGCGACTGGTCGATTTTGATGAACAGTTCCGGCCAGTGGCGTCATTGGCGCGCTGGGAGCGATTGGCACCCGACCACTACCGCTTTTTTCTGCGCAAACAGGGCAGAATGTTTCACGATGGCACGCGACTCGAGGCCAGGGACGTGGCCGCCACGTACCGCTCCGTACTCGATCCTGCCACGGCTTCGCCACACTATGGTGCGCTTGAACTGATAAAGCGCATTGAGGTAATCGACCCCGACACGCTGGATTTTTATCTTGATCAACCGGCTCCCCTGTTTCCTGCCTGGATGACAGTGGGAATCGTTCCAGCCGCAGCGATAGAGAAAGGTTTGCCACTACATCATCGTCCGCTAGGCAGTGGCCCGTTCCGTTTCGTCAACTGGCCGCAGGCCGGTCGGCTTGAGCTGGCGCGTGTCAGCGATGGTCAAAGACTGGTATTCGAACAAGTGCATGATCCGACCATGCGTGTGTTGAAACTCCTGCGTGGCGAAGTTGACCTGCTGCAAAATGACTTGCCACCTGAATTGATCGACTGGCTTGATGGCCATGACAACATACAGGTGGCCCGGCGCAATGGCAGTAATTTTTCCTACCTCGGGTTTCAGATGCAGGATCCTGCAAGCGGAAAACTGCAGGTGCGCCGTGCTGTAGCACTGGCCATCGACAGGGACGCTATTATTCACTATGTGTTTCGGGGGGCGGCGCGCAAGGCATCGGCACTGTTGCCACCGGAACACTGGGCCGGTGTGTCGCTAGCGGGTATTGAGCGTGATCTGCCACGTGCACGCGCGTTATTGCAGAAAGCCGGTTACAGCCCGAAAAACCCGCTGCGTCTCACCTACAAGACGTCGAGTGACCCGTTCCGCATCCGGCTGGCGACCATCCTGCAGCAACAACTCGCCGAAGCCGGCATTCGTGTAACGGTCAGCAGTTATGACTGGGGCACTTTTTTTGGCGATATCAAGGCGGGGCGTTTCCAGCTCTACAGCCTTGCCTGGGTGGGTATCAAGTCACCGGATATTTTTCGCTACGCCTTTCACAGCATGTCTCTGCCACCAGCCGGTGCAAACCGGGGAAGGTTTAGCGACAGGCAGACGGATGAATTGATCGATGCAGCGATGCAGGAAACAGACTTGCAGCGACAGGCTGAAATATACAGGCGATTGCAACAAAGACTGCTGGAAACCTTGCCATATATTCCTTTGTGGTTCGAGGGTCAGTACTTCGCGGCCCGTGACAATATTGTTGGTTATCACCTCGCAGCGGATGGTAATTTCGATGCGCTGGCGCAGGTTGTTCGACAGCAGTAGCTTGTTATACTCGAATCAGTCTCGATAAACCCGCCACTACGCGCGCAGGAAATTACCGCGGTCTATGCCAGCTAAACATCAATTGCCACCATCCCGTCTGGAGGTCAGCCTGGCAGACCAGCGCCTTGACCTGTTCCGGGGCCATGAATGTGTTCGAAGTTGGCCCGTATCAACAGCGAAGAAAGGGGCGGGCGAGCAGTCTGGCAGTGAGAAAACTCCTCGTGGCTGGCACAGGATACGCGCCATGATCGGTGCGGGCTGCCCGGCCGGGACGGTATTTGTCGGCCGGCGCCCGACCGGTGAAGTCTGGACGCCGGAACTGGGAAAAGAACACCCGCAACGGGACTGGATACTGACCCGTATTCTCTGGCTCAGCGGCAACGAGCCCGGGGTGAACCGGCTCGGTGACGTAGATACCCAGCGTCGATACATTTATATTCACGGGTGTCCGGACAGCGAACCGCTGGGCGAGGCGCTTTCTCACGGCTGTATTCGCATGCACAATCGCGATGTTATAACCCTCTTCGATGCGGTTACCCCCGGCTTCCCGGTACTCATAAAATCACCCGATCAGGAAAGTACATAAAGGCTGATCCCTTTGCTATCGTGTGGTATGATTTCGCCATAAAACTGACGTTTGGGGGAGGGCAGGCCAGAACGCCTGCCGGGGTTACATGACTCGATTTGTTTCCATCACCAGTGGCAAGGGCGGCGTTGGCAAAACCAGCATTGCTGTAAACCTTTCCATGCAACTGGCACAACGTGGCAAACGTGTTTGCCTGATCGATGCAGACTGGGGATTGGCCAACGTCAACGTCATGCTCCGCTTGCGTCCACAGCACACGCTGGAGGATGTGATTGTTTCCGGCTTGTCAGTTGACGCCATTATGCTGCGCAATATTCAGGGTGTGGATATTCTCCCCGGCAGTTCGGGTTCGGAACGTATGGCCCGGTTGTCACCGGAACAGCTAGGACGCCTGGCAAACGCCATGCAGGCGCTGGAGAACTATGATTTTGTCATCATAGATTCATCATCGGGGATTGCGCGCAATGTGCTGGCACTGTCGCTGGCCAGTCCCGAAGTGCTGATGGTTATCACGCCGGAACCAACCTCGATGACTGATGCCTATGCCCTGCTCAAGCTGCTATACGCCGAGTCGTACCAGGGGCGTGTTCAGGTTATTGTAAATCACTCAAGAAATCATTCAGTTGGAAGGCATAGTTACGATAGATTCAGGGAAGTGGTCGAGTTTTACCTGAAACTCAGGCTGCCACTGCTCGGGCTGGTGCAGGAAGATGAACGTATGCAAAAGGCCGTGCTAAAGCAGCAGGCCCTGAGCAGCCACAGCCCGGAGTCGGTAGCGGCCCGTGATATCGGCTCACTGGCGGGACAGTTATTGCTGGAAGACAATAGCATTAAGCGTGTTGATACGACGACTTTCTGGAAGCGTTACCTCGAGACAGCCGGGCACAGCATAACCTCATCCTCATGTGATGAGGTAGCAGCTTCTGAAGATGAGACGCCTGAACGCGCGGAGCTTGAAGACCAGATTGAGTTGCTGAATGCCCAGGTGGATGCATTGATCAGTGAAGTCACCCATCTCAGGCAGGCCAGTGAGAAACCTTCTGACACCTCTGTGGTGCCACTTGACCGGGGACGTCGCAGCTTGCGCTCCTGTTGTCCTGAACGCTGGGTGGCCGAACTGGCCTCTGGTTATGAAATTGCAGGTGAGCCCGATAACAGTTTCCCGGTCTATGAACTTGAACAGCCTGATGGCAAGGTCATTCACTTCGCCTGTCACAGTCTCGATGACGCTTACGAAAATCCTCAACCGCAATCCACTTCTTCCTGAACGGGCGATTTGATGCCGACGTACCTGGCTTCGCGTTTGCTGAACGCACTATGGGTGCTGTTCGGTGTCACTACACTGGTTTTTTTTCTTATCCACTGGGTGCCGGGTGACCCGGTGGCCGTTATGCTCGGCGAATCCGCAACAGCTGCGGATACCGAAGCATTGCGGCATGCGCTGGGGCTGGATCAACCTCTGGCAGATCAGTGGGTGGCCTTCCTGACCGGTGTGTTATCGCTGAACCTTGGCAGTTCTTTGTACTACCACGAACCGGTGTTCAGTCTGTTGCTCGAACGACTGGGGGCGACCCTTGAACTTTCAGCGCTGGCATTCCTTGTGGCGCTTGTTGTTGCCTTGCCGCTTGGCTTGCTGGCAGCCGCACGCAAGGACAGTGTATGGGACAGATCAGCAATGGGGTTTTCACTCGTGGGCGTTTCCATTCCAAATTTCTGGCTTGGGCCGCTGCTGGTGATGGTTTTCTCACTCGGTCTGGGGTGGTTCCCGGTCAGCGGACGGGAAGGGGTGCTGTCTGTTGTGTTACCGGCTGTTACGCTGGGTACCGGTCTTGCCGCCGTGCTGTCACGCATGGTACGCAGCAGCTTGCTGGAAGTGCTTGGTGAAGATTTTATCCGCACGGCACGTGCCAAGGGGCTGGATTCACGAACCGTGCTGGTACGCCATGCGCTGCGAAATGCCTGGCTGCCGGTATTGACCTTGCTGGGCATGCAACTGGGCGCTTTGCTCGGTGGCGCAGTGGTCACGGAAATCGTGTTCAACTGGCCCGGGGTTGGCGCCTTGCTGGTGGAATCCATCCAGCGACGTGATTATCCTGTAGTGCAGGGCTGTGTTTTGCTGATCAGCCTGAGTTACGTGCTGGTTAACCTGGTGACCGACCTGTTGTATGTGAAGGCCGATCCACGTATCAGGCTCGGGCAGTCGCAATGATCCATCGTTTCGCCATGCTGGTATTACTTGCCTGGACACTGGTTGCGTTGGGAGGGCACTGGTTACCCCTGCAGCCGGACCAGGTTGCCTTGCCCGATATTCTTGAAACACCAGATCGTGAACACTGGCTTGGTGCGGATGATCTGGGACGTCCGGTGCTCGACCGCCTGCTGGTCGGGGCGGCAGTATCGTTCCGGGTTTCCATGCTGGTTGTCGGCCTGTCCATGCTGTTTGGTGTGCTGATCGGAAGTGCAGCTGCATGGTATGGTGGTGGTGCTGAAAGAGTACTGGTGATGGTAATGGATGTGTTTATGGCATTCCCGGGCATCCTTCTGGCGATTGCCCTGGCCGGTCTGCTCGGGCCGGGTATCGATAACCTCGTTTTTGCGCTGACACTGGTTGGCTGGGTGGGTTACGCCAGACTGGCGCGTGCCCAGGTCATGTCTGTTAAACAGCGGGAACATGTACAGGCAGCACAGGCACTTGGTACACGATCTCCGCGTATCATACAGCGTCATTTATTGCCGCTGATCAGTGCGCCGCTGGTGGTGGAAGCGACCTTTGGCATTGCAGCCGTAGTAATAGCCGAGTCCGGCCTGTCATTTCTCGGTCTGGGTGTTCAGCCACCTGACGCTTCCTGGGGAAGCATGATTCGTGATGGCGTACGCTATATGCTGGTAGCCCCACACCTGGTCCTGGCGCCGGGTGTGGCGCTGATGCTGGTAGTGCTGAGTGTTAATCTGCTGGGTGATCAATTGCGAGACTGGCTGGATGTGCGTTCTGGTCAGCGTGGACAGGAGAACAGGTAGATGAGTATGGGGCCGGTTATGCTGGACGTTCAGGGACTGGAGTTACAGGCAGAAGAGCGCGAACTCCTGTTGCACCCTGCCGTAGGTGGCGTAATCCTGTTCAGTCGCAATTACGAATCACCGGAGCAGGTAACAAAACTGGCGGCGGATATTCACGCTGTTCGCCAGCCCCCCCTGTTGATCGCGGTGGACCAGGAAGGTGGACGCGTACAGCGTTTTCGTGACGGTTTTTTCAGGTTGCCGCCCGTCGGTGTGTTTTCCGAATTGTACGACGATAACCCGGCTGCGGCACTGGCACTGGTCGAGGATGCAGGCTGGTTAATGGCCAGCGAGGTGTTATCGGTTGGTGTCGATCTGAGTTTTGCCCCGGTACTCGATCTCGATCTCGGGGTTTCCGCAGTCATTGGTGACCGTGCCTTCCATCGCACCCCGGAGGCGGTTACCGAACTGGCAATGGCCTATCAGCGTGGCATGCACCAGGCCGGCATGGCGTCGGTTGGCAAGCATTTCCCCGGTCACGGTGGTGTGGCTATCGATTCACACCACGGCCTGCCGGAAGATGAACGCAGCCTGGCAGATCTGCAGCAACAGGATTTGATACCGTTTGCAAGGCTGGCGCGTAACGGTATGAACAGCGTAATGGTGGCGCATGTTCTGTACTCGCAAGTCGATAGCCAGCCGGCAGGCTTTTCACGCTACTGGTTGACCGGCATACTGCGCGACGCCATGCAGTTTCAGGGCGTTATTTTCAGCGATGACCTGAGTATGGGCGGTGCAGAATGGGCCGGTGACTATCCACAGCGCGCTCAACTGGCGCTGCAGGCAGGTTGTGACATGGTGCTGGTCTGCAACCAGCCTGAACGTGCTGTCGAGGTTGTCGAATCGTTGTCGAATTACACTGATCCGGCAGCACAATTGCGCCTGGCACGGATGCACGGAAGACAGTTTCCGGCCCGAGAAACCCTGCGCCAGGGTCAACGCTGGAAGTCGGTAACCACAAGATTGGCCCGCTGTGAAACAGAGAGCTGGCTGGATATGGACATGGAGTAAAAGGAAGAAATGCAAAATCAGATTATCACAATGTTGTCTGACTGGACCGGCACCAATACCTGGGTGATACAGGTATTTATCGTGGTGTTTGTCACCATGTTGGCAGACCTCGTCAAGCGGCGCCTGTTAAGTCGCCTCCACCAGCGACTCGGCAAGACAAGCAATCCCTGGGACGATGATGTGGTGCAGGCAGCAGCACGGCCACTGACATTACTGATCTGGGTGGTAGGTATTACCTTCGCTGCGGATATTGTTCGCGTCGAATCCGATGCCGTCATTTTCAACGCCGTTGATCCGATTCGCCGTGTCGGCGTAATTGTCGCAGTTGCCTGGTTCCTGGTGCGGTTAACCGCCCGACTACAGGAAACTGTGATCGAGCGCGGCTTGTCCAGCGGCGAACCCTATGACCGTACCACCGCTGATGCCATTGCCAAACTGGTACGACTGTCTATCATCATCACCTCGGCACTGGTTATCCTGCAGTCGCTGGGTTTCAGCGTATCCGGCGTGCTGGCTTTTGGTGGCATTGGGGGTATTGCCATCGGTTTTGCTGCCAAGGATCTGCTGTCCAATTTCTTTGGCGGCTTGATGATTTACCTCGACCGCCCGTTCCTGATCGGCGACTGGATTCGTTCACCTGACCGTGAAATTGAAGGCACTGTGGAGCACATAGGCTGGCGACTGACGACTATCCGCTCATTTTCCAAACGCCCCATCTATGTGCCGAATTCAATGTTTGCCAGTATCGCTGTGGAAAACCCTTCGCGCATGACGCACCGGCGTATCTACGAGACCATCGGTCTGCGCTACGATGATGCTGCAAAGGTTGCAGACATACTTGCAGATATTGAAACCATGCTGCGCCAGCACGCGGAGATCGACGACAGCCAGACCCTGATGGTCAATTTCAACACCTTTGCACCATCGTCACTGGATTTCTTTATTTATACCTTTACACATACGACCAACTGGGTGAAGTTCCACTCCATCAAGCAGGATGTGTTGTTGAAGATCGAGCAGATTATTCGTAATCACGGTGCGGAGATTGCCTTCCCGACCTCAACAGTACATGTGCCGGATGGCCTGAAGCTGGAACCGCCATTGCCGGAAGGTGCTGTTAAATGACCCTGGCCGAAATCGAGGCAGTGCGACGCAGTGCAGACCTCGTCTTTGACCGCCATGCCGTTGACTCAGCCTATGACCGTATGGCGAAGGACATTACACGCGAACTGTGTGATACGAACCCGGTCATACTGTGCGTGATGAGCGGCGGTCTGGTCCCGACCGGCGAATTGTTTACCCGGCTGGATTTCCCGGTGCAACTGGATTACCTGCACGCTACGCGTTACCAGGGGACACAAGGCGGGCTGACCCTGAACTGGTTGGCGCGCCCGCTGCATGACCTGAAGAGGCGTACTGTGCTGGTTGTGGATGACATACTCGATGAAGGCTTGACGCTGTCCGCTATCATGGAGTACTGCCGGGAGCAGGACGTTGAAGCCGTATACAGCGCCGTGCTGGTCGAGAAAAAACACCACCGAAAAGCCCCGGGACTAACGGCTGATTTTGTTGGCCTGGAAGTCGAGGACCGTTATGTATTCGGCTGTGGTATGGATTTTCACGGCTACTGGCGAAATCTGCCGGCGATCTACGCTGTCGCAGGGACAACGTAAAAGGAGTGCAGGTGACTGTAGCAGGCATTATTGGCGGAACCGGTTTGGGCCGGATTGAAGGGCTGGAAATCATCCGTCACGAGGAGCTGGAAACCCCGTATGGCAAACCTTCATCACCGTTAAGCCATGGGCGTATCGATGGTAGTGACGTGGTGTTTCTGGCACGTCACGGAGCAGCACATTCCATCCCGCCTCACCGGGTCAACTACCGGGCCAATATGTTTGCATTACGTGAAGCGGGAGTGGAGCAGGTCGTTGCCGTTGCGGCTGTTGGCGGTATACAGGCAGATATGTTGCCTGGTGTGCTCGCGCTTCCGAACCAGATCATCGATTACACCTGGGGACGTAAACACAGCTTTTTCGATGGCAGCCCCGGCAAGGTTACGCATATCGATTTCACCGAACCCTACTGTGAAACCCTGCGCCACACGTTACTGAATGTCGCACAGTCGAGTGACATCCAGCTGTCTGACGGCGGGGTGTATGGCGCAACCCAGGGTCCAAGGCTTGAAACTGCGGCTGAGATCGATCGCATGCGGCGTGATGGCTGCACACTGGTCGGGATGACGGGCATGCCGGAAGCGGCGCTGGCCCGGGAACTGGGCCTTTGTTACGCCTCTTGCTCGGTGGTTGCCAACCGTGCCGCCGGGTTTGGTGGCAAGGCAATTCACATGGAAGAGATTCAACAAACTCTGAATTCAGCAATGATTAATGTTGAAACTTTGCTAATCAATTGGTTAAAAACAATATAACGGGCATTACATTAATAGATGCATTAACCGGGCTTCGGCCCGGTTTTTTATTGTCCGGGATTTTTTGTGGGTGATTCAGTAGCTGGTGGTTTCGCGGTTTCTGCCTGTGATGGGGCGGGCGTGTAAGGTGTAATCAGCGCAATCACACCGAACTTTGGATGATCGAAATAATGTAATTCCTTGCTACGCATGCGGCGGTGTTCTTTCAGCCTGAACTCCGGCAGTTCGTTGTCACTGAAGTCGGTTTTTATAACCAGCGTTTTGTCGATCAGTTGCAGGTCGAGATAGAGATGCAGGTAGCGTTCGACGGCAACGCGTACAGTGCCTTCCACCGTTGTCGAAAACTGGTTTCCACCCGGTGGTAGTTCGATAGCTTGTGCCCGCTTGCGGTCGAGTACTGTCTGGCGCCAGGCAATATGGCGCAATGGCCGGTAATTGGCAGAGCGTTTAAGCGCCACCTGTTCGGCCGCCAGGTGCAGGTTTTGACGGTCAAGCCAGAACGGATTGTTCAATCTCTTGCCGGTACGGGGCGCACCCCGGGTTCCTTCCCCATTTGATCCCGTTGTGTCTTCGGTAAACCATTCCGAGTAGTCAACAGGCCAGACTTCGCCTCCATCGCTCGCACTGAGATTCTGGAAAATCAGCAATTCGATATCGAACTGACGCGGTGCATCGTCAGCCAGGATCGGGGATATCAGGCTGTTGAACAGGAACAGGGTATAAAAAACGCGCCGGGTAAATTTTATCATGGTAACCATCCTGCCCTAAGCTGAACGGGTGCTCAACCTTTCCAGTAAATTACTGACAGTATGCAGACGTTTTTCAGTGTCATTCATGTCTGCATAGAAACGGATCATATCAGAGCCATCCAGCCGGTAGTGCTGTGGCTCGGTCTGGATAAGCCGGATGATAGTGCCCGGGTCCACGTTCGGTTCCGGCCCGAACAGCAGCCTGCCGCTTTCCTCGCCGGCATCGATTTTGCTGATGCCGAGTGGTGCCGCTTCAAGTTTCAGTCGCGTGACCTCGAACAGTTGTTTGACCGGTTCCGGCAGCAGGCCAAAACGGTCGATCATTTCTACCTGTAACTCACGCAGCTCGTCTTCGTTCGCTGCACTGGCAATGCGTTTGTACAGGATCAGGCGGCCGTGCACATCATGCATGTAATCATCGGGAATCAGCGCCGGCAGGTGCAGGTCGACTTCCGGGCCATGGTTAAGCGGGCGCTCCAGTTCCGGCTGACGGCCGGCTTTCAGGGCAGTGACGGCGCGCTCCAGCAGTTCGGTATACAGGCTGAAACCTATTTCGTGAATCTGGCCGCTCTGGTCGTCACCCAGCAGTTCACCGGCGCCACGGATTTCCAGGTCGTGGGTAGCCAGGGTAAAACCGGAACCCAGGTCTTCCAGCGATTCAATGGCCTCGATGCGTTTAATGGCATCGTCACTCATGGCCTTGCGTGGTGGCACCACCATGTAGGCATAGGCGCGGTGATGAGATCGTCCGACGCGACCGCGTAGCTGGTGTAACTGGGCAAGCCCGAGTTTGTCGGCGCGGTTGATCAGAATGGTGTTGGCACTGGGTACATCGATACCGCTTTCAATGATGGTGGTGCACAGCAGGATATTGAAGCGACGGTGGTAGAAGTCCAGCATTACCTGCTCCAGTTCACGCTCGCGCATCTGGCCATGACCGACTTCCAGGGTGGCTTCCGGCATCAGTTCGCGCAGTTCACGGGCGATGATTTCGATGTTGTCGACTTCGTTGTGCAGGAAGTAAACCTGGCCGCCGCGCTTGATTTCGCGCAGGCAGGCCTCACGGATGGTGGCCTTGTTCCATTCCGTGATAAAGGTCTTGATGGTCAGTCGTTGTGCCGGTGGCGTGGCGATGATGGACAGGTCGCGCAGGCCGGACAGGGACATATTCAGTGTGCGTGGTATCGGTGTGGCGGTTAACGTGAGCAGGTCGACCTCGGTCCGCAGTGCCTTGAGTATTTCCTTCTGGCGCACGCCAAAGCGGTGTTCTTCGTCGATAATGACCAGGCCAAGATTTTTCGGTTTGACGTCACCCTGCAGAATCTTGTGTGTGCCAATCAATATATCCAGTGCGCCGTTTGCATAACGCTGCAGGATGTCGTCCTGCTGTTTTTTACTGCGGAAGCGCGACAGCACATCGACCCGGATAGGCCAGTCGGCAAAGCGGTCGGCAAAGTTCTGGTAGTGCTGCTGGGCGAGCAGGGTGGTCGGCACCAGCACAGCCACCTGGCGTCCGGCCTGTGCAGCGACGAATGCGGCACGCATGGCGACTTCGGTCTTTCCGAACCCGACATCACCACACACCACACGATCCATCGGCTGCGGGCCGGTCATGTCGGCAATAACGGCTTCGATAGCACTGGCCTGGTCGGGCGTTTCCTCGAACGGGAAGGTGCTGGCGAAGGCGCGGTATTCATCGGCATCGAACGGGAAGGTATAACCCTGGCGAGCGGCACGGCGTGCATAGATGTCGAGCAGTTCGGCGGCGACATCACACACTCGCTGAGCAGCACGCTTGCGGGCTTTTTCCCACTGGTCGCTGCCAAGCCGATGCAGTGGTGCGCTTTCCGGGCTGGAACCGGTGTAGCGGCTGATCAGATGCAGTGAGGCAACCGGGACATAGAGTTTATCGTTACCGGCATATTCGAGTGTGAGAAATTCGGACTCGCGGCCACCGACGGTCAGTTTCTGCAGACCGATATAGCGACCGACACCGTGGTCTTCGTGTACCACCGGAGCACCGATATTCAGGTCGGTGAGGTTGCGGACAATGGCTTCGGCATCGCGTTTCGGTTTCCTGCGCTGTTGCTGTTGCAGGGCGCGCTCACCAAACAGGCGGGCCTCGGTAATCAGGACGACCGGATTTTCACCGGCTAACCACGCGCCTTTTTCGAGGGGTGCAACCGTGATACCGAGATCAAGGTCACTTTCAAGAAATGCGTGCCAGCCAGCAACCGTCTGCGCCCGCAGGCCAAATTCACGTAGCTGCCCCTGCAGGGTTTCGCGTCGGCCAGCCGATTCGGCGCAAACCAGTACACGTCCCGGGAAGCCGGCGATGAAATTCTGCAATGCGGCCGCCGGGTGTTCCGTGCGCACCTTGATTTGCAAATCGGGCAGCGCGCGGGTCGCATAATTGAGATGAGTTGTCTGTGCCGATGCGCCCCCCGGGAGTGTTTTGCCGTGCAGGTCCAGTGCTTCCGCACGCTGCAGCTCGATACGCGCGCTGTTATCGAGCGCACGACGCATTTCATCGTCAGACAGGTAGAGACGATCCGGTGGCAGCAGTGGCCGTTCAATATCGTGTCGAAGGGATTCGAAGCGCTCCTCGACTTCCTGCCGGAACTCATCAATCGCCGCATGAGCATCCTCGCTTTCTACCAGGAAACAGTCGCCCGGCAGGTAGTCGAACAGCGTGGCACTTTCCTCGACGAACAGCGGCAGGTAATACTCGATGCCTCCAGGGATAACGTTATTACTGACGTCGCGGTAGATCAGCGCACGTTGCGGGTCGCCTTCAAACAGGTCCCGCCAGTTCTGGCGGAAGCGTCTGATGGCCGCCTCGTCGACCGGGAATTCACGTGCCGGTAACAGGCGTACCTGTTGTACCTTGTCGATGGAGCGTTGTGTTTCCGGGTCAAAGGTACGGATGGACTCGATTTCATTATCGAACAGATCGATGCGGAACGGTGTCGCGCTGCCCATGGGAAACAGGTCCAGCAGGGCGCCGCGCACGGCAAATTCGCCATGCTCCATGACCTGTTCCACGCAACGGTATCCGGCGGTTTCGAGTCGTTTGCGCATGGCGTCGAGGTCAAGTGTATCGCCACGATCGAGTACCAGGCTGTACTGGTCCAGGAAACTTTTCGGTGGCAGCCGCTGCAGCAGTGTGGCCACCGGTACCAGTAGCACGCCACGCTTCAGCTCAGGCAGGCGACACAGGGTTTCGAGCCGTTCGGAGATAATGTCCTGGTGCGGTGAAAACGCATCATAGGGCAAGGTTTCCCAGTCAGGAAAACACAGGATATCCAGCGATGCATCATCACAAAAGAAACGCAGTTGTGACTGTAGCTGTTCTGCACTCTGGCTGTCCGGGGTGATGACCAGTAGCAGTCCTTCGTGTTGCTGTGCGGCACCGGCCAGGATCAGCGGCAGGCTGTCGCCATACATGCGGGACCAGATTACGCGTTGACGCGCCTCCGGCAGACACGGGTGTAAGGGGTCTGCCTGATCGGCATCGGATGTTGTTTGGCTGGCGGCCTGTGACATAACAATCTGGTGTGCGGCAAAGCCGTGTATTCTCGCATAACCGGACAAAAAAAACCGGCGCAGAACGCCGGTCGAAGGAGGGACTATGAAAACGTTTCAAATAAACAGGCAGACATCGGCATCCTTGGCCACCGGAAGGAAGTACGTCGCTCCGACATAGTCGGTCACTTCCGGAATAAACTCGCTCTGGTCAAATCCGAATACGTCCACCGTCATCTGGCAAGCAACCATTTTGACATCAGCTTCAAGACAGAGTTCACGCAACTCTTCCACTGTTGCTACTCCCTTGTTCTTGAATGTTTTCTTCATCAGTCCGGTGGCGACCTTTTCGAACCCGGGGACACCTGCCATGAGCAGGTTGGGCATCGGCCAGTCGAAGTCCTGGAACCACTTGGGACCGAACGGCATTTTCATCGGCATGGCCGGGTTGCCCAGCGGGCTGACCATGGCGTCACTCAGGTCTTTTTTGAGCAGCAGCAGGCCATAGAAGGTGAAGAAAATCGAAGTATCCCAGCCGAGGGCAGAGGAGGTTGACGCCAGGATAAAGGGTGGATAGGCCCAGTCCAGGGTGCCCTTGGTGGCGATCATGGCCATGGAGGGGGTTTTGGTTTCATCGATACTTTTCAGTTTGCCGGGTAGCAGCTCATCCAGTTTCTTGTCGAGCCATTGATCCATCTCGGTATTGCTTACATCGGTGCTCATAGTGAACCTCCCATCAGGGTTAAGGGGTCAAAGATCATTCTTGAATCCATATTCGCCAAGCCAGCGACCGGCGCGAAAATCGAGTTTCAGCCAGTCCGGAACAAACAGATCGGGTTTTTTCACCGGCAGGGTTTCCACTGGCGGTTTACCGTCGGTTTCGTCAATACGGCAATGTGCGGTGGTGACGGTACGGAAACTGGCATACAGACCTTCCATAACGCGTGTGCAGTCACTGTCCCTCCCGGGCTCTTGCTGAAGGGCGGTAAACCGAATCTGTTTACGTACCAGGCAGCTGAAATACAGCTCGAGCTCGACCAGTAGAGGTTCATCGCGGTCAGAAAGTGCCTGGGTGGCACTTTCGCTGATGTCTATGCGAACCCGCTTGCCTTTCAGCTGCAGGGTTCCTGAATAGGCATTGGATGAAAGACGCCGATCCGGTATGGCCTCTCCAATACTGATGCCAAGCGTTGTTGCTGTCATAACCTTCGAGCTCCTGCTGGATTTCGTTGGATTCCGGTATTGTCCCGATATGTATTAGTTGCTAGAATACGTACCGACCAGATGGTTTGTCAATAGCTTTCCATTACAAGTTCCCGAATAATGTCAGTGAGGGCGACAGGAAGGTGAGTCATGCAACAGGCAGATAGCGCGGCCCGGGCGCCCAGAAACCCGGATCAGACACGACAGCGGATACTTGAAGCTGCATTTATGGAAATCTATCGAAATGGTTTCCAGGGTATGCGCCTGGATGAGGTGCTTGCAGCCACGTCATTGACGAAAGGTGCGCTATACCATCATTTCCCTAATAAACAGTCACTTGGCTATGCTGTTGTCGATGAAGTCATCCAGCAGACCATGCAGGCGATGTGGATCCAGCCGTTGCGAGGCGCTGAAGACAGTTTCCAGGCACTGATTGACGTGATTGAGCAATTACCGGATAACAAGCCACCGGAAATGATTCAGTACGGTTGTCCATTGAACAATCTTGCCCAGGAAATGTCTCCACTGGACGAGGGGTTCCGCCTGCGCCTGGATCGGTTGTTCGAGGCGTGGCACGGTGCGACACAGGAGGCGCTGGAAAAGGCGCAGCAACAGGGGGAAATCAGCGCAGACTGTGATTGTGAAGAAATCGCCACCTTTGTGATGGCTGCGCTGGAAGGTTGTATCGGGCTTGCAAAAAGTGCGCAAAGCAAGGATCGTTTGAGAACCTGTAACCGGGGGTTGATACAGTTTCTTCTGTCGCTGAAAACGTGCTGAAACAATAACAAGGAATCCAGATGGTGAGGTTATTCGCGAGCCAATTGGTTCGCTGGCGATGGAGCGCATTTTTGTGTGCAATTGTTTTTGCATTTCTTGCCGCCAGCGGTGCGCGCCATCTCGAGTTTTCCAATGACTACCGGATTTTCTTCAGCAAAGAAAACCCGCAACTGCTGGCATTCGAGCACCTGCAGAATGTCTATACCAAGTCGGATAATGTCCTGTTCGCGATTTCGCCAGCCAATGGCGATGTGTTTACACCCGATACGCTCGAAGCCATTCGCTGGCTGACCGAGGCATCCTGGCAGATTCCCTATTCAATCCGCGTCGATTCGGTGACCAACTTCCAGCACACCTACGCGGAAGCTGATGACCTGGTTGTAGAGGACCTGGTGCCGGATCCGTCCAGCCTTGATGCCGACGAACTGGAAAAGATACGCGGTATTGCAACGACCGAACCTTTGTTGGTGAATCGCCTGATTGCACCGGATTCGCGCACTACGGGAGTCAATGTCACTGTCCAGTTGCCCGGCGTAAACCCTGAAAAGGAAGTGCCGGAGGTTGTCGCTTTCAGCCGCAACCTGGCGACCCGGCTCCTGGAGCAATATCCGGAACTGGAGGTTCACCTGACCGGTGTCGTACTGCTGAATAACGCATTCTCGGAAATGGCACTCAGCGACATGAAGACGCTGGTGCCGATTATGTTCGCCGTCATCGTGCTTGTGCTGTTGCTGTTATTGCGCTCCCTGGCGGCGACATTTGCAACATTGCTTGTGATCATACTGTCGATTATTACCGCCATGGGGCTTGCAGGCTGGCTGGGTATTCATATAACACCGCCTATGGCGAGTGCTCCCACCATGATCATGACACTGGCAGTGGCGAACAGCGTTCATTTTCTTGTGACCTTCCTGCAGAAAGTTCGGGGAGGTGAATCGCAACGTGATGCCATGCTGGAGAGCCTGCGTATAAACTTGCAGCCGATCATGATTACCTCCCTCACGACCGCTATCGGCTTTATGTCGATGAACTTCTCGGATGCACCACCATTTCGTGACCTGGGTAATGTAGTTGCCATCGGTGTGGTGGCATCCTTCCTGTACAGTATGGCCTTGCTTCCTGCATTGATGTTGTTGTTGCCGGTCAGGCATCGAAGCGGGCCCGGACGTTCAGCACCCATTATGGATGCACTGGCGAACCTCGTCGTTGAGCGCCGCAAGTCCGTATTGCTGTTCATGGCTGTGCTGGTAACAGGCCTGATTTCCTTTGTTCCGCGCAATGAGCTTAACGATGAATTCGTCAAGTACTTTGATGAGCGTGTTCCGTTCCGTGTTGATACCGACTACGTAACGGATCACCTGACCGGTCTATACAGTATTTCCTACTCACTGGGTGCGGGTGAGCCGGGAGGAATCAGTGAGCCGGCCTACCTGCGCAAACTGGATGAGTTTGCCAACTGGTACCGTGAGCAGCCGGAAGTCAAACATGTCAGCACGCTATCTGACACCATGAAGCGGCTCAACAAGAACCTGCACGGTGATGATCCTGCCTGGTACCGCCTGCCAGACCAGCGCGAACTGGCCGCGCAGTACCTGTTGCTTTATGAAATGTCATTACCCTACGGGCTGGACCTGAACAACCAGATCAATATCGACAAATCTGCCACCAAGCTGGATGTGTCGCTGGGGAGTCTTTCCAGTAACCAGACGATTGCGCTGGAAGCACGTGCACAGCAATGGCTTGAGGCGAATGCACCGGCGTCGATGCAGGCGCACGGTGCCAGTCCGGCGGTTATGTTTTCACATATCGGCAAGCGCAATATTCACAGTATGCTGGTGGGCACTACAGTAGCCCTGGTGCTTATTTCGTTCGTGCTGATTTTCGCATTGCGCTCGGTGCGTATCGGGTTGATCAGTATCATTCCCAACCTGGTGCCAGCCGGAATGGCATTTGGTCTGTGGGGCCTGCTGGTAGGTCAGGTGGGCCTTGCATTATCTATTGTAACGGGGATGACGTTGGGTATCGTGGTTGACGATACCGTGCATTTCCTCAGTAAATACCTGCGCGCACGCCGTGAGGAAGGACTTTCTTCTCCGGACGCCGTGCGCTACGCCTTCCATACGGTGGGTACGGCTCTATGGACAACCTCTGCGGTTTTGATGGCAGGTTTCCTGGTGTTGGTGTACTCGCCCTTCGAACTGAACTCCGGCATGGGACTGTTGACAGCAATTACCATCGGCTTTGCCTTGCTGGCGGATTTCCTGTTGTTGCCGACTTTGCTGATGGCACTTGATAAAGGTGAGAGTGATGAAAAAACTGTGCATACTGATCCTTCTGGGTCTGTCGTTTAACGCGACGGCACAGACACCCGAAGAGAAAGGCCTGGAGATTGCGAACGAAGCCGATCGCCGCGATACAGGGTTTCACGATTCCACGGCTTCGATGCGTATGCTGCTGCGCAACCGGCAGGGAGAGGAGAGCACCCGGGACATTCGCGTCAGGACACTTGAAGTGGAAAATGACGGCGACAAGAGCCTGACTATTTTCGACAGCCCGGCAGACGTGAAGGGTACGGCCTTTCTCAGCTTTACCCACAAGAGCGGGCCAGATGACCAGTGGCTGTACCTCCCTGCACTGAAGCGCGTCAAGCGTATTTCCTCGCGCAATAAATCCGGGCCTTTCATGGGCAGCGAATTCGCCTACGAAGACCTGTCTTCCCAGGAAGTGGAAAAATATACCTACAAATACCTGCGTGACGAGTCATACGATGGTGCGGACTGCTATGTCATAGAGCGAGATCCGGTAGACAAGTATTCAGGTTATACGCGCCAGGTTGTGTGGGTCGACAAGGCGGAATATCGGCCACTGAAAATTGTCTACTATGACCGCAAGAACAGTTTGCTGAAAACACTCATATTCACCGACTACCGGCAGTTTCTGGATCGTTACTGGCGCTCCCACGACATGTTCATGGAAAATCACCAGACCGGCAAGAGTACGCGACTGACGTGGAGTAACTACATATTCAAAACCGGTCTGACTGAACGTGACTTTGACCGCAACAGCCTGAAACGTGTCAGGTAGACCTGTTCGAGAATTATCCCGGCACTCCGGGGCTGCCGGCTGCTTCTGCGCGTTGCTGACGTTTGAGGTAGGCTTCACGTGCGATTTGCACATCATCCAGGTACCAGGGCAGCTCGTCGAGGGTCAGTGCCTGTGGACCGTCCACCAGCGCACTGGCGGGGTCGGGGTGAAAATCCACCAGTATCATGTTGGCGCCTGCGATAACGCCCTGCGCCGTAACATGCATGACGTCCAGCATGCCGTCAGGCGCCATGTCGCGGGTACCGACGGAGTGTGAGGGATCGATGCACACCGGCATGCGCGTCAGGCGTTTTACCACCGGCACGTGGGCGAAGTCGACGAGGTTGCGGTGCGGATCGCCCATGTTGGTTTTCATGCCACGCAGGGCGAAAACAACATTACGGTTTCCTTCACTGGCCAGGTACTCGGCTGCATTCAATGATTCTTCCAGGGTAATGCCGAAGCCGCGTTTGAGCAGTACAGGGAAGCGTTTCTGGCGCCCGACCGATTTAAGCAGTTCGAAATTTTGTGTGTTGCGGGTGCCGATCTGCAGTATGACGCCAGTAGGATTACCGGTCTGCTCCAGTGCCTCGACAATTTCATCGACATGGTCTTCGTGCGTGATCTCCATGGCGACCACCTTGATACCATATTTGCCAGCCAGCTCAAAAACATAGGGCAGGCAGGCTTTTCCATGGCCCTGGAAAGAGTAGGGGCTGGTGCGTGGCTTGTAGGCGCCCATACGGGTACATACCTGTCCGTGTGACTGCAGTGCCTTCATCATGGCTTCTACGTGTTCACGTGTATTTACGGCGCACAGCCCGGCAAACACGTGCAGCGTATCCTGCCCGAAGCGTACGCCATTGTAGTCGAACCAGGTCGGGCGCCTGTCATCCTTGTGACGACCCAAAACTCTGTATTCTTCTGAAACCCGCACCACGCGCTCGACCCCCGGCAGACTCTGCATGTCTTCTATCGCCAGCGCAGCGGTATCCCCGACCAGATATACCTCGGTGAGTAGTTGCTGTGCCCCGGTCTCCTGGTGTACGCGGTGACGGATATTCGGTAAATTCTCCAGGAAGGTCTCCAGCGAACGGAAGGTTTCGCTGTTGGTATTTATATCGGGTTTCAGGATGAGAATCATGCTGTGGTCCTTGTTGTATTTAGTCCCTGAAGCGGCGCGTCAGGTCATCATAAGCGTCGATGCGGCGATCTCGCAGAAATGGCCAGATACGCCTTACCTGTTCGTTGCGGGCGAGATCGATGTCGGCGATCAGCAGGATATTTTCCTGTGCCGGTGCACGGGCCAGAAGCTCACCTTGTGGGCCGGCAATAAAACTGCTTCCCCAAAAACGGATGCCATTGCTTCCGCCTTCAGGGTCGGCCTCATAGCCACTACGATTACAGGCGATGACCGGTAGCCCATTGCTGACAGCGTGGGCACGTTGCACGGTCATCCAGGCTTCCAGTTGACGTTGCTGTTCAGTTTCGTTGTCTTCGTCGTCCCAGCCAATGGCTGTCGGGTATAATAACAGTTCGGCGCCGGCGAGTGCCATCAGGCGAGCAGCTTCCGGATACCACTGGTCCCAGCAAATCAGTACACCCAGTTTGCCCGCACGTGTGGTGATTGGCAGAAAACCAAGGTCGCCGGGTGTGAAGTAAAACTTTTCGTGGTAACCGGGATCATCCGGGACATGCATCTTTCTGTATTTGCCGGCCAGTGAGCCGTCACTGTCGAGCACCACGGCGGTGTTGTGGTACAGCCCGCTTGCGCGGCGCTCGAACAGCGAGGCGACAATCACAAGTTCATGACGGCGCGCCTGTTCGGAAAGATGTTCTGTGGTCGGGCCGGGGATGGTTTCGGCCAGATCGAAATTCTCCGGGTTTTCTGACTGGCAGAAATACCGGTGATTATGCAGTTCCTGTAACAACACCAGCTGCACACCGGCGCTGGCCGCTTTTTCAAGCTGCTCATCGATATGGCGAAGATTGGTGTCCGGGTCTGCCGAGCAGGCCATTTGCACGGCAGCAACCCTGAGTGTCTGCGGTTTCATTGAATGGCATTATCCGGGGTTTGGGTGCCGGAACTCAACAGCGGATGGAAACTGCAGGGTGACGCAGTGCAGGCTGCCGAATTGCTGGATCAGGGGCAGGCAGGGAAGCTGGATAATGTCCCGGTCAGGAAAGCACGCCTGCAGCTGTGTTGCTGCCACGTCATCCTGGCTGTCCTCGTAGGCAGGCTGCAATAGTGCGCCGTTGATGACCAGGAAATTCGCGTAGCTGGCGGGTAGTCTTTCACCATTGTCCTTGTATTTCGGCGATGGCCAGGGCAGGGCGCTTAGCTGGTAAGGCTTTCCACTTGCGCATCGCAATGCCCGAAGCTCGGCCTCCATGGCTTGCAGGGCTGCATAGCCCGGGTAGTCAGGTTCTGTGCACTGTTGGTAAACAATATGCTCCGGGCTGACAAATCGGGCCAGCATATCGATATGGCCATTGGTGTCATCGCCTTCCAGTTCTCCGTTTTCCAGCCACAGGACACGCTCAATTCCCAGCAGGTCGCGCAGGTGTTTTTCGATGGCTTCGCTATCGAGCCCGGGGTTGCGTTGCGGATCCAGCAGGCAGCGACGGGTTGTCAGCAGGGAGCCAGTACCATCGCTGTCGATACTTCCACCTTCAAGCACCAGGTTAACGGACCTGACCGGAGTGTTACCGAATACACCACAGCGTGCCAGTCGACGTGTTATGGCGTTATCCTGGTCAGCCGGATATTTGTGCCCCCAGCCGTTAAAAACAAAATCCATTAACTCGGGATCCCCCTTGTGCAGCCGTGTCAGCGGGCCATGGTCTCTGGCCCAGCTGTCGTCTGACGGGGCGATAGCGGTTACCAGGTTTTGTTGCGGGACACCCTGTTCACACAGTCGTGTGTGGATACGGTTTGCCATCGGTGCATCGCAGCAATTTACCAGCAGCATTTCCCGACGGGCGATTTCGATGGCAATGCGGAAGAAGCTGGACTCGACAGCGGACAGGCTTTCGTTCCAGTCACTATTGGCATGTGGCCAGGTCAGCATAACCCCGGACTGGGGTTCCCACTCGGCAGGCAACCGGAGATCTGGTGTAGTCATGCCGGCACATTGTACCGGCATCCATATCTATTTTCCGTGCGGTACGACAGAATGCAGGACGTAAGTGCTTTCGAAGTACACCACGAAATCCGGGTACACCCAGTGGCTGATCGGTGGCTCCCCGACGGGGCCAACGCGATGCTGAGGTTCCCCCCAGTTCTGTAGTACCTGGTCCATGGTCATACCGCGCTCGGGACGACTGACGTCCGGGGCGGACTGTACCGATTCGACCAGCAGAGTATCGGCGGTGGCGGATTGTACAAACAGGCCGGAGACGAGCGAGAGCAGAAACAATACACGGATGGAACGCATGATGGTTATCCTTGAAGTTGAATTTATAAAGTACATCAACTGTTTTCGGCAGCTCGCGCTTGTGATTTAATGCCCCGCATGTTTCGACCCCTGGAAATCTGGATTGGCCTGCGCTACACCGGCGCCAAGCGCCGTAACCACTTCATCTCCTTCATCTCCCTGATCTCGATGCTGGGCATCGCCCTGGGTGTTGCTGCGTTGATCACGGTGCTATCAGTCATGAACGGCTTCGAACAGGAGCTTAGGACCCGAATCCTTGGTATGGCATCACACGCCAGTATCAGTGGCTACCGGGAGCCACTTGGCGACTGGGAAAAGGCGGCTGAACTGGCAAAACAGAACCCGCAGGTGGTCGGTGTGGCGCCCTATGTGCAGGGCGAGGTCATGCTGACACAGGGCAAGAAAGTCAGCGGGGCCTTGATTCGGGGCATCTTGCCATCGCGCGAACCGGCCGTTTCGACGGTAGGCGAGCATATGAGCATCGGCAGTATGGATGACCTGCAGGCGGGTGAGTACCGGATTATTCTCGGCAGTGAGCTGGCTTACAGCCTTGATGCGCGCGTCGGAGACAGTATTACCGTGGTCACGCCCCAGGCCAACTTCAGCCCCGCCGGCATCCTTCCGCGATTGAGGCGTTTTCGCGTAGTGGGTATTTTTGAGGTGGGTATGTACGAGTACGACCGTGGCGTGGCACTGGTGCACATGCAGGATGCGGCACGCCTGTTCAGGCTTGGTGACAAGGTTAGTGGTGTTCGGCTGAAGCTGGAAGACCTGTTCCAGGCGCCGCGCGTGGCGCAGCAACTGGCCCGGCAGTTCGGCGGCGATATGAAGGTAGAGGACTGGACGCGCCAGCACGCCAATTTCTTTCGCGCTGTACAGACCGAGAAACGCGTTATGTTCGTCATTCTGACGCTGATTGTCGCTGTGGCGGCCTTCAATATCGTATCCACACTGGTCATGGTTGTGACCGACAAGCGTGCCGATATCGCCATCCTGCGCACACTCGGGGCTACGCCGGGCGTCATTTTGCGCATTTTCATGATTCAGGGTGCACTGATCGGTGTTCTTGGCACTGCGATCGGGCTGGCGGGCGGTATTGCGCTGGCACTCAACATTGAAACCATCGTGCCGGCCATCGAGAAGGCTTTTGGTGTGCAGTTCATGCCGGCTGACGTGTATTACATCAGTGACCTGCCATCGAAGATCAACTGGCCCGATGTATGGCAGGTCGGTCTGGTGGCGTTCCTGCTCAGCTTTATCGCCACACTGTACCCGGCCTGGCGTGCTTCGCGCACGCAGCCGGCCGAGGCATTGCGTTATGAATGACACTGCCATACTCGCATGTCGGGGACTGGGTCGTACCTTTAACGAAGGCGACCTGAATGTGGCCGTTCTGGAACAGGTGGATCTGACTGTTAAAGCCGGTCAGCAGCTGGCAATCGTCGGGAATTCAGGTAGCGGCAAGAGTACCTTGCTGCATTTGCTGGGCGGGTTGGACAAGCCGACCTGTGGCGAAGTGGAGCTGATGGGGCACGCATTCAGCCGCATGAGCGAAGCAGCGCGAAGTCGACTGCGTAACCGGCACCTGGGTTTTGTTTACCAGTTCCACCACCTGCTACCTGAATTTACTGCACTGGAAAACGTCGCCATGCCACTTGTTATCCGTGGTTGCGTGATTTCCGAAGCGCGCAAGAAAGCGGCTGACCTTCTGCAGCGCGTCGGCCTGGAAGCCCGCATCCGGCACAAGCCTTCCGAGTTGTCCGGCGGAGAACGGCAGCGTGCCGCCGTCGCAAGAGCCCTGGTAACACACCCGGACTGTGTGCTTGCAGATGAGCCGACCGGTAACCTGGACCGGCGCAATGCCGAGCATATCTACCAGCTGATGCTTGAACTGAACCAGGATCTCAATACCAGCTTCGTGATAGTTACGCATGATATCCAGCTGGCGGAACGTATGGATTATGTACTGCACCTGGATGACGGCCGTCTTTCCGACTGACCGAAAACGCGTCTAGAAAATCCACCAGCCCCGGTCAAGCTTGCTTTCGCATTGCTTGAGTTGTGTGTGGTAGACGGATGCACGTGAAGCCACCTTTTTAGCCACCTTGATCAGCCAGGGCTTTTTTTTGTAGGTCTTGCGCTTAAAGCCACCATGGCCCTCGTGGTATGCCAGGTACTGGTTGTAGGCATCTGATTTGCTGATGCCGAGCTTGCGGTGCGAAACATCGACGTACCAGCCGATAAAATCTACCACGTCCTCGAAGTCGTCACGATCTGCCCAGCGGTTACCGGTGGATTTGCGGTACCAGTCCCAGGTACCGTCCTTGATTTGCCCGTAGCCATAGGCAGATGACAGCCGTGTCCATGGAATGACCCACAGCAGTTTCTTCCGCGGAGGTTTGGCATCGTGTACGAAACGGGATTCCTGGTAAATGATCGCCAGTTGCACGTGAATCGGAACCCCCCATTTTTTCTGGCTGTCCAGCGCATCGGAATACCAGCCGCCTTTTTCATTGAAGATAGCGCAACTGTCGACGGTATTGCGGGGTGGTGATGTAGCACAGGACATTGCCAGCAAAGCGGCAAGCAGGGCAAGACTGAGGAAAGGGAGGAGACGCCGGCGGCGCATGAAGCAACTCAGAATTCGAGATGTGCGCCGGCGAAGGGCCCGTCAAATTCGATGTCGGCATAGGAGCCGTCAAAATCATCGAGATTCAGACGTACGGCACGATAGCCAACATCGACACCCAGATACCATGGGGTGATGTAGCTGGCTTTCAGCGTGTAATCGTAGAAGGTGCTGTCCTGGTAACCGACAAAACTGCCATCGGCGCTAATGGACAGGCCGGTAAAGGGCAGATCAGCGCCAAACCCGGCATAGAGCATGGGAACCCAGCCGGAAACATCCGCCGTTTCGGTGCCGGATGCAGAGCCGGTGATACGCGAGCGGGAATCAATGTACTTTGCATTCAGGCCGAGATCGACGTTAAGTACCGTGTCAAACAGCTGGTAGTACATGGTGACATCCGTCTGATCCAGCTGGAGTTCACTGTTGACGTCCTCGTTTACCGCAAAGGTGGTGTTGCCATAGTCCACGCTTTTGGAAAGTGTGCCGTTGGCACTTGTGTCGATGTTGGTGAAGCTGACACGGACGTTCGGTAGCGCTGGAACGGGGTGCTCGAAAGACAGGTAATAACTGTTCAGGTCATCGTCGTTATAGCCGAGGTCATCGTTGACATCGATGTCATCAGATGAGCGCTTGCTTTGATAACGTACGGAACCGCCAATGTCGTATGACCAGTATTGAGCGCCGGCCTCGGCCTTCAGGTTGTCAGCCTGGGCAAACGGTGAAACGAAGGTTAGCAGGGCAGCATAGATAGCAAGTTGTCGCACGTTTCCTCCGGCTCGGTAGTGATGCCCGGCCTGTTTAGCCGGGTAAGTCGTGCAAATTCTATCAGATGTCGGCGGACAGACATAGTGAACTACGCCACAACTTGTCGCTTTTCCGAGACAGGTGTACTGTAAGCAACACGGAAAAACGGGATTTCAGGGACGAAATGCTTTACTCCGCACTGGCCATGCTGGCCGGAATCAGTGTATTTCTGACATTTATGCCGGTAGAAGGCTGGTGGTTTGCTGCGCCACTGGCAATGTTTCTGTTTGTCCCTTTGAAGCCTTGTCGGTTGGTCGGTATCGCGATGGCGGGATTCCTGTGGTGCGGCTGGAGTCTGCAACTGTTGCTGGTGCAACAGTTACCGACCGGCCTGGAAAACCGTGACCTGCTGGTCGAAGGCGTGATCAAGGGAATGCCTGAAGCGATGCCGGCCGGGCGTTTACGTTTTCTGTTCGAAATTGACTGTTATCACGATGCAACAGGCTGTCACAGGCTACCCCTGACAGCTCGCCTTAACTGGTACCGCAACACAGCGGAGCTTCACCCGGGTGAACGCTGGCAATTGCGTGTGCGCCTGAAACGCCCGCACGGTTTTGCCAATCCCGGCGGGTTTGATTATGAGCGCTGGTTGCTTTCGGCCGGTGTTCGCGCCACTGGCTATATTCGTAGCAATGCCGGCAACCGCCGAATCGGCAACTCACCAGGGGCTACGGTTCAGCATTTGCGTGAATGGCTTGCAGGAGAACTTTCCACCCGGCTTGCGGGCAACCCCATGACGGCTGTGTTAAGGGCACTTGGTGTTGGCGACCGCAGCCAGATGACTTCCACGCAGTGGGATGTGTTAAGCGCTACGGGAACCGGGCACCTGCTTGCAATATCCGGTCTTCATGTTGGCCTGGTGGCAAGCCTGGTCTTCGGTTTGGTGCGCTACAGCTGGGCCTGGTCTGGCCTGAGTTACTTCTGGCCGGCCCGCCACGCTGCAGCGCTTGCCAGCATACTGGCCGCACTGGGGTATTCGCTGTTATCCGGGTTTCAGGTGCCGGCACAACGCGCACTGATCATGATTACAGTGTTCATGCTGTCAGGATTTGCCTCGCAAAAGCTTGCACCCTGGCACACCTGGTCACTCGCGCTGATACTGGTGATGTTGCTTGAACCGCTTTCTGTCCTGACGCCTGGATTATGGTTGTCGTTCGGGGCCGTTGCCGCAATCCTGTATCTGAGTGTAGGCCACCAGGACAGCCGGTCGAAGTGGCGCGGTATTGGTCGCCTGCAATTTCTCCTTCCGGTTGCTTTGCTGGTGCCAGGCTGGGTCTGGTTCCAGCAGGTCTCGCTTGTTGCTCCACTGGTGAACCTGCTGGCCATACCCTGGACCGGCTTTCTGATTGTGCCACCGTTACTCGCCGGGCTGTCCTGCCTGTCGCTATGGCCTGTGGCTGCAGGCTGGTTTCTTGTGCTGGCAGCCACTTCGGCGGGATTATTGTGGCGTGGGCTGGAGTGGTTTGCCGGTTGGCCGGGAAACCTGCTGTATTTACCTGCGATCACACCCCTGGGCGTAGCTGCCCTGGTGCCTGCTGTGGTGTGCGTGCTTGCACCCGGGACGCTACCGGTTCGACTGGTGGGCCTGCTGTTACTCATGCCTGTCATGTTTTCACCACCACAGCGCCCGGATACCGGAAATGTCTGGTTAACGGTACTGGATGTCGGGCAGGGGTTGTCTGCTGTCATACAAACGCGACAACGTGTGCTGGTATTCGATGCCGGGCCATCTTTTCGCAGCGGATTCGATACGGGTGAAGCGGTTGTTGCACCTTACCTGCGCTGGCAGGGATACAAATTTATTGATCATCTGGTCATCAGCCACTCTGATAATGATCACGCTGGCGGAGCACCGGCAATTCGCGCCATGTTCAACACTGGGCGTATTTACAGCGGTGAAGCAGATGAGCTGGGATTTCGTGACGTACATAATTGCCAGGCCGGCCAGCACTGGAGCTGGGACCAGGTGCAGTTCGAAATGCTGTCTCCGGGAGTGGACCGTGGCAGCGGAAACAACGCTTCCTGCGTTCTGCGTGTGACAGCTCAGGATGGTCGTTCAATCCTGCTGCCGGGTGATATAGAGCGCCGTGTGGAAAATCGCCTGTTGCAGCAGATCCCCGGGAAACTGGCCGCCACTGTCTTGTTGGCGCCGCATCATGGAAGCCTGACATCCTCCAGCTCAGGATTTGTCGCGGCGGTGAAGCCTGAACTGGTTATTTTTTCCAGCGGTTATCTGAACCGTTTCGGTTTCCCCAGGCCTGAAGTGAGTCGCCGTTACAAGAACCAGGGTGCAATGCAGCTTAATACGGCTGAAGAGGGCAGTATCCAGGTTCATATTGATGCGGGTCGTCCTGTTTTTATCAGCCGCTATCGTCGGCATCGACATTTTGGTGCCCTGGTGGGGTCAGCCACCGCGCAATAACAGGGGAGATGTGCAGGGGCATTCGTATTTGCGCCTGATTCAAGTATCATTCGCAGCGATACCGAATTATCGGACAGACCTATGGTAAAGGACGGCAAACGTGTTTGAACTGGTTACCGCTGGCGGCTGGTTGATGGCCCCCATTATTGCCTGCTCGATTATCGCTTTTGCGATTATCGCTGAACGCTTGTGGACGTTGCGCATCCGGCGCGTCATACCGCCTGAACTGGCCTCCCAGGTATGGGAATGGGCCAAGGAGAAGAAGCTCGACATGGAGCGCATGCAGGCCTTGCGTGCCAGTTCTCCGCTGGGGCGCATACTCGCGGCCGGCCTCATTAACCGCAACGCAAGCCGTGAAGTCATGAAGGAGGCGATCGAGGACACCGGTCGCCATGTGGTTCACGAACTGGAGCGATACATCAATACGCTCGGAACCATTGCGGCTATCTCCCCGTTACTCGGGTTGCTGGGTACGGTGATTGGTATGATCAAGGTATTTTCTGCCATTACGACACAGGGCGTGGGTAACCCTGCTGCACTTGCCGGAGGTATTTCCGAGGCACTGATAACGACGGCAGCGGGTATGGCTGTTGCCATTCCCACATTGATGGCCTACCGCTACTTCCGCGGCAAGGTGCAATTGCTGGTCATTCGTATGGAACAACAGGCTCTGCGTATGGTTGAAGTGTTGCACGGACAGCGTTCCCGGGACAGCGTGATGGGGGATATAGCGTGAAGCTGCGCCAGACGCCAACCGATGAACCGGAGGTCAACCTGACACCGCTCATCGATGTCGTCTTTATCCTGCTGATATTTTTTATGGTGTCTACCACCTTTCAGCGCGAATCCGAAATCAAGATCGAACTTCCGGAAGCCAGCGCCGACGTCGCGGAAGAGCGCGATGAGGTGCTGGAAATCCTGATCGATGCCGAAGGGCACTTCTTCATTGGTGGAGAACAGGTGGTCAATAACGAACTGGAAACGCTGAAAGGTGCGATTCGCAAGTTCATGGGTGACAAAAAAGAAATGCCGGTTGTGATTCGTGCTGATCGCACATCACCCTACGAAGCCGTCATCCGCGCCATGGATGCCACCTCGCAGCTGGGACTCGAGCAGATGTCCCTGGCGACCAACCAACCTGAAAATGGCGGAGAGTGAACCGGTTGCTGTTTCGGTAACCGGGCCTTACCGACGACTGCTGACTTACGCCAGACCACACTGGCGCATCTTCGCCGGTGCTGTCGTGGCAATGGTGCTGGTGGCGGCTACCGAGACCGGTTTTGCTGCCCTTATGAAACCCATGCTCGACGGTAATTTTATCGAGCGTGATCCGGCTACTATCCGTCTTGTTCCCATCGCCCTGATCCTGCTGTTTCTGTTTCGGGGGCTGGCGGGCTTTGCATCACGCTACGGTATGGCGCTGATCAGCCGGCGAGTCATCAGTCAACTACGTGAAGAACTGTTCCACAAATTCCTGCGCCTGCCGGCCAGTTACTATGATCGAAACACGGCCGGCCGTTTGTTGTCACGACTGACCTTTGATGTCGAGCAGGTTGCAGAGGCCAGTACCAATGCAGTGACAATCCTGATCCGTGACTCGCTGACACTGTTATTTCTGCTCGGCTATATGTTCTGGATCAGTGGCTGGCTGACGCTGTTGTTTCTGCTGGTCGGACCGGTGCTGGTCCTTCTGATCCGCTATGTCAGCCGTCGTTTCCGGCGTATCAGTAAACGTATCCAGGATTCGATGGGCGAACTGACACAGTTTAGCGACGAAGCCATTCACGGGCACCGCCTGATCAAGACATTTAACGCGGAACGCTGGCAGGAGTCCCGTTTTCGTGGTGTGAATGAACGCAATCGTAAACTGCACCTCAGAATGGCTGCCGTGGCCGGTGCCAGCACACCGGTTATCCAGTTTATAGCGGCCTGCATTCTGGCCCTGGTAGTGTATCTGACCACACTGGAGTCGGTCGCCAGCGAAATCAGTGTCGGCAGCTTTGTCTCCTTCATTGCGGCCATGATGTTATTGATGCAACCCATGAAACGGCTGACCAACATCAACGCGTCCGTGCAGCGGGGTGTGGCGGCGGCGCGCAGTATCTTTGCTGTGCTGGACGAGGAGAACGAAGACCCGGGCGGCAACGCGAGGTTGTCACGGGTACGTGGCGCCATAGAATTCCGTGATGTCTCGTTTGCCTACGATGAACACAAGGGCAATGTTATTGAGCATCTTTCTTTTCTTATCGAACCCGGCCAGCGCGTGGCGCTGGTCGGTCATTCAGGCAGTGGAAAATCCACGCTGGCGCAATTGCTGGTGCGCTTCCATGACCCCGTCAGTGGTAGCGTGTTGCTCGATGGTCGGGACCTGAGAGACTACCGACGCGCCGACCTGCGTAGTCAGATCGGCATGGTGGGGCAGGAGGTGATTCTGTTTAACGATACCATCCGTAACAATATCGCCTTTGGCAGTCTGGCGGACGCCAGCGAGCAGGAAATTATTGCGGCGGCGGAATCTGCGCATGCGATGGATTTTATCAACGAACTGCCACAGGGGCTTGATACACGAATCGGTGATCGTGGTGCATTATTATCAGGTGGACAGCGTCAGCGCCTGGCGATTGCCCGCACCATACTCAAGGATGCGCCGATACTGGTAATGGATGAAGCAACCTCCGCACTCGACAGTGTGTCAGAAAGACTGGTGCACGATGCGCTGGAACAGTTGATGCAGAAACGTACATCGCTGGTCATTGCCCATCGCCTGTCCACGGTAGAACATGCCGATCGCATCCTGGTACTGGAGAAAGGGGCACTGGCAGAAAGTGGAACGCATTCGGAACTGCTGGCAAAACGGGGCGTTTATGCTGATCTGTACCGGTTGCAATTCAGCGATTCACGGCTGACATGATCCGCGATAACCTGGAACACTGGCTCAACCGTATCTGGTATGCGGAGACACCACCACCTGCCTGGTTGATGCCGTTATCCTGTTTATATTGTACGCTGGTGAGGATCAGACGAAAGGCACGCAGGGCAGGATTGTTACCCGCCATACACCCGGGTGTGACGACTGTCGTGGTAGGAAACCTGACGGTGGGTGGCACGGGTAAAACACCGTTTGTTACAGCGTTGGTATGTTTGTTGTCAGAGCAAGGTCTTCATGTCGGTATTATCACGCGGGGTTATGGTGGAAAAGCCGCCAACTGGCCACACCGGGTCACAGCAGACAGCGATCCGTATGCCAGTGGTGATGAAGCTGTATTACTTGCGCAATCCTGTGCTGTGCCTGTCTATGCCGGATCTGACCGGCTGGCGGCGGCACGCGCTTTACTGGCTGAGAACCCTGTGGATGTGTTGGTCAGCGATGATGGTTTGCAACACGAACAGCTGGGCCGTGATATCGAGATAGTCATGATCGACCCGTTGCGTGGTTTTGGTAACAGGCATTGCCTGCCTGCAGGACCTCTCCGGGAACCAGTCTCACGCCTGCAACAGGTGGACACAACTGTTGCGCTGGGTGAGCACCCGGAGGCGGGCTTTCATATTGCCAGCGAACCAGGAGATGCAATCAACCTGCTGGATCCGCACAACAGGCGCCCACTAGGGTCCTTTGCTAACCAGCCCTGCCACGCGGTTGCGGGGATCAGTAATCCTGGGCGATTTTTCGGAATGTTGAATGCACAGGGTTTGCAGCCCGACACACGTCATTTTGGAGATCATCACCCGTTTATTGAAGCGGATATCCGCTTTGATGATGATTTCCCGGTTTTAATGACAGCAAAAGACGCGGTAAAATGTCGTGCATTCGCAGGCAAAAACTGCTGGTATGTGCCACTTGAACTGAATCCCGGGCCGGCATTTACAAAATGGTTGCTTGAAACCCTGAAACGGAAAAAATATTGTGGATAAAAAACTGCTCGATATTCTGGCTTGCCCGGTCTGCAAGGGGCCCCTGGTTTACGACAAGGAAAAACAGGAGCTGATTTGCAAGGTGGATCGACTCGCTTACCCGATACGCGACGATATCCCCGTTATGCTCGAAGAAGAAGCCCGCGAACTTCCGGCGGAAGAAGAAATCCAGGCGTCCTGAATGCCAGGGGGGGACAATGAGTCATTCTTTTAAAGTTGTAATACCGGCGCGTTATGCCTCAACCCGGTTGCCTGGTAAACCATTGCGGGAACTGATCGGCAAACCTATGTTGCAGCATGTCTGGGAAGCGGCAGGGCGGTGTGGTGCAGACCAGATTGTTATTGCCACTGACGACGAGCGCATAGAAAAAGCAGCACGGGAATTCGGCGCCGAAGTGTGCATGACGGCGACTACCCATGCCAGCGGTACCGACAGGCTCGGCGAAGTGGTTACCTCGCTGGGCTGGTCCGCTGACACGATTGTCGTCAATGTGCAGGGTGATGAGCCGTTGATGCCGCCAGGCCTGATCGACCAGGTAGCCAATGATCTTGCCGGCAACAGTGAGGCATCAATAGCCACTGTAGCTACGCCATTGGTGGCTGCTGGTGAGTTCTTTGACCCGAATGTGGTCAAGGTGGTCAGGGACAAGGCAGGCTTTGCGTTGTATTTCAGTCGTGCGCCGATACCCTGGGACCGCGATTTACTGATGGATGATGTCAAGGCATTACCGATCGGTATCATGCCACTGCGCCATATCGGTATTTATGCGTATCGGGTCGGTTATCTGAATCGTTATGTGGAAATGCGGCCTTGTCCACTAGAGCAGGCGGAACAGCTCGAGCAATTAAGGGCGCTCTGGTACGGCGAACGCGTTCACGTGGCGGAAGCCGGACAGCGCCCCGGTCCGGGTGTCGACACCGAGGACGATCTGGTGATTGCAGAAGAACTGCTCAGGGCGCGTCAGAGTGAAGCCTGATTCAGCCAATGATCGATGTCCGGATCCAGCTGGTTTGTTTCATCGTATAGCCTGATGGTGTGGCAGGCCTGTACCCGTCGCGTTGCTTCACCGTACTGGTTGCCCTGAATCACAGCCGATACCGTTTGTGACATGCACTGGACGACCAGTGCCTGCTCGGAATCCAGCACCTCAATAACCCGGCATTGCTGACCACAATATTCCACCTTGTGCCCTACCAGGCTGCGTAACCGGTGCTTGAGTGCTTCTTCAATCATTGCCGCATTGTAACGGACAATCTGATTGCGCGATAATGAATACCAGGTAAGATAAAACACATTAGGAAAGGTTTATAACCATGAGTAAAACAAAGGTATTGTTTGTATGTATGGGCAATATTTGTCGTTCGCCGACCGCCCAGGGTGTGTTTGAGCGCCTGGTAGAAGAGGCGGGCCTCGCTGCACATGTCGATATCGACTCCGCAGGCACTCATGCCTACCACGTCGGTGAACCACCGGATCGCCGTGCTACCCAGGCGGCGGCCGGACGAGGCATTGACCTTACCTCGCAGCGCGCGCGTCGTGTTCGTGAACATGACTTTGAGTCATTCGACTATGTACTGGCTATGGATCATGACAATCTTGATGAACTGCGTGCAATCTGCCCGGCACACTATCAGGAGCGCGTCCGGCTGCTACTGGAGTTTGCCGAAACCAGCCAGCATGGTGATGTGCCAGACCCGTATTATGGCGGTGCTCAAGGATTCGAGCGCGTCCTCGATATGGTCGAGGACGGTGCGCAGGGTTTGCTGGAAGAAATACGTCAACGGATCGAAGTCAGTTAATAAAGCACTGACAAATTCACCGCCGTTATTCAGGTGAGTGTGCGTCTGAAATCACTCGTCACCCATAGTGCCGGGTTTGTCAGCAGCGGCCGCCGCTGGCTTTGGTGCTGACTCTTTTTTATCAGCCACCGTCGCTACGGGTTTTGGCGCACTGACAGCCGGCAGTTTTGGCGCGTCAGTCGGCGTGCCACTTGCAGGTTTCGGAGTACTATCAGGTTTTGCTGTCAGACGGGCGTCAGTCCCGGGAGTCTTTGCCGGTGGTTCTGACTGTGGCTTGCGTCGGGATCGACCGGTCTCTGCCTGGCCGGATTCTGATGTAGAAGCCTTTGCCGTGGCAGTCCGGTTTCCGTCTTCACCGCCTGCAGGGGTGTTGCCTGTAGCAGGCTTACCCTGTTGTTTGGTGACATTGCCTGCTGCATCACCGGAATCTGTATTTTGCGGATTCTGGGTGGTATTACCATCGCGACGCTGACTGGACCGACGGCGTCCGCCACGCCGGCCACGCCGGCTGCGTTGTTGACCCTGTCCCTTGTTCTGTTCTGGCGTGGCCTTCTGTTCAGCTGTGGCTTTCGACGCATCTGTTTTTTCAACCGCGTCCTTCTCTTTGGCGGCTTCTTTGCTGTCTTTCTTTCCGGCATTGTCGTTACGCCGACGGGGTTTTTGTCCCTGTGGCGGGTTGTCGGAGGCTTCACGTTTTTCACCTTCGTTACGACGGGCTCCCTGACTACGCCTGGCATTACCGGATCGGTTGCGCCCGCCGCGGTTACCGCCACGTGAGCGGCTGCGCGGTTGTGGTTCAGGCTTTTTCTCTTCCTCGATTTCGACAGTTTTTCCAAACAGGTTTTTCCACAGTCGCCGTATCAGGCCGGTTGCCGGCGTTGCAGCTGGCTGTGCAACAGGTGCCGGTGCCGGGGCAGGTGCGGCAGGCGCAATGGACTGTACCGCTGCTTTTTCAACTTCCGGTGCCTTGTTTTCGCGTAGCGTGGCCGTGATATCGGTTTCCTGGGTCTCCGGAATCAGTTTGTGGCTGGTAGCACCTTCTTCACCACCCAGTTCATCTGCACGAACACGTTTGATTTCATAGTGTGGTGTTTCCAGGCTGGGGGTGGGAATCAGCGTAACACTCAGCTTGTGTCGCTGTTCCAGGTTGAAAAGGATGTCGCGTTTTTCATTCAGCAGGTAGGTTCCGACATCGACCGGGACATGCGCAATGATGCGCCCGGTTTTATCCTTCATGGCATCTTCTTCAATGATACGAAGAATCGACAGTGCCAGTGACTCAACGCCACGCACGGTACCCTGGCCATTACAACGTGGACAGACAATCTGGCTGGATTCACCCAGTGACGGGCGCAGTCGTTGACGTGACATCTCCAACAGACCGAAACGCGAGATACGACCAACCTGCACGCGCGCACGGTCAATGCGTAAAGCATCACGCAAACGGTTCTCCACTTCGCGCTGGTGCTTGGTTGGCTGCATATCGATGAAGTCGATCACGATCAGGCCGCCCATATCACGCAGGCGTAGCTGGCGAGCAATTTCGTCGGCAGCTTCGAGATTGGTATTGAGTGCCGTTTCCTCGATATCGCTGCCTTTGGTGGCGCGTGCCGAGTTGATGTCGATCGAAATCAGCGCCTCGGTATGATCGATCACAATGGCGCCGCCGGCCGGAAGTGTCACTTCGCGCTGGAAGGCGGACTCGATCTGGCTTTCTATCTGGTAGCGCGAAAACAGCGGAACCGGATCATCGTAAAGCTTCAGCTTGGGCAGATTGTGCGGCATGACCTGGGTCATGAATTCGATGGCGCGCTGGTGCACTTCCTTGTCGTCGATAAGGATTTCACCGATATCGCTGCGAAGGTGATCGCGCAAGGCACGAATAATGACATTGCTTTCCTGGTAAATCAGGAAGGGCGCCGGGCGTTCTTCACTGGCCTTGGCAATGGATTCCCACAGGTGGATCAGGTAATCCAGGTCCCACTGCAGTTCTTCGCTTTGACGACCGACACCGGCAGTGCGCACAATCAGGCCCATGGTGTCCGGGTAGTTCAGTTGCGCCATGGCGTCGCGTACGACGCTACGGTCCTCGCCTTCGATTCGGCGTGATACGCCACCGGCACGGGGATTGTTGGGCATCAGTACCAGGTAGCGACCGGCAAGACTGATGAAAGTGGTCAGGGCGGCGCCTTTGTTACCACGCTCTTCCTTCTCGACCTGGACGATGATCTCCTGGCCTTCGCGCAGGGCGTCCTTGATCGATACACGACCACTGCCTTCAGTGGCGCCTTCGCGGAAGTAGGTGCGGGCAACTTCCTTCATGGGCAGGAAGCCGTGGCGCTCGGCGCCGTAGTCAACAAAGGCTGCTTCGAGGCTGGGCTCGATGCGGGTTATTTTACCTTTGTATACGTTAGACTTTTTCTGGCCGCGGGCGGGTACCTCAATATCGAGATCGAAGAGTTTCTGGCCGTCGACCAGAGCCACGCGCAGCTCTTCGGGTTGCGTGGCATTGATTAGCATACGCTTCATTGGGATTTTCTCTCATGCGCTCTACCATGGCGTAGCGATAGTCGGTGATATGCACCGGCACAAGCTCATAACGGCGCACAATACGAGGTGCGCCGGAGGATCGGATCAACCAGAATGCCGATCCGGCAAGCAGGCCGGAAATCATAACTATCGTTAATGTCACAGGAGCAACCTGTCGTTGTTCGTTGATGAAAAAACAGTAGAAGCCACAAGGCTTCTGCTCGATCCCCGGACATTATGTATTGCAGTTGTCCGAAGGAAACGAATAGGGTTCACGTGTCGGCAGCCGTATACTTACACCTTATTGATGTGCGGCAACGCGAGCGACTCTGACTATAGCAGTCCAACCCCGTGATATCAAACACTTATCATACTTCCAAGTCGTTCAAATATCATGATATTGGTGCAGAATCCCAAGCAGCCCATGGGCGACGCTGGTAGAATGCCCGCGCATGGAAAATGCTGATAAACCGAGCGTGCAGTGGATGGATATCAACGCCGGGCAGGCCGGGCAGCGGATTGACAACTTTCTGTTGCGTGTTCTCAAGGGCGTACCGAAAAGCCGAATTTACCGGTTACTGCGCAAGGGCGAGGTGCGCGTCAATCGTGGGCGTATCCGCGCCGATTACCGCCTGAAAGCGGGTGACCAGGTGCGGATTCCACCCGTCAGGGTGGCTGAGAGGCAGGCGCCGGCCCCGACGGCGGGCGCCGTGGAAGTGCTGGCGAACAGCATTATCTATGAAGACGAGCGGTTGCTGGTACTGGACAAGCCTGCCGGCATGGCTGTGCATGGGGGTAGCGGCCTGAGTTACGGCGTGATCGAGGCCCTGCGCGCGTTACGCCCGGACGCGCCCTACCTGGAACTGGTCCACCGGCTCGATCGCGATACCTCCGGTTGTCTGCTGATCGCCAAACGGCGCAGTGAATTGCGTACATTGCACGAATTATTACGCACCGGCGATGTCGAAAAGCGCTACCTGCTGCTGGCCCGGGGTGACTGGAGCCAGGGACCCTGGAAAATCAATGCGCCGCTACGCAAGAACCAGATGCAGGGTGGCGAACGCATTGTGCGTGTAGACCCGGATGGCAAGGTGGCGCTCACGCATTTCCGTTTTCTGGAAGGTTACGGAAACGCCAGCCTGATGGAGGCTGTACTTAAAACAGGCCGCACACACCAGATACGGGTGCATGCCGCCCACGCAGGACACCCGCTGGCCGGGGACACGAAATACGGGGATGCGGAATTCAACCGAGAACTGCGCAAACTCGGCCTGAAGCGCCTGTTTCTACATGCACATTTTGTCGCATTCAGGGATAAAGAACGGCAGCGTGAAATCGAAGTCAGCGCACCACTGGCGCCTGATTTGAGAAAACTGATTCAACAACTGGAGTAAGGGACCGATACAGAGCCCATAAATATGGAAACGGACAATAAAGTGAAAAACCTGCCATCAGCCGTGCAGCTGATTGTGTTTGACTGGGATGGAACGCTGATGGACTCGGAAACCCAGATCGTGCATGCGCTACAGGCATCAATACAGGATATGGCACTGGAAGAACGCAGTATCGATGAATGCCGGAACATTATCGGTCTCGGCCTGCATGAAGCCATCGAAACATTGTACCCGGGTCGGGAAGAAGACTTTGCAGCCCGTTTCGTTGAACGTTACCGGCATCACTGGTTTTCCGATACACAACACTCTGACCTGTTTCCCGGCAGTCGCGAAACCCTTACTCTGTTAAAAGACGCAGGGTTTATGCTGGGTGTGGCAACGGGAAAGGGGCGTATCGGCCTGGACCGGGTGTTGGCCGATACCGGGCTGGGAAACCTTTTTTCTGTGACTCGTTGTTCCGACGAAACCCGGTCAAAACCCCACCCGCAAATGCTGAATGAAATTTTGCAGGAAACCGGGATCGAAGCACGCCATGCACTGATGGTTGGTGATACGGAATACGATCTGAAGATGGCAAACGAGGCAGGAATAGGCCCTGTCGCGGTTAACTACGGCGTACACGCCCCCGAGCGCCTGCTTCAACATAACCCG
Source organism: Thiogranum longum (assembly GCF_004339085.1). Taxonomy (NCBI): domain Bacteria; kingdom Pseudomonadati; phylum Pseudomonadota; class Gammaproteobacteria; order Chromatiales; family Ectothiorhodospiraceae; genus Thiogranum; species Thiogranum longum. The sequence goes on along the minus strand of NZ_SMFX01000001.1, from coordinate 1,628,715 downwards.
CTGGTGTGCCTGGATACGATTACGGAACTGGTCGACTGGCTTGCGGAACAGCAATTACTGGATCCTGGCTGCATCAAACAGGAAATACTGGCTTTATAAATCGAGGTAAATGGCATGACATCGAATCAGAATACCGATCCGACACAGGAACAAACATCTGAATGGCAGCGCGACCTGATCCAGAAACTCGCGACGTCATCACTGGCCGAGCAGCGCCGCGCCCGTCGCTGGGGAATATTTTTCAAGTTTCTGACCTTCGCATACCTGGTTGGCATCGTGTACCTGTACACACCCGATCTCGAAATGGATGCTGCCGAGCATAAACGTCACACTGCGCTGGTTGAGCTAAAAGGTGTGATCGCACCAGACAAGGAGGCCGGCGCGGATAACGTTATTACCGGACTGCGCGATGCTTTCGAGAACGAAAATACAGCAGGCGTCATTCTGCGGATCAACAGTCCCGGTGGTAGTCCGGTACAGGCTGGCTACATTAATGACGAGATCAAACGTTTACGCAGCAAGTATCCAGATATCCCGCTTTATGCCGTGATCTCCGATATCTGTGCCTCGGGTGGCTATTACGTTGCCGCCGCCGCTGACAAGATATACGCGGACAAGGCCAGTATCGTCGGTTCGATCGGGGTGCGTATGGATGGTTTCGGGTTTGTTGGCGCCATGGAAAAACTCGGTGTCGAGCGTCGCCTGATTACAGCAGGTGAGCACAAGGGTTTTCTTGATCCGTTCCAGCCGGCCAAGGCGTCTGATATCGCCCATGTTAAAAATCTGCTGGCGGACATTCACTCGCAATTCATCAATGTGGTGCGTGAAGGTCGGGGTGAACGCTTGAAGGAAACGCCTGACCTGTTCAGCGGTTATGTCTGGACCGGCGAGCAGTCAATTGATCTCGGTCTGGTCGACGAACTGGGCAGCGCGGGTTATGTGGCGCGGGAAGTCATCGGCGCAGAGACAATAGTTGATTACACGCCCCAGGAAGACCTGTTGCAGAAGTTCAGTAAAAAACTGGGTACCGCAATGGGGCGGGGTGTAGGCAAGGTGCTGACGAGCGAAAGCATCTCACTGCAATAAATGAGTGCGGCGGGTAATGTTTCCGGGCGAATCGTTCAGGGTACATTTACGCCGGCTTCATTCAGCCATGTCACCAGCTGTATCAGCGGCAGTCCAATCAGTGCGTTCGGGTCATCACCGTGCATGGCCTCGAACAGACTGATACCCAGTGCTTCGGACTTGAAACTTCCTGCACAGTTGTAAGGCTGTTCGGTGCGCAGGTAACGCTCGATCTGCGTTGCAGAAAGCTCGCGGAAAGTGACCGCGAAAGGAATGATGTTCGTGCGCGCTTTCCCGCTTCCCGAATCAAAAAGGCATATCCCGGTAAGGAACTCGACACGCTGGCCGGATAGCTGTTCAAGCTGCTGACAGGCTTTATCATGGTTTCCAGGTTTTCCCAGTACTTCGTCGCCACACACGGCGACCTGGTCAGAACCAATAATCAATGCATCCGGGTATGTTTGCGCGCCTGCGCGTGCCTTGGCTTCTGACAACCTGACGACCAGCTTTTGCGGGCTCTCACCTTCCTGACGTGTTTCATCGACATCGGGAGACAGCGTTTCAAACGAAACCTGCAGCTTTTCCAGCAAGGCGCGGCGGAACGGTGAAGTGGATGCAAGTACCAGTGTTCTTCCCTGACTCATTCTGGTTCAGACCTGGGAGAAATACTGTTTCAGGTATTCATCGAAATTCAGCACATCGGCAGCTTCACGGGCTTTCTGGTCTTCGATGGATTTTGTAGCAAGTTCACTGTAAAAACGCTGACTGTCTTCTCGCATGGGCAGGTTGGTGAAGAAATGCTGATGGATTTCCGACATGCGCTTGGCAAAATGATAAAACCCTTCACCCCGGTCACGCATTTCCTGAAGCATACGTGCTGATGGTGTCAGTTCAGGGTTATCGACTTTCTTTTGTTGTGCAGCAAGCGCATTGCAATATGGCGAGCCCTCCGTGCTCTTGTCGAGCAGCTCGCATACACCGTGCATTTCAGACAGCAGTTCACCGGCCCATGTGCTGAGCAGAACAGGCGTGTTGTCGCGTGTCAGCTTCAGTTCCGGATCGCGTCCCTGGTGGGCGGTTTTTAATTCATTTTCGTCGATAGCACGGCGTTCGCTGAGGCTGATAGGCGGGCTTTCATGTAGCAGGCAGAATAACAGGAAGCACTCGAGGAAGTACATCTGCCGCTCATTGATGCCAAGCGGATCGAAGGCATTAACGTCGAGCGAGCGTAACTCGACGTAGGCAACGCCGCGTCGGCGTAGTGCCAGTGATGGCATTTCGTTACCGGTGACGATCTGTTTCGGGCGAATAGTACTGTAGTACTCGTTCTCGATCTGCAGGATATTGGCATTTAGCTGTCGCCATTCACCATCAACTTTTATGCCGATTTTTTCAAACTCCGGACAGGGAGTGGTAATGGCACAGATCAGGCTGTCAATGTAGCTTTGCAGGTTGTCATAACTGGCCTTGATGCCGGTTTCGTTTTCACGATTGTTCTGGTAGCCGATATCGCCCATGCGCAAGGATGTCGCCCATGGCTCGTAATAGGTGTTCTCGTTGAAACTCTGCAGCTTGGTATCCTTGCTGCCAATAAACGATTTACATATTGCCGGTGAAGCGCCGAACAGGTAAGGAATCAGCCAGCCAAAACGCTGCAGGTTACGGATCAGACCCATGTATGACTCGGAAATAAAGTCCTGCATGGGCATCCGGTTGCCTTCCAGTTCTGCATAGATGGGCCAGAATTCCGGTGGAAAAGAATAGTTGAAATGGACGCCGGCAATTACCTGCATAGTGCAGCCATGTCGGTAACCCAGACCTTTCCGGTACACGTGCTTCATCATGCCCGAGTTTGATGTGCCGTAATCCGCAATCGGGATACTGGTTTCGCCATCCACAACACAGGGCATGCTGGTCGCCCAGAGGAATTCATCATCGAGGCACTGGTAAACGTATTGTTGTGTATCGCGCAGGAATCCCAGAACATCCTGGACCTGTTGCAGGGGGGGCGTAATAAATTCAGCCAGCGCCTCGGAAAAATCCGTAGTAATACACGGGTGAGTAAGCGCAGAGCCAAGCTTTACCGGGTGCGGGGTCTGGGCGATGCTTCCCCGCGCGTTAACACGAAGGCTTTCCTTTTCCACACCAATTGCGCTATTGCGCATCAGCTGTGTGTGTTGCAGGTCGAGCAAACGCTTCAACCTTTGCTGTGCAGTCCGGTACACGATTACCGGCGTTCCAGGTCTGGTGGCAGGTCATCTTTTACAAAGCCACCATTCACGATCATTTCACGTAACACCGGCTGAATCGCTTCTTCAAGTACCGGGTGATAGAAGGGCATACGCACCATTTGCAGGACAGTCAGTTCCTGTTCGATGCACCAGTTCATCAGGTGGCCAAGGTGCTCCCCATGCGGCGCTATCATTGACGCGCCCAGCAGTTTTCCAGTGGATTTGTCGGCGTAGAGTCGCAACAGCCCCTTGTTGCGTCCCATGATCAGTGCACGTCCCAGCATTCCCAGGGCTACACTGCTTATCAACGTATTTTCATGATCGAGTTGTGACCAGGTTTTCCCGACCAGCACAAGATTGGGATCCGAAAAGGTAATGAACAGCGGCGTTTTTCTTCGGAAAGCCATGGGTGTTTCAGCTACTGCATTAATGCCGGCAATTCGACCCTCGTCTGCAGCCTCGTGAAGAACAGGGCGGTCACCATTAACATCGCCGGCAATGAACAAAGGTTTGTCTTCGATCTGCATGGTGTTCGGGTTGTAGTCCGGTATACCTTTTGCGTTCAGTTTAACGCCGGCGTTTTCAATGCCGATATTTTCCAGGTTAGGGCGTCGGCCTATACAGACCAGTACTTTTTCGACTTCGATTGATTTGTCGCCAGCGCTGACACGCAGTCTGCCGTCTGCCGCCTGTTCAATATCAGCGGCTTGGCCGAGCCACAGGGGCATTTCCTTTCCGAGTATCTGGATCGCTGTTTTGTTGATGTCCGGGTCATCGATATGACCTATGGTTTCCAGCTGGTCAATGCCTGTGACCTTGACACCAAGTCGGTGGAAAGCCTGGCCGAGTTCGAGCCCGATGACGCCGAGTCCGATGACGGCCAGTGATTCGGGCAATTTCTCCAGTTCAAATATTTCATCCGTGGTAAGAATGCTGTCGCCAAATTGTTTCCATGGCGAGGGGATGACAGGTGTCGAACCTGAGGCAATGACTATGCGTTTGGCGCGGATACGGCGTTCACCGACCTGCAAGAGGCCAGGTTCGATAAACTGTGCGTATTCAGGAATGAATTTTTCACCCATGTCATCTGTACTGCTGGATAGTACCTTGTCGACAAAAATGTCGCGCAGGTCCTGTACGTGTTCCAGTACATCGGGACCTTCCACACTCAACGTATCGCCGCCTTCGATACCTTCGCGCGGAAAGATAGTGCGGCGATGGAAGTCTTCGGCAATTTGAATAAGCGCCTTTGAAGGCATGCAACCTACTCGTGCGCAGGTTGTGCCCAGTTCTCCACCATCAATCAGCACATAACGGTCGGTCTTGCGCCTGACTTGCCCCAGTGCATAGAGTCCTGCACTGCCCGCGCCAATGATGGCGACTTCAACTTCTTGTTCCATTAGGTTCTTCTGCTGTATTTAGTCAAATGACTGGCCGTGCGACAGTTATTCCGCCGCCGGTGTGTGTGGATTTCGAATGATATAGCGCCTGGTCAACCTGTTCCAGTAAATGCGAAAAGCTGTTTCCGTGGGTTGGTGCCTCACCGAGGCCGAACGTTACGCTGAAATCGATTTCATTGTCGTCCGACCAACGTGCAACCTGTTGCTGTATGCGCTCAGCAATCAATTGCGCATGGTTCAGGGTGGCATCTTCCAGAATGATGACGAATTCGTCGCCGCCAAAACGGGCCGCCACATCCGGTTCCCGTATGCAGGCGCGCACTATACGTGCAAACTCGCGCAGCACCAGGTCGCCGGCAGCGTGACCCAGTTCATCATTAACGTCCTTGAACTTGTCCAGGTCGGCAAACAGCAACACAAACTTTTTGTGATTGCATTGCAGTTTCTCGAACATGGTGCCGGTTATTTCCTGTAACGCACGCCGGTTCAGCAAGCCGGTCAGTGTGTCGATGTTGCTGTTTGTTTCCAGTTCTTTACGGCTACGTTCGATACGTCCCATCAGGACGTAGGAGTAAACGAGAATGATGCCGCCAAACAGGTTAAGAAACACAAGACCCGGTGAGAACTCCGAGTTTCCCAGCGCATAACGCAGGAAAAGGACGACCATGACGGCACTGAAGCAGCCAATCAGTGATTCGGCAAACAGCCGCATGCCATAGCGCATGCCGTTACCCAGCACGATCATGATGTAGACCAGCAGTGAAGGCGGTATGGGGTAGGGGTCATTCAGCACCGAGATGCTGGCTATTGCGATATCAATCCACATGGCCAGGTGATAACGCGTTGGGCAGATGTTTATTTTTGCGGCATGAATAAACATGCCAGCCTGGAGAATAAAGTATATGGCGTAGGCGCTATTGAGTTGCTCGGTGGACCAGAGCGTCGGCACTATGCCCGTTGTAAAATTGAAAAACCCGACACCAAGTACAAGGAAAATAAAGCGGGTGATAAACTGGATTTTCTGTTCTTGCCAGCCCGGGTAGCGGTAGCGCCCCTCGCTCTGGTCATTGTTTGCACGCCTGTCCGGGTGGTGGCGGCGATCGTCGAGCACCACGCGGTCGGACAGTCTTCGTTGATGTGATTTGTTATTAATCTTCCATAATCCTTTGAATTACTTCCAACTATTACTGATTTAGGGGGTGATTCGGTATCGCCCATCCTCCAACAAACATGCCATTATAAAAAACTTCTGTCCGACCGGATAGTGGCTACCAGTAGTTCTCTACGGTGATATGTCCGGGAGTGCGGCGTCGATTGCGTTCCAGTCCACGGGCTTTGAGCGCGTCGCTTGTATCTTTCACCATCGCCGGGTTACCACAGATCATGACCTGGGACTGCGCAGGTGTGATGTCGATACCGGCACGCGCTTCAAGTGCACCTGAAGCCAACGCCCCCGGAATGCGATCACGAATGGCAAAATCGGTATCTTCGCGACTGACGAACGGAATGTAGCTGAACTGGTCCGGGTGGCTGGTTGCAATTGTCTGAATGGTGTCCTGGAATGAAAGTTCTGCCGTTGTTCGCACGGCATGCACCAGAACAATTCGCTCGAATCGCTTCCAGGGATCCGGTGTTTTCAGAATTGACAGGAATGGCCCGATTGCAGTGCCGGTAGAGAGCATCCACAGGTGTTTTGATTCCGGCACTTCGGCCAGGGTAAGAAATCCGGCTGCCTTGCGCATGACATAAATGGCATCACCGGGTGACAGGGTGACCATCCGCTGTGTCAGCGGGCCTTCCGGTACCGTAATGAAATAAAATTCCAGCGGACGCTCGTCCGGCGCATTGACATAGGAGTAGGGCCGACTGATGAATTCGTCGTCAATCATCAGGCCCAGCTTGGTGAACTGGCCGGCGGTGAAGCGGTCTACCGGCGCATCGATACGGATTGAATAGAGTCTTTCTGTCCAGGGTTTCAACTCCTGGACTGTGCCTTCGCACCAGCGTGCAGGATCGACAGACTTTGCCATTCAGTGGTCCCCGCGTTGCGGTTGATGTGACTGGTGAAAGATTTCTTCCATCAGCTCCAGTCTACGCCATGCCTCATCCAGGGCCCGGTCGGGATCGAGTTGAGACAGAAACGCCCGGGCATCTTCACAGAGTACTTCCATTTGCCCCTTGTCGAAAATCGTCAGGCTGGGTGCAAGCGTTTGTTCAGGCTCGCTGAGTAATGACGGAATGAGCTCGTTTTCCCCAATAGGGGATTCCGGGTGTGTGAGTGCCGAGACCAGCGGGAGTTCCTGAAGGCTGAAGTGCGCGCGGCGTGCAGTTTCCTCGTCTTCCAGTTCCTGCTCTGCCAGCGCATCACTGTCGATACCGTTGCGAATAGCGCGCATAATTGCGTTGACCAGTTGACTGATGGCCTGTTTGACCTGTGTCTGGTCGCCGGGCAGGGCGCAAGCCTGCTGATAGGACTTGTCCAGTGCGGCCTTTATCTCCAGTACGGTTTCACTGGGGGTATTTGGCTTCAGATCGATGGCGCGCTGGACCAGCAACTGGAACTCCTCCATGAAATGATCCAGTTCAAGGCCGTCGTCGAGTCGTGCAGAAGCAAGATCTTCATTTGCCACGTTGCGACGGGTTTCATCAAAAAGCGGATTATTGCGTCGACGCAATGCATGTTGTTCACGGATGCCCGGTTTTTCGCTGCTTTCAGCACGCATGCTGTTCTCCCTGTTCAGGCTGTTACCTTACCTGAACACGGGCCGATAAAAAACGCGGGGTATGCAGGGTCACGTCATCGGTCAGATCGTGCACTCGATTTCGCCAAGCCGTTTGGTCAGCTTGACATTTTCGGCATAGTCGATCGGTACCGCAATCAGTGCCGGGCCTTCCTGGCTGAAAGCTTCTTCCAGTGCGGGCACCAGCTGTTCAGAACGGGTCAGTGTCTTGCCCCACATACCGAACGACCGGGCCAGCTGATCCCATTTCGGGTTCCCGAAGTCCAGCCTGGAATGTTTGCCATCGAACTGGTTCTGTTGCTTCCACTTGATCAGCCCGTATTCGCCATCTTCCCAGACCATGAACACCACGTTCAGCTTAAGACGTACTGCCGTTTCGAGATCCTGTACATTCATCATGAAACCGGCATCGCCACAAATGGCGAGCACTTTGTGTTCTGGCTGGGCGATCTTGGCGCCTATTGCGCCGGGGAGTGCAAAACCCATTGAACAGAAACCATTGGAGATGAGGCAGGTATTGGCTTCCTGGCACTGGTAGTAACGTGAAATCCACATTTTGTGTGCACCGACATCCGATAACAGGTAATCATCCGGGCCGAGAAACTCGCGGACATCCCAGAGAATTTTCTGTGGTTTCATCGGGAAAGATGTATCGTCTTTTTCCATCGCGAAATCAGCTAGTATGGTATTGCGCAGTTTTTGCCAGGAATCGATGTTCTGCAGGGGAAGTTTGCCGGCATATTTACGTTCCAGTTCCATATTGACCTGCCAGAGTGCATCGGCGATATCGCCAACCACGTCTACGCTGACAGTATAGTGGTAGTCGATTTCTGCTGGCAGGAAGTCAATATGAACGACTTTCTTGTCCATGTTTGCATTCCAGAAGCTCGGACTGTATTCCACCAGGTCATAACCGACGGTAATCACCAGGTCTACCTGGTCCATGGCGTGATTGATGTGGTCCTTACCCTGTAAACCCATGGTAAACAGGCAGTGCTTGTTGTCCATGGGCATTGCGCCTTTACCCATAAAGGTGTTGACGACCGGGATACCTGTTTTCTCGGAGAGGCGACGTAATTGTGAAGCTGCACGTTTACGGATAGCACCGTTGCCGGCAAGGATAACGGGGCGTTTGGCAGCCACGATGGCGTCTACGGCCTCACTGACGGCCTTGTGGTCTGCAGCCGGACGACGGGTTTTCAATACCGGCATGGGCTGTGATAACACCGGTTCCTTGGCAACATCTTCCGGCAGTTCGATGACAGTCACACCGGGTTTTTCTGCCTCGGCCAGTTTGAAAGCCTTGCGTAGCACTTCCGGAATGGTTCCGCCGTCCACCACTGAGTGCGCCCATTTGCTGATGGGCCGCATCATAGCGATGGCATCCATATTCTGGTGGCTTTCCTTGTGCAGACGCTTGGTAGAACCCTGGCCAATGATCGCAACTACCGGTGCCCTGTCCATATTGGCATCGGCCAGTCCGGTCACAAGGTTGGTTGCGCCTGGCCCGAGTGTTGCGAGGCACACGCCGGCCTTACCGGTAAGTCGGCCGTACACATCTGCAATAAATGCTGCAGCCTGTTCGTGACGGCACAGAACAAAATCAATGTTGCTGTCGAGCAGCGACATCATCAAGTCCGCATTTTCTTCTCCGGGCACACCGAATATATGAGTCACGCCTTCAGATTCCAGACATTTCACAAAAGTATCGGAGGCTTTACTGGCAACCGGCTTCTTTTTTTTGGTTGTTTTAATCGCGGCGGTTTTCGTCCTTGCCTGTGCTTTGCTCATGTTGATCTCCCTGTCATGGTGGACAAAAGTATAGACATTAATCTGTCCAGTGGATTTCGTTGGCAGTCTTTGGGCCAACCACGCAACTGGATAACGAAGTTGGCATGACAGCATCGTGACTGGCAACCGGAATGCGGCCAGCCATGATTTCGGCATACTTTTGTGGGTAAACCGGGTCCAGGTCCGGTTCTGCGAAACCTTCCGGATAGAGGGGCTGGTTGTTCTGTGGGTCGTACTTGTCGCTGGCGCCTACGGTATGCAGAAATTCATGGGCTATAACGACGTTGTTACGTTTCGACTGCGCAGGGCCGGCAAATGCGTTGACGACGCCGATCAGACCCTTTTGTAATCCCAGAGAGTGCCTCAGCCGCTGGTGTGTTTTCGGGTCGTAGTAGACAACGAACATCTGCACATCGGGTTCGGGGCCATTGAAGGTGTCGTGTGTGGCCGCCCAGTAACGCAGCTTTAGACTCCACAGCATAATAGACAGGGTGCTGGCGTTGGCTGGCGGCAGGGGAGGACGTTCAGTAACCAGCGGGGCAAGTTTGACCGTCACCGGTTCGGTGATCTGCACGTCATAGCGACCTGCTTCACGGGCGAAGAAGCCCTCAACATCACTGAAATCATCGGCACCAAGGCTATTGATGTAGCGCGAGGTTGCGGATCCTCCGTCACCATTAACCGGATAGATCACCACCCATAGTGGTTCATCCCAGTCTGTAGTGCGTAGCTTTGTCAGCCAACTGTTCATGCCGACAAAGAAAAGCACCAGCAAAAGCAGGGTTATTCGAAATTTCCTGAAGAAACCGCCCGACGCCATCAATGGCTCCCGTCCATGAGGTAATTATGTCTTATATAGGGGAATCTGAACGAAAAACTTGAGTTTTCGCTAGAATGCGAGGCTATGTCCAGACCAACATTGTTGAGCGTTATCGAGCTGGGTGGCTACCCTGATTTTCGGCCGTTGTATGAGAAAGCCGGTTACAACGTGTTGACCGAGACGCGAATGCGCAAGGCAATGGCCACGATCAGAAAAAAAACGCCCCGGGTAATCGTGGCAGAGTTTAACTTTCAGTCCGACTTTCGTGATCGCACCAGCTCACTGGAGTCGATGATGTCGGTCGTCGAGCGATTGCCTGATACCAAAGTAGTGGTGTTTTACGAAAAAGAATATGCGCACCAGTTCGAACGCTTGCTCAATGTGTGCAGCTTCCACCGCACATTTACCTTCCCGATACCGGAGGAAGAGCTGTTGGCCTGCGTTCAGGCGTTGCTTTGAACGTCTCATGATATATAGCCACTATTTGTGGTCAGTCCGGATAACAAGAAAAAAGGGCGGCATATAGCCGCCCTGAAAGTTGTTTCTGTTGTTCTATCTGTTTTTTAGTTGTCTTCCCCAATGCGACCGCTAAAGAAAGCCGGACCGGCGCCAAACGGAGGCTGGACATAGGTAGGGTCTGGCGTGTTATCCGGCTGTCCGATCTGCAACTCGGGATCCTGCGGAAGATTTCCGGGGTTCTTTGAGTCAACAGTGACAATACGCCCGCGATTGGCACCAAACTCGGCTTCTGTCACCGTGTTATCCGGCAGAGCGTCGAGATAGCGGCGCAGGGCATGAACAGGGTGCAGGAAGTTATCCGGTGCCACCTGTTGCACGGTTGGTCCCACTATGACCCCGATCTTGTTGACTGGCTCGGCCAGACTGATTGCGCTGGTGTAATCATCAGGATCCGCAAGCTGGAAAAACTTGTGGTTGGCGCCACCACCGGTACGACAAACATCGTCCAGCGGATTACCATGACCGTAGCAGGAGGCGAACACATAACGCTTGCCGAGATCAAGTGGCTGACCACCAATCTTCGTTTCGACAATGCGACCACTCGAGCTGCTGAAGGGGCGGTTCTTGAGATCGATCTTCTGCTCCATATTTGCCAGGCCCAGATACCAGCCACCGCGTTGCAGGAAGGTGTTGCGGTTAAACACAGCGTTCAGGATAACATCGAGACTGTTCTGGATGGACTGACCGGAGAAATCGGCAATGTTTACCGCCGGTGCAATCGGGAACCAGGTATAGAGATCGCGCAGGGTAATCGGCTGACCCGGCAGCACGGCATTACCGAAGCGGAAGCCGTTTGCCATGGAGATATCCACACCGTTCTCCCAGCCCGGCACATTACGCACATCTGCAACACTGTCCGAAACCGCAAGAATTCCGTCTGCGATAAAGTTATTCAGCGTGTCCTCCAGCACATGGTGCCTGAGTAACAGGGTATCGGTATAACCGACAACTGTATCCAGGTCATCGGTCAACTGCAGACCGCGCAGGGAAGGGTTGCCGCCGAAACCACCGGGCATGAAGGTGTGACGTGCAACTTCGCCATCTTCACCGGAGACAAAGTCCTCTTCCATGGCAGCAACCAGTGCGGCCATATCCGGGTCTTCAGGGACGGACTCATCAACCGGGATAGCTTCCCAGTCAAAATCTACAACTTGCCCGGACTCAACTTCCAGATCGAGACGACCAACATACATGTCACGATTTGTCTCTACCACTATCGCGGCGCCCCGTCGCAGCTGCCTGCGTTCTTTTCGGCTCAGTTTTTTTCCAGGCGTAGTGCGCAGTACTTTGTCTTTCCGGGCCAGCAGTGCACCCAGAGTTACTTCATGTGTATGCGCTGAATACATGACGTCAATGTCGCTGAAGCTTTGTGCAATTTTAATATTTTGCGACAAACCAAGTTCTGACTGAACCACGATCAGCTCGGCACCCTGCGCCTTGACTTCATCGATAATGCCCGGAAGCTCTTCAACACCCTGGGTGAATCTCAGTCCAATGTTAAACGTGTCTGCCTGCTGGGGAACGATCGCTGCTGTAAGCCCGATGACCGCAATCTTTACACCGTTGCGATCAAGAATTTTGTAGGCATCCAGCACCCGTTTTCCATGCAGAGGTGTTGGTAGCGGGGCAGCGTTGTACAGGTTGACTGCAACAGCCGGGAAACTGGCACGGATTACACTGTCGCCTTCCGGTGTCGGGAAAGGTGCTGTATTGGCCGTGTTCTCACTGCATACGTAGGTGCCATCGGTGAGCCCCTCGATAACAGGTATGTCATTACAGCCAACATTACGCGCCATAACACGAATATTCCCCGGAATGGTGGGGAAAGGCGGTTTGCTGGCGAAACGATTGCGGAACACGGCTGCACCGTAGCCAAAATCCCAGTTGCCAGGTGTATAGACATCGATACCAAAGGCATTCATGGGGACCATCATCGCGTCACCCACGGTAAACATTGTTTCAGCACTGCCGTGAGTGAGATCGCCGGTAGAAAGAAGGACGGCTTCGGGATTATCGGCACGGATGCTATCGACAACGGTTTTAAGTCTTGCAAGGCCGCCGGAACTGGCAACTTCGCGCTCGCTGCCATCAGGGTTTTTAAGTACTGCGGCGTGCGGAACCAGTGTCCCGTGAAGGTCGCCCATCTCGATGAGCGTAATGGAATCGCCAGCGTGTACTTGTGATGAAAGTGCACCCATTGCAAGGGCCATGGGCAATAATGCCCTGTGCACCGCACGGGGTAGATTAAGTGACTTCATTTTCTCCTCCTCAGGATGATTTCGGTATTGCTGTCTGTTTGCATCAATACCGTTCTTCTGCTTTTTAGCAGTTGGTACCCTAAGTGGGAGGAGGTTTTCAGGTAATAGGGAAAATCCTTAAAAAGCGTACAAGATAACCTGATCCAGGGTAATAGTGTACTTTAAGAACTATCAATACCTATATGATAATTATAGTATTATCGTCATTGCGAGCGCAGCGAAGCAATCTCCAACTACTGGCAGCAGACTGAAAAAGATTGCCGCGCTGCGCTCGCAATGACGGGATGAGGTTATGCGTCGATAACCCCGAGGCGAATGGCCAGCCGTGTCAGTTCGGCCTCGTTGGCAATGCCCAGCTTCTGCTTCACGCTGGTGTTGTGGTGTCCAACGGTCTTGGGGCTGAGGCTGAGCAGATCGGCAATTTCATTCACACTCTTGCCGTCTGCACGCAAACGAAAGATCTCGAATTCGCGTGGCGACAGGCCTGCCATCTGCTGGCTATCCTGCGAGGCCTTGCGCTTGACCAGGAATGGCATCATCTCCTGACCAATAAACAACTCACCGCGCGCGACACAGCGAACTGCCTCTATCATGACCCGTGATGCATTGCGTTTGGAGATATAGCCGAGTACACCCTGGTCCAGTGCCCGGTTCAGGAAGATTTCGTTTTCATGCACGCTGAACACCAGGATACGTGCATTACGGTCACGCGCGAGAATACGGCGGCATGCATCCAGGCCACCGATGCCCGGCATGGTGAGGTCCATGACCACCACACCCGGCTTATACTCCATATATAACTGGTAGGCCTGTTCACCGTCAGTGGCCTCGGCCACGACATCTATGTCCCCGGTGTTTTCGAACAGGCGGCGATAGCCTGCGCGCACAACTTCATGATCGTCCGCCAGCAGTACACTTACTTTGCTCATCGTTATGTAACCGTTTCCGATACGGGAATACTTGCCTCGATGGTCATTCCTTCACCGGGCCCAGAGTGTATAGTAAGGCATCCATCCAGTGCTTCAACACGTTCGCGCATGCCAATCAGCCCCAGACCGCGACCCCGTGTGTCCGGGCCTGTCCCTTTGCCGTTATCGCTTATGGAAAGCAGGAGATGAGGGGGGGCCGTATCCATTACGCAAGTCAAACGTATGACCACCTCACTGGCTTCAGCGTGTCGGGCTACATTGGTAAGACTCTCCTGGACAATGCGGTATACCGTTATGTTAATGGCTTCACCCAGTGAGGAAAGATCACCACTGGTGATAAACCGGCAATTAACGTCAGCATGCCGGTTACGCCAGGCTTCGACTTCTTCCTCCAGTGCAGCAACCAGTCCAAGATCATCCAGTACACTGGGTCGCAAGCGTTGCATCATGGAATGTACGACATCATAGATGCGGGCGGAAACATTCAGGATGGCCGCTGCGCTGGTTTCGATCTTGCTGTCACGCTGCCGGGACAACTCATGAATGATTTCCGCATCGGCCTGTATGGCTGTGGTGCACTGGCCCAGTTCATCGTGAAGTTCACGCGCGAGGTTGCGGCGTTCTTCCTCCTGCACCGCGAGTGATTTATGAATCAGGAAGCGATTTCCCTCCAGCAGGGTCATACATTCCTGTTCTGCCTGTTTACGTTCGGTTATGTCGTGCAGGGTGGCCGCAAAAAGAGGTTCCCCGTTAATATCGACCTTGCCGACATACCACTCAAGCGGAAAACAGCTGCCGTCCTTGCGACGTCCGCCAGCTTCACGACGCGAACCGGTTGCATTCTTCCATTCGGCCTGGTCTGCATGCTCAAGTAACACGGTCGTCAAATGACCAACCAGCGTGGCTTCCGGATACCCGAACAACGTTGTCATCGCCGGGTTGGCGGAAAGAATACAACACTGCGAGTCATAGGTAATCATGCCATCGATGGCGGTTTCCTCGATGACACGTTCACGCGCCAGCGTCTCCTGCAAACGGCGGGTACGACGGGAGATCTCGGTGACCATACGATTGAAGGCCCGCGCGGTCATACCGACTTCATCGGCCTGGCCGGTATCCAGTTTGACACTGTAGTCTCCGGCCCCTACGCGTTGAGCAGCACTGGCCAGCTTGCCGATTCTCCGGGTCAGACGAATACCGAAGAAAACCGTCAGTATGATGGTAAGTGTAATTTCGGTACCGGCAATAATGACACTGCGTATTTTCGCCTGCTCGATGGACTGCTCCATCCGGTCAAGCGAGAACCCCAGCCTGACATGCCCCATGGGTTTTCCACCGATAAAAATATCACCGGCTACGTCAAAGGTGCCATCCTCTACAGCCAGTGGGTCAGTTTCCGTTTTCGGCCATGGTTTATCCGGCAGTGTCCCGAGTGAAACGACGGGGCGTTGGTCCCGGTCAAGTACTGCCAGGTAGGTGAGTTCATCCTGTTTGGCGATATTGTGCAGGTATTCTTCCAGTGCCGCATAATCGACCTCGACAAGATAGCTGCCCGTGGTTGTGGTAATTTGTTCGAGAATACTGTTGGCCGTATCCCGCAGACGGTCGCCGTGAGCCTGTCGAATAACAGCAAGGTTGCTCCACACAAGCAGGGAAAGCATGACAATCTCAATCATGACGACGCCGACAATCAGGCGCACACGCAGCGACCGAAACGGTGATACCAGCATAACTATGGCACCTTCAGTGCACGTACAATCCCTTCAAGAGACGCGTATTCTTCTTCGTTGGCAGTAACGAAGCCAGGCCAGTCAAGGTGGGAGAGCAGGGTGCGGCCATCCGGTGATTCGTTCAGTGAGACCAGCGCACTGGCAATCCTCTCTCCGAGTGCAGGGTCAATCCATGGTGCAACGGCAATCGGCATGTGAGGCACCATACGTGTTGTATCAATAATGCGCATAGACTCGCGCACTTGCGGGTTGGCACGCCGAAATAGCGGTAATATGAGCGCTGCAGCATCGGTGGCTCCCTGGTAGGCCGATAGTAATGAGGCATTGTGGCTGGGAGTGGCGACCAGAGTGAGGTCATTGTCAGGATCAATCCCGTTTGCCTCAAGGTGTTCCCTGACCAGTACGGTCGTCAGTGCAAGCGGGTCGGTTGTAGCCAGTCGCTTGCTGCGCAAGTCCTGTAGTTTATATATCCTGCTTCGATGCGGTGCGACGATGACCGCTTGCATACCTGGACGATCGACCCTTGCAATGACGTGATAACCACGTCTCGCGTGTGCGAGGTAATAAAGGTGAGGTGCGGTGAATAACAGGTCGTAACGTTGCTCATCCTGTGTGCGATGAACAAAGGTCAGGAAATCCGGTGCTGTCACCATGCGTATTTCGATACCGGTTTCACGCGACAGATAATCCACCAATGGTGCGAAGCGTTTTACCAGGCGTTCCGGACTGACAATCGGCAGGAAACCGAAAGTAAGATAGGCTGGTCGTTGTTGTGGTGTGTCGGCTGACGCCTGCGCAGAAACCAACAAAAGTACTGTAATAGCTATAGCGCGTACAAATATCTTTCCGGGGCTGTTGTTTGTCATACCGTTACTGTTATTGACTGTGAACATGCAAAGATCATAACAGGGGGTTTTGTAAAAGCCTCGAAAATACACTATTTAACATAATATACATTATGCGCATATACCGGACTTGACTCTGTACCATGGTACGGACATTAGTATTGGCTCATATCTGTTGATAAGGAGCTCCTGAAATGCGATTAACCAGTTTACTAGATACCAGTGGTGCACTTGGAGCCATCGTTGCAGCAATGGGTTGTGCATCGTGTTTTCCCGCTATTGCCTCACTCGGCGCCTCTCTGGGCCTGGGATTTCTTGGCCAGTACGAGGGCGTCTTTATCAATACCTTGCTACCCGTATTTGCGAGTATCGCGCTTGCGGCGAACATTCTTTCATTTTTCTCTCATCGTATCTGGTATCGCCTGTTGGCCGGTATTACCGGTCCTTCAATGGTGCTGGCAACGCTCTACCTGTTCTGGACGGCTAACTGGAGCACCTACATGTTCTATGCAGGTCTTGCGGTGATGCTCCTTGTTTCTGTATGGGACATTGTTTCGCCCCCGCGCAAGGTTTGCGCAAGTTGCACTATACCTGCAAAGGACGTTCCTCATGACTGAGTCTTTGCAGAAAACCGATTGTGGCTGCGAATCCGAATCTGTTGCGCCAGACGGGACACTGAAGATTGCAATCGTCGGTACCGGCTCGGGGGCATTTGCCGCGGCAATCAAAGCTGTTGATGAAGGTGCACAGGTAACAATTATTGAAGGCGCTGACGTCATTGGTGGCACCTGTGTCAATATCGGCTGCGTGCCATCCAAGATCATGATTCGTGCTGCGCATGTGGCGCACCTGCAGGCACATCATCCTTTTGAAGGTATCTCCGTCAATCAACCCGTGATTGACCGGCCTGCCCTGGTCAGGCAACAGCAAGCGCGTGTTAAAGAACTGCGGCAGGCCAAGTATGAAAGCATTCTCGAGACCAACCCGGGGATCAACCTGCTGCGTGGCTGGGCGCGTTTCAGTGACAGTCATACCCTGCTTGTGGCACAGGCAGACGGGAGTGAAAAAAAGCTGACAGCAGATCGCATTCTGCTGGCAACAGGTGCCCGCCCTGCCATTCCGGATATTCCCGGTCTGAAAGACACACCTTACTGGACGTCCACAGATGCGCTGGTTGCCGAACAGGTCCCGGAACATCTTGTGGTCATCGGCGCTTCTGTAGTCGCGCTGGAACTGGCCCAGGCATTTTTGCGCCTGGGCTCAAAGGTTACCGTCCTGGCGCGCAGTGTATTTCTCTCCAGGGAGGATCCTGCGCTTGGTGAAGGCCTGGTCAGTATATTCGAGGAAGAAGGCGCCACGGTGTTGCTGCATACACTGCCTGAGTCCGTGACACACGACGGTAAGGCCTTTAGCCTGGCAACCCCGGGCGGCGATATCCATTGCGATCAACTACTGGTTGCTACCGGCCGGCAACCGAACAGCGAAAGACTGGATCTTTCCAGGGCGGGCGTCAAAACAGGCGCCAATGGCGCGATTTTGATCGATGAGCACATGCGCACCTCGGTTGACCATATCTATGCCGCCGGTGACTGCACCAATCAGCCACAATATGTCTATGTTGCCGCTGCTGCGGGTACGCGCGCTGCGATCAATATGACTGGCGGAGATGCGATGCTGGATCTGACGGCCATGCCCGCTGTGGTATTTACCGACCCTGCCGTCGCCACTGCGGGCATGACGGAAGCGCAGGCAAATAACAGCGGCATGGTTACTGATTCGCGTACCCTGGCGCTTGAGAACGTGCCGCGCGCACTGGCCAACTTCGACACGCGCGGATTCATCAAACTTGTGACAGAAAGGGATAGTGGTCGATTGGTCGGGGCACAGATCCTGGCCGCAGAGGCCGGGGAAATGATCCAGACAGCCGTACTGGCTATTCGAAACGGGATGACAGTCGAAGACCTTTCCGGGCAGTTATTTCCTTACCTGACCATGGTCGAGGGACTCAAACTCTGTGCGCAGACCTTCAGCAAGGATGTCAAACAGTTGTCTTGCTGTGCAGGCTAAAAGTATGAAGCGTTCACCCACATGTGCACCCAGATACTCGCGGCATAGCCCAACGCGATGACCGGTGTCCATTTCAGGTGTCCGAAGAAGGTGTACTTGCCTCTCGCCTGCCCCATCAATGCCACGCCAGCGGCAGAACCGATCGATAACAATGACCCCCCTACCCCGGCAGTAAGTGTGACCAGCAGCCATTGTCCGGTAGACATGTCGGGGTTCATGGTCAAAACCGCGAACATGACCGGGATGTTGTCGACAATGGCCGACATGATACCGACTGCAATATTGGCATTGGTTGCACCCCACTGGCTGTACATGACTTCTGATGCCATCGCCAGATAGCCGATAAAGCCAAGTCCGCCCACACACAGCACTACACCATAGAAAAACAGCAGGGTGTCCCATTCCGCGCGTGCAACCCGGTTGAATATATCGAAGGGTACGACATCACCTAATTTATCATTGTGGGCATTTTCAATACCGCATGCCTCGACACATTTGTAGTGGGTTTTTTTCAGGTAGAAACCGAACAGCTGCAGGTAGCCCAGTCCGGTCAACATGCCAATGACCGGTGGCAGCCCCAGGAAGTTATGAAAGCTGACAGCCGTAACTATGGTTAACAGGAACAGCGCGATGATGCGTTTTGCCCCACGCCGCATGTTAACCACTTCATCTGAAGCGGCCGGTTGTTCGTCGGGAATAGCGAAATGCATGATCGCCGCCGGTACAAGAAAGTTTACAACCGAAGGAATAAACAATGCGAAGAAGGTCCAGAAGTCGACGGTGCCTTTTTGCCAGACCATCAGCGTTGTAATATCGCCAAACGGGCTGAAGGCTCCGCCGGCGTTTGCAGCAACAACAATATTGATGCACGCCAGCGTAACGAAACGTAAATTGTCGCCACCAACGGACAGCACTACTGCGCACATCAGCAAGGCAGTTGTCAGATTGTCCGCCACAGGTGAAATAAAGAACGCAAGAATACCCGTCATCCAGAACAACTGACGAAAACCGAAACCCTTGCGGACCAGCCAGGCGCGCAGGGCATCGAATACACGGCGTTCTTCCATCGCGTTGATATAAGTCATCGCAACCAGCAGGAACAGCATCAACTCGGCATATTCCAGCAGATTGTGGCGAACAGCCTGTTCCGCCAGTTCGGACATACCATGACTGGCGTACTGCCAGCCGATAATGCCCCAGATCAGGCCCGCGCCAATAATGACGGGCTTGGATTTGCGCAGGTGCAGGAACTCTTCGCCGATCACCAGCGCATAGGCAAACACAAATATGGCCAGCGCGGCGTAGCCGATACCGCTGCTGGTCAGGTCCATGCGGGCAGCTTCACTGCCCTCCCCGCCAGTGGTTGCCAGGGCAAATGCAGGTATAAAACTGAACAGGGTGGCCAGTAAAAACCGGCATACAGTGCGAAAGGTCATACTTCTTCCTTGAAAAACGCTAGAAAACAATATTCATCATGACCATGGAGACAATCAGGAACAAAATTGTCATGACGCCACCCGCACGGATAAAGTCCGGCACCCGGTATCCACCTGGACCCATAATAAGTGCATTCACCTGGTGGGTCGGGATCAGGAAGGAGTTGGATGTGGCAATGGCCACCGTCAGTGCGAACAGCGCCGGGTCGGCCCCAACGCCAATCGCAATGTTAACGGCCAACGGAACCAGCAGTACTGTTGCGCCAACATTCGACATAACCAGCGTAAAGAAGGTCGCCAGTGCTGCAACAGCGGCCTGAATAACCCATATTGGCATGTCACCAACGACAGACAGTGTTTGTTCCGCTATCCACTTTGCGGTACCTGAGGTTTCCACTGCAAGGCCGAGCGGTATCAGGCTCGCCAGCAGGAAGACGGTCTTCCAGGATACCGCCTCGTACGCTTCTTCTATCTTGATCACGCCTGACAAAATCATGCCGATGGCGCCGGTGAGCAACGCCACAGACAGACGAAGGTCAGTGAAAAGCACCATGGTCAGGGCAATTGTGAAGAACAGGCCTGCCCAGGCAACCTTGTGAGGACGTGATTCTTCGTGCGGGTACTCGGTAGTGACCACCACAAAATTGCGGTCCTTCTCAAGTCGTGCCAGTGCATCCCAGGCCGTGTGTACCACCAGCGTGTCACCTGCTTCAAACGGCAGCTCACGAATGTTGTCCCCTTCACGCAAGGTCTTGCCATTACGGTGCAAGGCGATCAGCGCCATACCATAGGTTTTGCGCATCCATACGTCGCGGGCACTCTTGCCGATCAACTGGGAACCGGGTGGAATTACAATTTCCGCAATACCCGCCTTGGCCGATGACAAGGAGTCAGTAAAACTGCGTAACTCGCCACGCAGTCTCAGCCCGTACTTTGAGACAAAATTCTGGATATTCTTTTCGGCAGCTACCACTCCAAGCACCATACCGGCTTCAATCTTGGTGTCACGCGCAAGACCGTTCGGGCCCACCAGGCTTTCCTGGCCGGAACGTTTGCTGGCAATGATACGGATCCGGTAATCCGATTCCACATCATCAAGTTGCTTCCCTACCAGCGGGCTGTCATCGGGCACCACGATTTCAAACAACTCGTAGTTAATGCCATAGACATCCTTGAAATAGTCCATGGTGCTTGCACCGGTGGTGCTGTTTTCACTCTGGCTTGTCGGTAATACGAAGCGCCCTGCAATCACAAAATAGATAATTCCCGTAACGACCAGGGCCAGGCCAACCGGTGTCACTGAAAACAGTGACCAGGTATGCATTTGCTGGTCAGCCGGCAAGGCCTCGTTGGAGGTGAGAATCAGGTCATTCAACAGAATCAGCGGTGACGAACCGACCATGGTAACTGTACCGCCAAGAATGGCGCAGAAACCCATCGGCATCAGCAGGCGCGACAGCGGCAAGCCTGAGCGGGCCGAGATACGACTGACGACCGGGAGAAACAGTGCTGCGGCGCCGACGTTTTGCATAAAGGAAGAGATGATAGCCACAGTGCCGGAGATAATCGGGATAATGCGTGTCTCGGTCGTGCCGCCTACCTTTAATATAAAGGTCGCCACCTTGCTCATCAGGCCGGTACGATCAAGACCCGCGCCGATGATCATAACCGCAATAATGGACATCACTGCATTACTGGCAAAGCCATTGAACAGTTTCTGGTTATCGACCAGCCCCTGCTCCAGCCCCATAAGGGGGGCAAACAGTGAAGTCAGCCCCAGCAACACCATGATACTCACGGCAGCGACATCAACGCCGACGATTTCGAATACAAATAAATAGATCGTGAGCATCAATATGCCGGACACCCAGGCAATTTCGATATTGGGTGTTACGGTGGCAAGCGCCAGTGCTACCACCAGAAATACCAGCCCCGCGAGAATCTGACGCAGTGCGGATGATGAAACATTTATATTCATAACAATCTCTTACCGGATTATTTTAATGCGGCATATAGTGAATATTTTGTGAAGTCCGTAAAACGACGCGCGGATGTTATACAACTGTCTGTATACTGAGAAGCAAATTAAACAGGCCAATTTGAACAAGATTTTAGCACACGTGTCATGGATATCGAGCAACTCAAGACCTTTCTGGAAGTCGACCGCATGCGAAATTTTCGCAAAGCCGCCGAGAACCTGTTTATTTCCCCGTCAGCGGTTAGCGCACGCGTTCGCCAGCTGGAAGACACGCTGGGATTGTCGTTGTTTCGACGCGATCGACAGAAAGTCAGCCTGACACCGGCGGGCGAACGTTTCGAACGCCACGCCCGGTTTATTGTAGGCGCCTGGGAACGGGCGCATGAAGAAGTCGCACTCAGTGACCAGGTCGACAAGCGCCTGGTCATCGGCGGACTGTCCAGCCTTTGGGAAATCTACTTGCAGGGCTGGCTCAACGGTATTCATTGCAGCGCTCCCCTTATCGGGCTGCGCGCCGAGGCCGGGACTTCGAAACGTATCGTTCAGAAGCTCGAACAAGGGATTATCGACCTTGGGTTTCTGTTCGAGCCACCGCGCTTACGTGACATGGTTGTGCAGGAAGTCAGGGACGTTTCCATGATCATGGTCTCAACCGAACAGGATATTCCGGTCGATCGTGCACTGGCGGAAGGTTATGTTCGCGTCGACTGGGGCACTTCATTTACCAGCCTGCATGAAAGCCATTTTCCACAACGTCCGATTGCGGCTGTACGTGCCAATGTTGGCAGTATTGCGCTTGGCCTTATCGAGAATTGTGGAGGGGCAGCCTATCTTCCTGCCACACTGGTGGAAGCGGATATCGCTATGGGTAAATTATGGCGGGTACCGGATGCGCCGGAAATCCTGCTCAAAAGTTACGCGGTATTTCCTATTCATGGCGAGCACCGGTCATTGATAGATCAATTGCTGGAGCGGCTCCAGCCCGATATGGGTGGAGCCGGATGATGCGATCTTCAGCAGACCTGAATACATATTTTCCGGAATCGGCCGATCCGGTTGCCATGAACTTACTGGTCTCTGACAGGTCACAGCTTGCGTGTGTCCTGACATCATTTATACTGTGAACTCATGTTGAGTCGTAACATCTTGTCTTTGATCATTTCCTTGCTGCTGACGCTGTCGCCAATGGCGGCGCTGGATGCGGCTGCTGCCATTGCGGGCAAGGGAGATTGCATGATGATGGACATGAATCACAACACCCCTGCGGGCTCTGATCTGTCAGCCCAAAGCGCAGACGGACAAATGACACCGGACTGCCTGCATTGCAAGGATGACAGCTGCGATGACCACAACTGCGCCAGTCACGGTTGCTCTGCGGGCCATAACCTGTCTTTGATTCAATCCCCCGGCCTGGCTGCACTGGACCACAACACCGTAAGCTATAGCGCCTGCCTGATAAACGGTCTGCTGTCACACAGTGCGCCGCCCCTGCTTCGTCCACCTGTATAGTACCTCCTTGATCGTAATCTGACGCACGCGCCGTTGTGCCGTGTGTTGTTGTGACTCAATTTGGGAGCTACCGACATGTCTGAGTGTCGTATTAATACTTATTTCAGGCGTAATACCGCCTTTTCAATGCTGGTTGGAGCACTGTCAGTGCTGGCAATGGGCCTTGGCCCGGGCATCAGTCAGGCCGCATCCATGTTGACACTGGAAGAGGCCGAGCAACTGGCGCAGACAGAAGACCCGGCCATTATCGCCAGTCGGGCAAGAGCCGAGGCGCTACGAGAGCAGTCTGTTGCCGCCGGCCAGTTACCGGATCCAAAGCTTTTGCTGGGGATGTGGAACGTACCGGTTGATGATTTCAGCATCAGTCGTGAACCAACCACCCAGCTGCGTACCGGTATACGCCAGGCTTTCCCGCGTGGCAACTCACTGGAATACCGGCAGCGCAGTACGGAATGGATGGGTAAGGCAGAAGCCTCCAGGACGCGCACGACACGACTTGAAATACAACGTGATGTCAGACAGGCATGGCTTGAACTGTTTTACCAGCAACGGGCTGCCGGGATCGTGCAGCAGTCACGCAACCTGTTCCAGCAACTGGTCGAGATCACCCGTTCACATTTCGCCAGTGGGCGTGTCAGCCAGCAGGATGTGCTGCAGGCACAACTGGAACTGTCACGCCTGGATGACCGCGCTACCCGCATCAGCAAGCAGGCCGATATCCAGCGTGCCAGACTAAGCCGCTGGCTGGGCGAGCGCGCCTGGGCACCGATCGATGAAACTTTCCCTGAACTGCCTGCTTTACCTGAGCGGGATCAACTGCGCACCGGCCTGCTCTCACACCCGGCAATCGAGGCGGCCAGTGCACGGGTTGAGTCCAGGCAACAACTGGTCAAGGCTGCACGTGAACAGTACAAGCCCGGGTTCAATGTCGGTGTGGAATACCGCAAGCGTTTTGGCGATAACCCTGATGGTAGTTCCCGCACCGATATGATGGCAGCCATGGTGACACTCGACCTGCCCCTGTTTACTGACAAACGGCAAGACAGGCAATTGTCCGCAAGCCAGTCATTGGCCGGTGCCGCGATACAGGCGCGCGAACAACGTTTGCGCGAACTGCGACGCATGCTGGACGCAGACTACGCACGCTGGGAACGACTGGGTGAACAGGAAACCCTTTACCGCGATAATTTGCTGCGTGAGGCACACGCGAATGCCGATGCCGCGCTGTCGTCCTACCAGAACGGGATCAATGAATTCACATCCCTGATGCGGGCACGGCTGATGGAACTGGAAGTAAGCCTGCAGGACATCCGCATCCGCGTCGATCGCGCAAAAGCTGCGGCTGCTCTGCTGTTCCTGGCTGCCGAATTGCCTGACGCCCAGAATAACCCGGGAGATAACCCATGAAACTGTCTGTCACCTCACTCTGTCTTGCCGTGATTATGGCAAGTGGTATGTCTGCCTTGAAATCAACACCGGCGTCTGCTGCCGAAGACAAGGAAATTCTCTACTGGGTCGCCCCGATGGATCCCGGCTATCGTCGAGAAAAACCCGGTAAGTCGCCGATGGGAATGGACCTGGTTCCGGTCTATGCCGACGCAGAAAATGAAGGCGATATTGTCAAAATTAACCCGGTCATGGTGCAGAACCTGGGGGTTCGTACCGCAAAGGTCGAGCGCGGAAAGCTCTGGCGCATGATCGAGGCTGTTGGTTATGTGGCATTTGATGAGCGCAAGCTCAGCCACCTGCACCTGCGAACGGATGGCTGGATCGAGAAACTCACGGTCAAGTCCAACGGTGAGCGTGTCAAAAAAGGTGACGTACTACTGGAGCTGTATTCACGTGAACTGGTCAATGCCCAGGAAGAATATATTCAGGCGCTGCGCGGCAGTAATGATTATCTTACACGCGCATCAAAAGAACGGCTGGAAGCGCTGGGCATGAGTAAACAGCAAATCCGTGAGGTTGCCAGCAAGCGCCGCGCCTTCCAGCAGGTACGCATTCTCGCCAGCCAGGATGGCATTGTTAATAATCTCAATGTACGGGAAGGCATGTATGTCAAACCCAGTACAGAAGTCCTGGCGCTGGCAGACCTGTCCTCGGTATGGTTGCTGGTCGATGTGTTCGAACGCCAGTCCGCATGGGTGGCTGCCGGACAGCCGGCCGAAGTCAGGCTGGGATATATCCCGGGGCGGGAATGGGAAGGTAACGTCGAGTTCGTATACCCGACCATAGATCCGAAAACGCGCACCCTGCAGGCGCGTTTGCAATTCGACAATCCCGACGAAACACTCAAACCGGATATGTATGCCGATGTACGTATCTACGCAGGACCAAAAGAAAACGTGCTGAGTATTCCGCGTGAGGCCCTGATCAAGGACAGCGATTCCCAGCGTGTGGTGCTTTCCCTGGGTGAAGGTCGCTTCCGTGCTGTGCCGGTCGTGGCAGGTATGGAAAGTGGTGAATATGTGGAAATCCTGGAGGGCCTGAACGAGGGTGACAAGGTGGTGACATCTGCCCAGTTCCTGATTGATTCGGAAGCCAGCCTGCGCGCCAGTTTCAGCCGTATGGGGTCTGATGACAACCCGGTAGAAGGCACTGCGATTGATGCCCCCGTGATGGGCATGGGGGTCGTAAACGAGATCTTTGCTGGCGAGCGGCGTGTGAACATTTCCCATGAGCCGATCGAGGCGCTCGGGTGGCCCGCAATGACGATGGATTTCAATCTGGACGAGAATGCCAGCCTGGAGGGTATTACACCCGGTGCCAAGGTGCACTTTATGCTGGTGAAAGATGATCAGGGGAACTACACCGTAGATTCGATCAGTGTCGTTGAATAAACAGAGCGTCACGACGAAACCATCACTCAAGAGAATTAGCTCATGATTGCAAACATCATTCACTGGTCAGTCAGGAACCGTTTCCTGGTATTGCTGATGACGATCGGACTGATTACCTGGGGCAGTTATTCGTTAAAGAATACACCACTGGATGCCCTGCCCGATCTGTCCGATGTCCAGGTCATCATCAAAACCAGCTTCCCGGGCCAGGCCCCGCAGGTCGTGGAAGACCAGGTTACCTACCCGTTGACAACCACCATGCTGTCAGTGCCCAAGGCGACCACGGTACGTGGCTATTCCTTTTTCGGGGATTCCTTCGTCTATATTCTTTTCGAGGATGGTACCGACCTGTACTGGGCGCGTTCACGTGTGCTGGAGTACCTCAGCCAGGTGCAAAGCCGCCTGCCCGCCAACGCGACAACAGCGCTTGGGCCGGACGCTACCGGTGTCGGCTGGGTATACGAGTACGCACTGGTCGACCGTACCGGTCAACATGATCTGTCGCAGTTGCGCAGTATCCAGGACTGGTTTCTGAAATATGAACTGCAGACCGTCCCCGGTGTGTCGGAAGTTGCAACCATTGGCGGTATGGTCAAACAGTACCAGGTCGTTGTTGACCCCGACCGCCTGCGCGCCTATGGCATTTCACTCGACAAGGTCAAACGCGCCATTCAGCGCGGAAACCAGGAAGTCGGCGGTTCGGTCATCGAAATGGCCGAAGCCGAGTACATGGTACGTGCCACCGGCTATATCCAGGGGATTGAACAGCTCAGGGAGATCCCGCTGGGCATGAATGCCAACGGGACGCCGGTGTTGCTGGAAGATATTGCCGATATTCGCCTTGGCCCGCAAATGCGCCGTGGTATCGCCGAGCTGGACGGTGAAGGTGAAGTGGTCGGCGGCGTCATCATCATGCGCTGGGGTGAAAATGCATTAACGACCATCGAAGGGGTAAAGGAGAAACTGAAAACCCTGCAGGCAAGTCTGCCCGACGGCGTTGAAATTGTCCCGACCTACGACCGTTCCGGTCTGATCGACCGTGCAATCGACACGCTGAAGGAAAAGCTGGTCGAGGAATTCATTGTCGTGACGCTGGTATGCGCGGTGTTTCTTTTCCATATTCGTTCAGCGCTTGTGGTTCTGCTCAGTCTGCCGGTCGGCATCCTTGCGGCCTTTATCGTCATGCACATGCAGGGCATCAATGCCAATATCATGTCGCTGGGCGGTATTGCGATTGCGATTGGTGCGATGGTGGATGCGGCAATCGTCATGATCGAAAATATGCACAAACACATGGAGCACGAAACGATTACAGAGGAGAACCGTTGGGATATTGTCGCCAAGGCGGCGGCCGAGGTTGGTCCCGCGCTGTTTTTCTCACTGCTGATCATCACCCTGAGCTTCCTGCCGGTATTTACGCTGGAAGCGCAGGAGGGTCGTATGTTCTCCCCACTGGCGTTCACCAAGACGTATGCCATGGCAGCAGCAGCCGGCCTGTCGATCACACTGGTGCCTGTCCTGATGGGCTATTTTATTCGCGGCAAGATTGTTGCGGAGGAAAGGAACCCGGTCAACCGGTTCCTGATCGCCGGTTACCGGCCGGTCATCGATAGTGTACTTGCAATGCCGAAAACCATCGTACTGGTTTCGACTCTGGCGGCAGCTTCCATGCTCTGGCCTTTGACAGGCCTCTGGCCGCTTGATGACGGGCTGGGTTCCGAGTTCATGCCCGACCTCAACGAAGGTGATCTGCTGTACATGCCGAGCACCTTCCCGGCCGTGTCGATAGGCAAGGCACAGGAAATCATCCAGCAGACCAATAAACTCATTATGACGGTTCCGGAGGTCAAGCGTGTGTTCGGTAAGATCGGCCGTGCCGAGTCAGCAACAGATCCGGCACCCTTGACCATGATCGAAACCACTATCCAGCTCAAGCCGCTGGATGAATGGCGTGAGGGAATGACCATGGACAAGTTGCGTCGTGAACTCGATGCACTGGTCAAGGTGCCCGGCATGAGTAATGCCTGGGTGATGCCGATCAAAAACCGTATCGATATGCTGGCAACCGGCATCAAGACACCGGTCGGCATCAAGGTGGCCGGCCCAGATCTTGCGGTCATTCAGGACATTGGCAAGGATATCGAACGCATTCTGACGCCGGTTAAAGGTACCGTGTCCGTATTTTCCGAACGCGTGGTCGGTGGACGCTATGTACTTGTGGATATCAACCGTACGGCCGCTTCACGTTACGGTCTGAATATTGCCGACGTGCAGCAGATTGTCAGTACTGCTGTCGGTGGTATGAATGTGACTGAAAGTATAGAGGGCCTCGAGCGCTACCCGGTTAATGTGCGTTATCCCCGTTCGGTACGTGACTCCGAGGTCAAACTGGCAGAATTACCTATTCGCACACCCGGGGGCGCCCAGATCACGCTGGGTGACGTTGCCGAAGTCAAAATCGTTAGCGGGCCTGGCGTTATCAAGAGTGAGAATGCGCGTCTCAATGGCTGGATTTACATCGATATCCAGGACCGTGACCTGGGTTCCTACGTCAAGGAAGCCAAGCAGGTCGTTGCCGAGCAGCTCGACCTGCCCGCTGGCTACTCGCTCAACTGGTCCGGCCAGTACGAGTTCATGGAGCGCGCCAAGCAGAAACTGGCCACTGTGGTACCGGTCACGCTGGGGATCATCGTGTTGCTGCTGTACCTCAATTTCCAGCGTTTCACCGAGGTGCTGATCATCCTCGGTACCCTGCCGCTGGCACTGGTTGGTGGTATCTGGCTGCTGTACTGGCTGAACTATGATATCTCGGTGGCCGTGGGTGTGGGTTTCATTGCCCTTGCCGGTGTATCGGTTGAGATTGGTGTCATCATGCTGGTATACCTCAACCAGGCCTACCGTCGACACCAGGAAGTGGCGTGGCGTGAACAACGCACTGTTGACATGAAGGAATTACGTGAAGCGGTCATCGAGGGTGCGCTGATGCGTGTAAGGCCCATTATGATGACCGTTGCCGCGATCATCGCCGGTCTGTTACCGATCATGCTGGGCACCGGTACCGGATCGGAAGTGATGCGCCGTATTGCAGCGCCCATGGTCGGTGGTATGATCAGCGCGACCGTGCTGACGCTGCTGGTGATACCGGCCGCTTTCATGATCTGGCGCGGTTACCAGATCCGGTCAGGGCGTATTTCCCGTGACTGATATATTGCTGCTGGACACACGGGGTACATGGGTTGCAGGAACTGACAGTTGAATTGTTCTCCGATGTGTTATGCATCTGGGCCTATGGCGCACAGCCGCGAATTGATCAGCTAAAGGCTGACTATGGTGACAGGGTTACGTTGAACTACCGGTTCGTCCCGGTTTTTGCCGCGGCCCATGAGCGTATTCAGGATGGCTGGAAAGACCGGGGATTGTACGAGGGTTTCAACCGCAACCTGCACGAGGTTGCCAGTCAGTGGGACCATATCAAGCTGCATCCCGATGTATGGCTCAATGACCCGCCCAGGTCATCGAGCGTGGCACACCTGTACCTGAAAGCCCTGCAGGAACTGGAACAGGACGGTATCTTCCCGGTCACGCCTGTCAGTGAATACAATGATCGCACGCGCTTCGAGGAGTTCCTGTGGCGGGTTCGCTGCGCCTTTTTCGAACAGGCCCGGAATATTTCCCGTATGGATGTGCTGGATCAAATTGCTGCGGAACTCGGGTTGCCTGTTGAGCGTGTGCATGCGCTGATCGATAATGGCAGCGCACACGCTGCTTTTCACCTGGATACAGAGGCCCGTGACCGCTACCAGATCCCGGGCAGCCCGACATTGATATTCAATGAAGGTCGCCAGCGCCTGTACGGTAACGTCGGCTACCGTATCATCGATGCCAATATCAGCGAGCTTCTGGATAGTCCGACACAGGGCTATGCGAGCTGGTGCTGACTGCAGTACTGCATTATTGATTCAGATCAATGCAGCTGAACGGGTGGCTGTTTAGCCTGAATCACGGTACAAGGAACAAGGGTTTTCAGGCTGAGCAGTGATGACAAGGAATGACAGCACAATGCAGGGGATTTTGAGCTGGCTATTGATGCTGGTTATGGCGACTGCGCCACTGCTCGCCGTCAATCCTGTATTTGCTTCTGATTGCGATCATGCCAGTCACGATTCAACAGCAACCCCTTGCAACAATCATACTGTCCTGCATCAGGCAGCTACTGTTTCAGTCAAGCATGATTGCTGTTGCGATGATAAGACTATTGATAAAAACTGCACCGGTAACTGCACGTTTGCTCACAGCATACCTGCCGTACCGGTTAATAGCCTTGCTGTTTTTCCGGAATTATTTGTTCAAACATACGATCTTCATATTGGCCATGGACTCATCGGTCTAAAGCCACTACCACTGCTTCATCCTCCCCGATACTTCGCCTGACAGCAGGGTTTCCACACTCTGCTACGCTAGTGTAGCGCCGCTTCATCTGAATGATGGGAGCTACACAAGAGTTATAACGCCTATTTTTTGCCCCGTATATTCGAAATACCGGGGTACATACCGGGAGACAGACCGATGAAACAGACTCTCATGAAACTGAAACCACTGGCGCTCGCCCTGTGCGTCGCCTCACTGCCTTTACCGGCCTACTCTGCAGATAATCTCGATTCACTGCGGAACACCGTCGAAACACTGAAAAAACAACTGGAACAGGTTCAGAAACAGCTCGATGAACAGGATAAAGCCACGGTAACCCGTGCCGATCTGGAAGAGGTCAGAAAAGAGGCCGCTTCAGCGAATGAATGGAAATCACCGAACACCCTGGTCCACATGGCCGGTTATGCCGATGTCGGCTACGCAAAAACAGAGGGTGAAGATGGAAGTTTCGGGGTGGGTGGTTTTTCACCGATTTTCCACTTCCAGTACCGCGATCTGGTCATGCTGGAATCCGAACTGGAGTTCGAGGTGGAAGATGATGGAGAAACATCGGTTGCGCTTGAGTACCTGACCATCGACTTTTTCCTGAATGACTACGTCACGCTTGTGGCAGGCAAATTCCTCAGCCCGATCGGTCAGTTCCGCCAGAACCTGCACCCCTCGTGGATCAACAAGATTGTTTCGGCCCCGCCCGGCTTCGGCCATGACGGTGCAGCACCAACTTCAGAACTTGGTGCACAGTTGCGCGGTGGTTTCCCGCTTGGCGGAATGCGGACCAACTTTGCCGTGTATGCCGGCAACGGCCCCGAACTGAATTCCGAAACCGAGGACCAGGTCGAGTTCGAACTCGAAGGTGTACGTGCGGAGGGTTTTGGTACTGATGCCGATGAAGAGCTGGTATACGGTGGACGCTTTGGACTTTTACCCATACCTAGTCTTGAAATTGGTGTTTCCGGGGTAACCGGCAAGGCAACCGTAACCGAACTGGAGGACGAGTCGGGACTGCCCGAACTTGTACTGGACGAGGAAAAGCGTGACTACCGCGTGTACGGTGCCGACTTCAACTTCTCGTACCGTTCACTGGGTGTGCGCGGCGAGTATGTCAAGACACGTGTAGGCTCTGCAAATACCGGTATTACGGCTTCGGGATCGGCAACGTGGGAGTCCTGGTACACCCAGGCAGCCTACAAGTTCCTCCCGACAAAATGGGAAGGTGTCGTACGTTACACTGACTTTGACTCCGCTGTCGATGCGCAGGACGTACAACAATGGGCATTTGGCGTGAACTACCTGTTCACCAGTAATTTCATGGCCAAGTTCACCTATGAGTTGAATGATGGTGAGAATGGAAGCCCTGTCGATGACAACCGCTTCCTGACGCAACTGGCTTACGGCTTCTAAGGAGTGATGACGATGAAAACACGTTTGACAAAACAGCTTAAAACAACCGTGGCCGCCATCTCCATCGGGGCGTCAGTTTTGCTTCCGTTACCGGCTGCTGCATTCGACTTTCCGGAACCTGGTGATTTTGCCAGCGGTTCAAAAGCCTGGGCGGAAAATTGTGCACGTTGCCACAATATCAGACCTGCCAACGAACTACGTGACGATCAATGGCTGACCACGGTATTTCATATGCGTGTCCGGGCCGGTCTTACTGGCCAGGAGGCCAGGGATATCCTGACATTCCTGCAAACGTCCAATGTGGCGCTTGTACAGGAACCGGTCAGACCTGATGACGCACCGGCCAGCACACTATCCGGCAAGGAGATCTACCAGCAAACCTGTATCGCCTGTCATGGTGCTGATGGCAAGGGCGCTTTTGCCGGAGTACCTGATTTCACGGACCCGCAGGGGCGCTTGAGTAAAAGCGACGAGGAGTTGTTGAAGAATGTACAGAATGGTTTTCAGAGCCCCGGATCGCCTATGGCCATGCCTCCACGTGGCGGTAACAGTGCGCTCACGGGTGGAGACCTGCAGAAGGTAATCAAATACCTGCACAGTGAGTTTGGTTCATAACAGAACGGCGTACAGCGGTGCCGGGACTTGCCCCGGCACCGGTTGTATTTCCAGGAATGCCATCATACTCAGGCAGCTTGGTTCATTAGGCTTGCGCGAGTACACTCGCAGGCATGCATACGAAAGGACAGGGCCTGACAATTGGCGCACTGGCCAGACAGGCTGGTGTTAACGTCGAAACCATACGCTACTACCAGCGCATCGGCCTGTTATTTGAACCCCCCAAACCTGCACAGGGTTACCGGCGTTATCCACAACAGGAGGTGTCCCGTGTGCACTTCATCAAACGAGCCCAGGAACTGGGGTTTTCACTGAAAGAAATTGCCGGGCTCCTGCAACTGAACGACGGAAATTGCAGTGCTGCGCGCCACATGGCCGAACAGAAACGTGAGCTGGTAAACACCCGGCTCAACGACCTGAAACGTCTGTACGACACGCTAAGCAGCATGATTGATGCTTGCCGGCAGAGCGAAGCAAATGGTGCATGTTGTGCACTCATCGATACCCTGACAAGGAACCCGGACAGACCTTCAGACTGAGGTCGGTTTCACCGCTTCAATGGTCGCGGAAACCACATATTCCTCAACCCCCCGTCCCGGTGCCCAGTCCTTGATGAACTCAAGCGACTCATCCTTTGGCTGGATCGTAATATCGACGAAGCCTGCGGCTTGCAGCCAGCCTTCCAGCTCACTGATCAGCGATGCACCGGCCACACAGGCGGAATGCAGGTAGGGGTCATTACGGATGGAATCCGGCAATTCAGCACTGGCAACAACATCGGATATCGCCAGCCGCCCGCCAGGCTTCAGGACACGCCAGGCTTCCCGGAATACCTGGGCCTTGTCAGGTGACAGGTTGACCACGCAGTTGGAAATAATAACGTCGATGCCGGCATCCGCGACCGGCAGATATTCGATTTCACCCAGACGAAACTCAACCTGGCTGAAACCGCCTTTTTCTGCGTTTGCGCGCGCCTTGCTGAGCATGGCTGGCGTCATATCGATACCAATGACACGTCCGCTTTCACCGACTTCCTGTGCGGCCAGAAAGGCATCGAAACCGCCACCACTGCCGAGATCAAGTACAACTTCACCGGCTTCGAGGCTGGCAATCGCGCGCGGGTTACCACAGCCAAGCCCCATGTCGGCACCCTCCGGCACGCTGTCGAGATCTTGCTGTGAATATCCCAGGCGTGTCGATATCAGTGTATTGATCTGCTCGTCTTCGGAAACACCGCAACAGGATGTCGCCTCGCCACAGCACGCTCCTTCGTCACTGGCCTCGGCAACTTCACTGTAGGCCTGGCGAACATTCTGGCGAACGCCGTCTGATTGTGACTGACTCATAATGACTTTCCTGCATTCATGGCTGGTTTACGGTTACCTGACAGACATCCTGCCAGCGTTTGTAGTCTTCCGGGTAATCGACATCCCAGAGCATATCGAGTTCCGTGTAATGCATGCCGGCATTCTGCAGCGCTGTGCGGGTCTGCTGCATGACGCTGTCGCTACCCCAGTCTATCGCATGAAACCATCGTTCATCTGCCCTTTTCCCGCCGATGAGAACATATCCCCCATCCTCACTGGGTCCGATAACCACCTCTGTCCCGTTGGCCAGTCGTTGCAGTGCATTTTCGAGATAGGCCGTTCCCATAGCCGGGCAGTCGCTACCAATAATGAGTGCACTGTTGTGATGGTCCAGCACCTGGCGAAGCGCAAGATACATCCGCTCCCCAAGGTCACCGCCTTGCTGGGCAACCAGATTTACACCCGTGGTGATGACGAGCGCTTGTACAAACGGGTGTGTGAGGTCGCCGTCGATATGCAGTTCAACCGGCGCAAGCCTGCTGTCGGCTGCGGTGTGAAGCGTTATTTCAAGCAATTGCCGATAAACTGCAAGGGCTGCGTCATCACCAATACCGGCAGCCAGGCGTGTTTTTACCTGGCCGTACTCCGGTGACCTCGCCATGATAACAATACAGGCATCCGGAAACCTGAACTCGCTGACACTAGACATAGTGATTAGCGAGATAATGCGCGGGGACGCCAACAGAAAAAGCCAGTCGTAATAGCCACATTCGGACAATCGTCCGCACCGTGCCATGGCTTTCCCAACGACGGCTGGAGGTCTCCAGTACGCCGCCAGCAAATGCCGGCCTTGTCACCCGCTTCAGGCGTGTGCTGAGATCAATATCTTCCATGAGCGGGATCGCTTGAAAGCCACCAACCTGATCGAATATCTGCCGCTCAATAAAGATACCCTGGTCACCGGTCAAAATACCCGTCAGTCTCGAGCGGATATTCATCAGCCGTTCTACGATTCTCAACAATCGCTGGCTGCCAGAGAGACGTACCGGAAAACCGCCCCAGCCTGCATGGTCCAGAACCTGCGAGATCATTTCATCCGCACCCGCCGGAACCCGGGAGTCCGCATGTAGAAACCACAGGACATCACCGTTCGCCACGTCAGCACCGGCCTGCATCTGAATTGCGCGGCCTGCCGGGGTTACCTGGCAGAGATCACAGCGTGGGCTGGCGATCGCTACGCTGTTGTCGCCGCTACCTCCATCGATGACGATCACTTCGTGTCCACGCTCACGGAACGATTGCAAGGCATTCAAAAGAGTACCCATCGTTTTCGCTTCGTCAAGAACAGGGATAATAATGCTCAGTTTCATAGCCTTGCCGTGACCCGCTCTTAAGTGTAAACATTAGATAAATAATGTAATATATTGATTATAAATGTATGTGTGAAGATTTACATCGCTATGCCGAAGTAACAACTGTCTGATTTTGGGCAAATATGACAAATATGTCGCGACACACATCCCACAGATTTATTAAACTCGTGGAAAACAGAATACGTGGTTGGGCTTAATGAGTAAACGAAGCGTCAATATACTGATGGTTGGCAGTACCACATCCTGCGATGCAGTTCAGGATGCGCTGAAAGATGCTGACTTTGCTTTTAACCTTCTCAATATTTTTCAGCACAATTCTGTCAGTGGCGCGTTAACAAGCGACCAACTCCCTGACGTCATTATCTGCGAGCCTGTACTGGAAGATTTTTCTGCACAGGACCTGCCCCGTTTGCTACAACAGCACGGCTGTGAAAACCTGCCTGTTATTCTTGTCGCCGGAACCGGTTCGGAACCGGAAGCCATCCGTTGCCTGGATAACGGTATTGAGCAGCTGGTCGTCAATACACCCGCCTCACTGGCCAGACTGTGTGCGCTGGTCCCCTATGTTGTGCGACAGGCAGAAGAGAAAGCGCGTCAACAGGCGCTGGCGGAAGAATTGCAGGAAAGTCGTGAGCGCTATCTCGATATTTTTGACAACACCAGTGACCTTATTCAGTGTTTGTCAAAGGATGGAAGTTTTCTCTACACCAACCGGGCCTGGCGGGAAACCATGGGCTACAGTGTGGAAGAGATCAGCCACCTGTTACTGGCCGATGTTTTGCACGCTGACAGTCTGGCGTGTTGCCATGACCGCTTCTCACGCCTGAAAAAAGGTGAATCATTTGAACGTATCGATTTTAAATATGTGACGAAAACAGGTGAGATCGTTCATCTTGAAGGTGACTGCGGAAGTATATTCAAAGGGGGCGAAGCTGTATCGACCCGGGGAATATTCAGGAATGTTTCCGATACTGTTAAATCGGAACAAGCGAGAAAAGTCAGTGAGGCGCGCTACCAGACCCTGTATGAAAATGCCCCGGACATCTATTCCATCGTCAATGCCCGTGGAGAATTTGAATCGATTAATCGTACCGGTGCAGAGATGCTTGGCTACGAGGTTGATGAACTCGTTGGGCAGCCGGCAACCATGGTTATTCATCCTGAGGATTGCGAGCGTGTAATTGCCTATATCACTGAGCGCTTCGCGGATCCGGTTGAGAAAAACGGACTCGAATACCGCAAGGTAAGGAAAGACGGATCTGTACTTTGGGTGCACCAACGGGTGAGCCTTGACCCCGATACCAGTCAACCGCGTATGCTGGTGCTTTGTCGTGATATCTCCGAACAACACGAACTGCGCAAGCAGCTGTCCTACCAGGCAACGCATGACGAACTTACCCAGTTAATCAATCGGCGGGAGTTCGATGCACGTTTGCGTCGCATGCTTGCTGCATCAATGAACACCAGTGACCACCACGTGCTTTGCTACCTGGATCTGGATCAGTTCAAGGTCATCAACGACACCTGCGGGCACAGTGCCGGGGATGAACTGTTGCGCCAGGTGGCATCCCTTTTGTCACGTCAGATCCGCTCGCGAGACACGCTGGCGCGACTGGGTGGGGATGAATTCGCGATATTAATGGAACACTGCCCACTTGAGCAGGCAGAAATTCTTGCCAACCGTATACGGGAAATGATCGAGGACTTCCGTTTCCAGTGGAAAGCCCGGCGTTTCAGTATTGGCGCCAGTATAGGCGTTGTGCCTGTCCAACATTCGGGTTCTGTAGAGGATGTTCTCAGTCTTGCAGATTCAGCCTGCTACGAAGCCAAACAGCTGGGCAGAAACCGTGTACATGTGTTCCGCCCTGGTGACCGGGCCATTATCGGCAAGGTCGGTGATGGGCGCTGGGCAAGCCGTATTACCGAGGCACTGGATAATGATGCGTTCAGTCTCTTCGCCCAGGAAATTACGCCCTGTTGCGGGACAAAAGGCGGACAGCATATCGAGATACTCCTTCGTCTGCGCGACAATGAGGTCATGGTGAACCCCGGCGCATTCATGCCGGTTGCTGAACGCTATAACCTGTCCGGAAAACTTGACCAATGGGTGCTTGACCAGGCCATGACATGGTTTGAAAATCACCCTGACGCACTTGCCGAACTGGAGGTTTGCTCGATAAACCTTTCAGCGCTTTCGCTTTGTGATGATGCATTCAGAAACTATGCGCTGGAACGTATAGACGGCTCCCTTGTTCCGGCCTCGAAACTGTGCTTCGAAGTGACTGAAACAGCGGCTATATCGAATATCTCCCAGGCCACGCAGTTCATGCTTGCACTACGAAACCAGGGGTGTCTTTTCGCACTGGACGATTTCGGCAGCGGGCTGTCATCACTTGCCTACCTTAAAGACCTTCCCGTTGATATCGTCAAGATTGATGGCGCGTTTATCCGTAATATAGCCAACAGTGAAGTTGACCGAATGATGGTCAAGTCGATCTGCGAGATAGCACGCATGATGAATATGAAAACCACTGCGGAATATGTTGAATCGGAAGAATCACTGCAGGTGCTTCGCGAAACCGGTGTCGACTTTGTCCAGGGATTCCACATTGGTCACCCGATACCTCTTGATGAATTTGCCGGGCCCCGGCAACAGGATGCAGAAATCCTTCACTTCAATCGTTAACGCCAAATCGCGTGTCTGACGAGCGACCGCCGGACCACGGCAGCACAGAAAAAGGCTTCGTTCTTTTTACAGAAGGCGACCTCCTCTACGAGGATATGCTGACACAGATTGCTGCAGCCCGCACGGAAGTACTCCTGGAAAGCTATATTTTTGCCGATGACGAGATTGGTCAGCGCTTTGCACAGCTGCTTTCAAACCAGGCGCAGGCGGGCGTCCGGGTCAGGATCCACCTCGATGCCGCCGGTTCGTTTTTCTGGTCATCCCACAAGCTGACAGACGGGATGATATCGCACGGGGTTCAGGTGCGCTGGTTTCACCGCTGGGACTGGCGTCGGCCATGGCGCTATAACCAGCGTAATCATCGTAAACTCCTGGTCGTTGACGGCAACACAGCCTGGGTGGGCGGTTTCAATATTCACCGTGAAAATTCTATTTCAGTATATGGCCCAGCACGCTGGCGTGATATGCATGTACGTTTCGGCGGTAACCTTGCTGCACAGGCAAGAATACTGTTCGATGATTTCTGGCGCGGGAAGAAGCGCTCACACTTCCCACTCACCTCTGTGAACAATACGCTCCTGGTATCGAATTACACGCGCGGCAGCCGTCGTTATATGAACATGTTGTTCCGTCAAACGATGGCCGATGCGCAGCAAAGTATTCATGTAACAACCCCCTACTTCATTCCAGACAGCCTTACGCAAAAGCTGTTAACCCGGGCCGCCAGGCAGGGTATAAAAGTAAAGCTCCTTGTGCCGGGGAAGACCGATATCCCGCTCACCCGGTGGGCCGCGCAGGCCGTCTACGCGCCACTGCTGGATGCCGGTGTACAAATCCATGAGTACCTGCCCAGACTGTTGCACGCCAAAGCCATTGTCGTTGACAGGCATTTTACAATTATCGGAACATCAAACATTGACTACCGGAGCTTCTTTCTTAACTACGAACTGAATCTCTTTACGCAGGATGAGGAACTTTGTCACCAGCTCGAAACTCAATTCATTGAAGATCTTGATTCATCCAGGGAGATCAGTGCGGTACACTGGAAGCGACGCTTCTGGGGAGACAGGTTGCTCGAACTGATTGGATGGATGGCCCGGCGCTGGCTATAGTTAGCAAGTCAGGCCACATTTTGGCAGGGAGGTATAAATGCACAAAATCTGTATTGTTGGTGCAGGTCGTGTTGGTGAATCGACTGCCCAGATTATCGCCAAGGAAGAATTGTGTCGTGAAGTGGCGCTGCTGGATATTCACGAAGGTGTTCCACAGGGCATTGCACTGGATATACAGCAGTCCGCCTCCCTGCTGCGTTTTGATACGCGCGTTACCGGTGATACCGATCCGGCCATCATGGCTGACTCGGACATGGTCATCATAACGGCCGGCTTCCCGCGCAAGCCGGGGATGTCACGTTCCGACGTGCTCGAGGCCAACCTGTCCATTATTGACGGACTGGTTGACCATGCGGTGAAATTCGCACCTGATGCGATGATCATGATGGTCACCAATCCTGTCGATGTGTTGACATGGAGAGCCTGGCAACGCTCCGGCTGGTCACGCAACCGTGTATTTGGACAGTCCGGTGCACTGGATACGGCGCGCATGATCAGTTTTATTGCGCTTGAGACCGGTTACTCAATCAAGGATATCTCTGCCCTGGTGCTCGGTGGTCACGGTGATGCGATGGTCCCCCTGCCCCGTTTCACCGATATTTCCGGTATACCCATAGAACATTTTCTCGGTACAGCTACCATCGAGCAGATTGCCGAGCGAACCCGTCAGGGGGGAGGCGAGATTCTCGCACTGAAAAAACACAGCAGCGCCTACGATTCACCGGCTGCAGCAATAGCCTCGATGGTGGACGCCATACAGCATAATCGCAAGCGTATTCTCCCCTGTGTGAGTATTCTCGAGGGTGAATACGGCCAGCAAGGCATTGCCATGGGCGTTCCGGCTGTGCTCGACGAGAATGGCCTGGTTAAGATCGTCGAATTAAAACTGAACGCATCGGAACAAAAAGACTTTGATCGTTCTGCCGATATGGTCAGGGCCGATATAAGACTACTTCCATAATTCTTGACACTGCACAGGAGAGAGCACCAGTGAGTGAAGATACCGTTACCGTTATTGACAACCGGACCGGCAAGCGTATCGAGCTTCCCATACGCAAGGCGACACAGGGACCCGACGCAGTCGATATCGGCAGCTTCTACCGGGAAACCGGGTATTTCACTTACGACCCCGGCTTCCTGTCTACCGCAAGCTGCCATAGTCAACTGACCTACCTGGACGGTAAAAATGGCAAGCTGATGTACCGGGGATACCCGATCGAACAGCTGGCAGAGAAAAGTAATTTTCTCGAAGTGGCCTACCTTATGCTGTATGGCGAACTGCCGCAACAACAGCAGCTGGAGGAGTTTCGCAGGATTATCATTCACCACACCATGCTGAATGAGTCCCTGAAAAGTTTCTTCCGTGGTTTCTATCATGATGCACACCCGATGGCGATCATGGTTGGCGTGGTGGGGTCGCTCTCTGCTTTCTACCACGATTCTACTGATATCAATAACCCCCGCCACCGGGAGATAGCCGCGCACCGGATGATTGCCAAGATGCCGAGTATTGCAGCGGCCAGTTACAAACACTCGGTCGGTGAACCGCAGGTATACCCGGACAACAGCCTCAGCTACACAGGGAACCTGTTGAACATGATGTTCGCAGTACCCTGCGAACCTTTCGTGCTTAACCCGGTAGCGGAAAAAGCCCTTGATCTGATTTTTATCCTGCACATTGACCACGAGCAGAACGCCAGCACTTCGACCGTACGTCTGGCCGGCAGCTCAGGAGCCAACCCGTTTGCCTGCATTGCCTCGGGAATTGCAGCCCTGTGGGGACCTGCACATGGCGGGGCCAATGAGGCTGTCCTGAACATGCTCGATGAAATCGGCGATATTGCCAATGTGCCAAAGTACCTGGCGCGTGCAAAGGACAAGAATGACCCGTTCAGGTTAATGGGGTTCGGGCACCGGGTCTACAAGAACTATGACCCGCGTGCACGAATCATCCGCGAGATGTGTCATGAAGTGCTGGAAAAACTGGGCGATGCCAATGACCCGCGTTTTGAGCTGGCACTGAAACTGGAAGAAATTGCGCTTAACGACGAATATTTTGTTAAACGGAAACTGTATCCCAACGTGGATTTTTATTCGGGACTGATCTACCGTGCGCTGGGCATACCGACCAATATGTTTACTGTCATGTTTGCCATCGCCCGTACAGTCGGCTGGGTATCCCAGTGGATGGAAATGATCAGTGAAGACAATCAGCGCATAGGCCGCCCGCGCCAGCTATATGTTGGCGAAAAGGAGCGCAATTACGTTCCGATAGACAAGCGCGGTACACGCTGACAATGTTTTTCTGCATACTGTGACTATGGATAAGGCCGCTATCAGCACCGCACCCGAGAAGGAATTCAATCTTGACCCCGGGATTTGTCACCTTAACCATGCTGCTGTAGCGCCCTGGCCCCTACGTACAGTACAGGCCGTAACCGCGTTCTGTGAAGAAAACGCGGCCACAGGTTCACAGCGCTATGCACAATGGCTGAACATCGAGCAACAACTCCGTGACAGGCTGGCACAATTAATCAACGCACAGAGTAGCGATGAGATTGCCCTGCTGAAAAGCACTTCGGAAGCGCTCTCTGTTGTCGCCTGGGGACTGGACTGGAAGCCGGGTGACGAAGTCCTTATCAGTACACAGGAGTTTCCTTCCAATCGTATCGTGTGGGAGTCCCTGAAACCTCTGGGCGTAACTGTCCGCCAGATCGAAACAGATGTCGCAAACACAAGCCCCGCCCAACAGCTGGTCGATGCCATGTCGGAACAGACGCGCCTGGTGTCGGTCAGCTCTGTCCAGTATGCAACAGGCCTTGCACTGGATCTGGCAACCATCGGGCGTGCCTGTCGGGAGCGCGATATCGTCTTCTGCGTAGATGCGATTCAGAGTATTGGCGCCCTGCCCTTCGATGTTCAGGCTTGCCATGCCGACTTCGTGATGGCCGACGGACACAAGTGGATGCTTGGCCCGGAGGGGCTTGCCCTGTTCTATTGCCGGCAGGCATGGCTGGAGCGGCTGACGCTGCGACAGTTCGGCTGGCACATGGTCGAGGCAATGGGGGACTACGACCGTGTTGACTGGGAACCGGCACAGACCGCCCGCCGTTTCGAATGCGGTAGCCCGAATATGCTGGGCATACATGCACTGCACGCCAGTATTGGTTTGCTGCTCGAAACCGGAATGGAAAAAATATCTAATCTGATTTCTGTTAAAGTATCATATCTTATTGATAACCTAATAAATAAAGGCGCTATAATTCTCTCAGAAACACGCCCCGGGCAGCGCGCAGGCATTGTCACCTTCCGATTCCCCGACGAGGATACAGGCAAGCGATACCAGTACTTGCAGAAACAAGGGGTTATCTGTGCACTGAGAGGGGGTGGAATCCGCTTTTCACCTCATTTCTATACCCCTCAGGCAGTTCTGGACAGAGCGCTGGAACTTGCCTGTCAACCACTTTGAATTCCTCATCTCTATAACCGTAAAGTATTTTTTAATCAATAACGTCCGGTTGCCGCTATTATTGGAATATAACCCGCAGAATGAAGGCTCAAACAGATCGTGAGTTTGACTGTCCAAACTGTACACAGGCACCGAAAGCGGAGGTTGTATGGTGTTTAATCCAGCAGCCTGGCTGGGGAGGAAGATTGTTCGCTGGCTCACGATAGAGCACCAGCAAAGCTCCCCGCCACTTTGCGATTTTGATCGTATTCGTTACGAAGTTCGTCCCTGCGACGTTATTCTCGTCGAAGGGCGTAGCCGTGTGTCCGAAATTATCCGTACCATCACTCAAAGTCCCTGGTCACATTCTGCATTGTATATTGGCCGGGTTCACGATATCGATGACCCGGTACTGCGTGGCAAGATACTGAGCTTCTATGACGGGGACCCCAACGAGCAGCTGGTGATTGAGGCCTGGCTTGGTGAGGGTATGGTAGTCAACCCGTTGAGCAAATACCGAAACGCCTCATTACGTATATGCCGCCCTACCGGACTCACGCGGCAAGATGCCCAGTATGTCCTGGAATTCTCGTTACAACACCTGGGGTTTGATTACGATCTTCGCCAACTGCTCGACCTTGCCCGCTTCCTGCTGCCCTACAGTGTTATTCCGCGCCGCTGGCGCTCCAGTCTGTTTGAACATAACGCCGGTTTGCCGACCCGATCGGTTTGCTCGTCCATGATTGCGGCAGCCTTCGCATCGGTCAAGTTTCCGGTGCTACCGGTTCTGGAAGAAAAACTTGATGGCTCACTGCGTATGATTCCGCGTAATACACGCCTGTTTACACCACGTGATTTTGATTACTCACCCTACTTTGAAATCATTAAATGTCCGCACCTGGATTTTGGCAAGTCGCACT
This sequence comes from Thiogranum longum, assembly GCF_004339085.1. Taxonomy (NCBI): domain Bacteria; kingdom Pseudomonadati; phylum Pseudomonadota; class Gammaproteobacteria; order Chromatiales; family Ectothiorhodospiraceae; genus Thiogranum; species Thiogranum longum. The sequence continues at coordinate 1,585,266 of NZ_SMFX01000001.1, read as the reverse complement.
CCTACCACGGGCTTCCGTGGGATAAAAAAGGAAGAATCTGCAATGATCACGGCGAGTGTTTTGTCCCTACCATGCAACCGGATGTAGCAGGTGACAAGGATACCGTGCAGACAACCGATATAGAATCAGCGACAGGCAACGCTGCTGTTTCCGGGCCAGATGCGCAAGGTACGGATGAAAATGAACCTTCCGGTACTGAAAAAACCAGCTGACGATTCAGGAGAATGATCATGGTGACACTACTGGAAATCGTCCTTGTTCTCGCCGCCTGCTGGACGCTGGCAGCAAGAGGCGCGCCGGCCTGGGCATGGATTGCATTCATTGGCGCCTGCCTGCTGATATGGCCTTCCTTCCATACCGCCAGCGCATGGCTACTGGTACCGGCATGGCTGGTGTTTATTCCTGCTGCCGCGGTACTGGGCTTACCTTCCCTGCGGTGCAAGGTTGTCAGTGACCCTGTACTGCAATTGTTCAGGAAATTAATGCCATCGATTTCAGACACTGAGCGTGAAGCACTGGAGGCAGGAAGCACCTGGTGGGAAGCTGACCTGTTCAGTGGGAAGCCGGACTGGCGCAAGTTGCTGGCTTATGACAAACCCGCCCTGAATGCCGAGGAACAGGCTTTCATCGATGGCCCCGTTGATGAACTGTGCCGCATGATCGATGACTGGAAAATCACCGAAGACCTGCACGACCTTCCCTTGCCTGTCTGGCAATTTCTCAAACAACAGCGTTTTTTCGGCATGATTATCCCGAAGCAGTATGGCGGACTGGAATTTACAGCGCATGGTCACTCCAGTGTGGTCATGAAAATTGCCAGTCGCAGCATCACGGCTGCAGTCACTACAATGGTTCCCAATTCGCTTGGACCGGCGCAACTGTTGCTGCACTACGGCACCGAAGACCAGAAGGATCACTACCTTCCCCGTCTTGCCAGTGGCGAAGAAATTCCCTGTTTTGCCCTCACCGGCCCGGAGGCCGGCAGTGATGCCGCCGCCATGCCGGATCGTGGTGTGGTTTGCCGGCAGCCATTCAACGGCGAGGAAACACTCGGCATCCGGCTCAACTGGGAGAAGCGCTACATCACACTGGGACCGGTCGCGACAGTGTTGGGGCTGGCTTTCAAGTTATACGATCCGGACCATCTGATCGGTGATGAGGAAGAACGCGGCATCACACTGGCGTTGATCCCGACCGACACACCCGGCATCGATATCGGTAGCCGCCATTTCCCGCTCAATCAGGCATTTATGAATGGTCCCAACCGGGGCAAAGATGTTTTTATCCCCATGGACTGGATCATCGGCGGTCAGGCGCGTATCGGTGAAGGCTGGCGCATGCTCATGGAAAGCCTGGCTGATGGCCGTTCTATTTCCCTGCCGGCGCTCAGCACGGGTGCCGGCAAGCTGTCCGCGCGTACCTGTGGCGCCTATGCGGCCGTACGCAAACAGTTCAAGACGCCGATTGGCAAGTTTGAAGGTATCTCTGAGGTGCTCGGGCGTATTGCCGGTAATGCCTATGCCATGGACGCAGCGCGTGGCCTTACTACGCTGGCAGTTGATGCAGGTGAAAAACCTTCGGTTGCCTCGGCTATCGTCAAGTATCACCTGACAGAACGCATGCGTCGCGTCATCGATGATGCCATGGACATACACGGTGGTCGTGGAATCTGTATGGGACCGCGTAACTACCTGGCACGCGTATACCAGGCCATTCCGATATCCATCACGGTGGAGGGCGCAAATATTCTGACCCGTAGCCTGATCATCTTCGGCCAGGGTGCGATCCGCTGCCACCCCTGGCTACTGAAAGAAATGGAAGCCGCCCGGAAAAAGGATGTCACAGCCTTTGACCACGCATTGTTCGGGCACATCAAACTGCTGACCGGCAATCTGGCACGTGCCACGTTCCATGGACTGACACGTGCACGCTTTGCACAAGCGCCGACTGACCGGGAAGAAGCCCGATATTACCGACAACTGACGCGTCTTAGTGCAGCATTTGCCGTTACCGCAGAAGCCGCATTGCTGACCCTGGGTGGTGCGCTGAAAAGAAAAGAATCGATTTCCGGTCGTCTCGGTGATGTCCTGAGCCTGATGTATATTGCTTCGGCCGCTCTCAAGCGATTCGAGGATGAAGGACGCCAGACCACAGACCGGCCATTACTGGAGTGGACAGTGCGCGATGCGCTATACCAGGCACAGCAAAGGCTGTTCGAGGTATACGATAACCTGCCTCACCGCACACTGGGCCGTATATTGAAATGGATACTGTTTCCATACAATGCAAGTTACCGCGCCCCGGATGATGTCTTGCTTCAGCGCGCTGCGAACGTTGTTCTGCGTTGGGGAACAGGTCGTGAACGCCTTACCGAAGGCTTGTTCATATCAGACGATGAAGATGATCCTGTCCACCAGCTTGAGATTGCGCTGGAACGTGCAACGGCTGCACAACCCGTGCTGTCGAACTTGCGAAACGCCATGCGCAGTGGTCAACTTGAGTCCGGCGATCCCGAACTGTATCTGGACGAAGCGGTTTCAGCCGGCATAATCGACGAACGCGAAGCGGCCCAGGTGCGTGCCGCCATCACTGCAAGGCAACAGGTCATCGGAGTCGATGAATTTCCCAGGGACTACTGGAAGGAGAAGAACAGCTCATGGCAGCGCAACCAAACCCTCTCGCCACAGGCCGACCAGTCTACGTCGTAGACGGAGCGCGCTCACCGTTTTTGCGCGCGAGGAACAAGCCTGGTCCGTTTCACGCATCTGATCTGGCGTTTCAGGCAGGGCGCGCCCTGCTCTATCGTCAACCGTTCAGTGCCGAGGCTTTCGACCAGGTTATTCTTGGCTGCGTTATGCCCGCCCCGCACGAGATCAATATTGCCCGTGTCGTTTCACTGCGCCTCGGCTGCGGGGAAAAAGTCCCTGCCTGGACCGTGCAGCGAAATTGTGCGTCCGGTATGCAGGCTCTCGACTGTGCCGCCCAGGATATCGCCAGCGGGCGCTCCGAACTGGTACTGGCAGGCGGCACAGAGGCCATGAGCCATGCACCGTTACTGTTTGGTACTGCCATGGCTGCCTGGCTGGGCACCTTCAGTTCGGCCCGCACACCAGTCGACAAACTAAAGGCCGCGGTAGCGTTCCGGCCCGCCTTCCTCAAACCGGTCATCGGTCTGCTGTGCGGGCTGACCGACCCGATTGTCGGTCTCAACATGGGGCAGACAGCAGAAATTCTCGCACACCGTTTCAGTGTCAGTCGTGAAGAGATGGATGCTTTCGCTGTGCGCAGCCATCAGCGACTGGCCAGTGCTACAGAGCAGGGGCGCCTCGACGAAATTGAAACTGTCTATGATGAAGCCGGAAAATACCATGATCATGATGACGGCTGCCGCCCGGACAGCAGTGTTGAGAAGCTGGCAAAACTGCGGCCGGCCTTTGAACGCCCCTTCGGTAAAATTACTGCCGGTAACAGTGCGCAAATAACCGACGGTGCCGCCCTGTTGATTCTTGCTTCTGAAGAGGCCGTGGAGAAATACAAGCTCCCGGTAATCGGTCAGATACGTGACAGTCAGTGGGCAGGACTCGACCCCAGCCAGATGGGCCTGGGGCCGGTACATGCCATGGCACCGATTCTTGAACGTCACGGATTCGACTCTGCCGATATTGACTACTGGGAAATCAACGAAGCATTTGCCGCACAGGTGCAGTCCTGCCTGCGCGCCTGGCAAAGTGAAGACTTTTGCAAGGACGAGCTTGGACTTATGCACGCGTTCACACCGATCGATGAGGAACGCCTGAATGTGGATGGTGGCGGTGTTTCTCTCGGACACCCGGTCGGTGCCAGTGGTGCACGCATTGTGCTGCACCTGCTGAAAACCCTGCAACGTGAGGGTGCACAACGTGGGATGGCGAGCCTGTGCATCGGTGGTGGCCAGGGTGGCGCCATGCTGGTAGAGAGGATCGTATGATGGAAAACAGGCCTGACCTGAATACACACATTGATGAAGACAACATTGCCTGGCTGCATTTTGACAAACAGGACTCCGGCACCAATGTTCTGTCCGCTTCTGTGCTGGAAGGCTTTTACGAGACACTGCTGGAGCTTGTAGAGTGTAAACCACGCGGCCTGGTTATCCTGTCAGACAAGCCCAACGGCTTTATCGCCGGTGCAGACGTACGCGAATTTACGCAGCTCGAAAATTACGACCAGGCGCTGGACGCCATCCAGCGAGGGCAGGCCGTGTTTGACCGACTGGCCGCGCTACCCTTCCCGACCGTCGCGTTGATTCATGGTTTCTGCCTGGGAGGTGGTCTTGAACTGTCGCTGGCCTGTCGATACCGTATTGCCCGTGATGACAAGGGCACACGGCTGGGGTTGCCGGAAGTCCGGCTCGGCATACACCCGGGTTTTGGCGGCTCGGCAAGGCTTACACCGCTGGTCGGTGCATTGCACGCCATGGATCTTATGCTCAGCGGGCGTACCGTCGATGGCCGTACGGCAAAACGCATGGGCATCGTTGACTACGCCTTGCCGGAACGTCACCTGAAAACCGCCGCGCGCGCACTGATACTCGATCCTCCTCCGCCACATAAGCCTGCACGCCTGCAGGCCCTGACCAATCACGCCTGGGTGCGCCCGGTGCTGGCAAAAGTTTTTGAATACCAGGTGGGTAAAAAAGCCCGTAAGGAACACTACCCGGCACCCTGGGCGCTTATCGATATCTGGCGTAACTTTGCTGATGCCGAGCGTGACATGCTGCATGCAGAAGCAGAATCGGTCGCAAGACTTATTGTCGGTTCCACAGCGCAGAATCTCATTCGAGTTTTCCTGTTGCAGGAACAGTTGAAGGCCCTGGGCAATCATTCTGACTATCACCCGCAGCGGGTACATGTTGTCGGGGCAGGCATCATGGGGGGCGATATCGCAGCCTGGTGTGCCTTCAGGGGTATGCAGGTAACCCTGCAGGATCAGTCACCCGAACGTATAGCACCGGCAATCAAACGCGCTCACCAGCTGTTCAAACGCCGTTTGCGGCGGCCACGCCCGGTACAGGAAGCCATGGATCGCCTGATGCCGGATCACAGGGGGCTTGGCGTAGAGCGTGCTGATGTCGTGATCGAAGCAATATTCGAAGATGCTGACGCCAAGCGGCAACTGTACGCACAACTGGAACCACGCATGCGAGCTGATGCCATTCTCGCCACCAATACATCCAGTATTCCACTGGGGGAACTGCGTACTGTTCTGAAACAACCCCAACGACTGGTCGGGCTGCACTTTTTCAACCCCGTGGCGAAAATGCAGCTGGTGGAAATCGTACGTGACGAGGTTACCGATGCAGATGTCGTGCTCAGGGCAACAACCTTTGCGCGCCGCATCGACCGGCTTCCGCTGCCGGTGACCAGCACACCGGGCTTTCTTGTCAATCGTATTCTCATGCCCTACCTGCTCGAAGCCGTACAACTGGAGAGTGAAGGGGTACCTGCTATTGAAATTGATCGTCAGGCCGTTGCATTCGGGATGCCGATGGGGCCTGTTGAGCTTGCAGACACGGTAGGACTCGATATATGCCTGCATGTTGCCGAGAACCTCGGAGAACACTTCAACGTCGAGTTACCACAACGATTGCGTGATCTGGTAAGCCAGGGGAACCTGGGGCGTAAAAGTGGCAGGGGTTTCTACCAGTACAAGAAAGGCAAGCCTGTCAAGCCGGTTTGGCCAAGGGTGCATCATGCAGGTGAAGAGGTAATCGACCGCATGATACTGCGTATGCTCAATGAAGTTGTTGCCTGCCTGCGTGAGAAGGTCGTCGAGAAAGCGGATCATCTTGACGGCGGCATGGTATACGGTACCGGCTTTGCGCCGTTCCGCGGTGGCCCCCTGCATTATATCGAGAGTACAGGAGCCGACATACTTTACCAGCGACTGAACAGTCTTGAGCAAAAGTTCGGTATCCGTTTCAAACCGGATTCCGGGTGGAAAGACGTGGCAGGTTTTTCATTAAGTGACAATATGGCGAGTGAATAACAATGAACAAGAACAATGAAAGTCACCTGGTAACACCTGAACAGGCGGGAACACTTTCGGGCCTGTTTTTTGAACGCGTCAAACGAACCCCTGACGCGCTGGCGTATCGTTACTTCGATCAGGAATGCGAAGAATGGAAGGACATCAGCTGGTCCGAAGCCGGTCAGGAAGCAGCACGCTGGCAGGCGGCACTTGCTTCGGAAGATCTGCAGCCCGGAGATCGTGTTGCAGTGCTCATGCAAAACTGCCCGCAATGGGTCATGTACGACCAGGCTGCACTTGCCAATGGACTGGTCATCGTACCCCTGTACACCCAGGACCGGGCCGAAAATGTAGCCTACATATTGCAAAATGCGGGCGTAAAAGTGCTCCTGATCGGGCATCAGGAGCACTGGGACGCGTTACAGCCGGTCTGGGACCAGCTGGGTTTTCTGAACCGCATCATCAGTCTTGAACACATCGATACCAGCGGCCACCCCGATATGCGGCTACTCACAGCCGGGGAATGGCTACCTGACGAGGCCGAGCTGGTGCGCGTTAACTGGGACAAGGACGCGCTGGCAACAATCGTTTATACCTCGGGCACTACCGGGCGGCCCAAGGGGGTAATGCTCAGCCACTATAATATTCTCTGGAATGCCTATCGCAGCCTTCAGGTGGTGAAAAGAACCCCTGATGAACTGTTCCTGTCCTTTCTTCCCCTGTCCCACACGCTCGAACGCACGGCGGGCTATTACCTGCCGATGATGCTGGGCGCCGCTGTAGCATATAACCGCTCTATCCCCCAGCTTGGTGAGGACCTGCTGGCCGTTCGACCAACCCTGTTGATTTCCGTACCGCGTATCTTCGAGCGTGTCTACAACAAGATCCATGCGGGTCTGGAGGAAAAATCTCCGATCGCGCGTGCGCTTTTCCGTATGGCGGTCAACGTCGGGTGGCGGCGGTTCGAATTCCGGCAAGGGCGTGCCGGCTGGACGCCCGGACTTTTGTTATGGCCATTGCTGAACAAGCTGGTTGCAAGCAAGGTCATGGAAAAGCTCGGCGGACGGATGCGACTTGCCGTCGTGGGAGGTGCGCCACTACCGTTTGACGTTGCGCGGTTATTCATTGGCCTTGGGTTACCCATGATTCAGGGCTATGGGCTGACTGAGACCAGTCCTGTCATCAGCGTAAACCCGATAGAGAATAATGATCCCCGCAGCGTCGGCTGCCTGCTGGAAGACGTCGAGGCCCGCATCGGCGAAAAGGATGAACTGTTGATCCGAAGCCCCGGTCTTATGCTTGGCTACTGGGCCAACGAAAAGGCGACGCGTGAAGTAATCGATGATGACGGCTGGCTTCATACCGGTGATAAAGCCAGGCTGGAAAATGGTCAGTTGTATATTACCGGTCGACTCAAGGAGATTATCGTCCTTGCCAATGGTGAGAAAGTTCCCCCGGCTGACATGGAAATGGCTATTGTCGCCGACCCTCTGTTTGAGCAGGCCATGGTCATCGGTGATAACCGTCCTTACCTCACCGCGTTACTTGTACTTGACCCTGAACAGTGGAAGGTGTTTGCAGGGCAACTTGGCGTCGATCCTGACAGTGTGGATGGTTGTAACAGCTCGCGGGTTTCGGCAGCGATTCTCGAACGTGTGGCAAAACAGATCAGCGCTTTCCCCGGCTACGCCAAAATTCACAGCGTTCACTGCCAGCTGGAGCCCTGGACTATCGAGGATGGTCTGATTACGCCTACACTCAAGCTGAAACGTGACAAGGTCTGCGAGACCTACGCACAACAGATCGAAGCGATGTACAAGGGGCACCACTGAACAGGAGTTTTTCAGGAACCTGCAGGTTCAGGTAAGGCGTTTGCAAAGCTGCCCGTCGCCACCTGCTTTTCCTGTTCGTGTCTTTGCCCGCGTTTCTGGTAAAACATCAGGTCCTGGATAATTGCCTCGGTAACGATGTCGTTTTCAGCAAATTCCATCGCCAGCCTGGAACTATTGTGGCGAACAACGCGGCAATACATCTTGCGGTACAGGATTTCATTTCCTGTCCATACCCGCATGTTGAGGATCACCGAACGCTGGGCAGCGGGAAGTTCGCCCTCGTCAACATGAACTGATACCCCGCCCTTGCTGATATTTTCTACGTGGCCATGGCAATAGCCGGCGCCCGGATGGGCAATATCGATATCGACCAGTATCTGGTCGCGCTTCGCTTTTCTTCTTTCCACGGCGGCACCCCGGACATGTTACAACATCAGGGGTAAGACTCCGCACCCCTTCCCTGCACCGTCCTGGCGCCCTTGTCTTTGAATTTTTTGTATTAAAACCGGGCGTCCGGGCCCGTGCAGAAAGCGCTACTACTCAGAATTCTGTGTCCTGGTTCTTGTAATAACGACCAACACTGCCGGAGCTTTACATTTTGTGACCGAGCACTCAGGTCACAACATCAGGTTATCTTAATGTGATTTATAGATACATTAATTATCTTTTTGTTTTATCTGTTTATAAACAGGTTTTCAAAATTTCGGGTCGTAGTCTGCGCCAGATCATCAAATGATTCGCCCCTTAGCTCGGCGAGATATTCGGCCACGTACCGAACATAGGCCGGGCGGTTACTTTTTCCGCGTTTCGGCACCGGTGCCAGGTAAGGGGCATCTGTCTCCACCAGCATTCGATCAGCTGGAACCTGTTTCGCCACCGCTTTAAGTTCGATGGCATTTTTGAAAGTAACGATGCCTGAAAACGAGATATGGAAATTCAGATTCATAGCGGCCCTGGCCATTTCCCAGTCTTCGGTAAAGCAATGCAGTACACCACCGGTTTCCTGTGCATTCTCTTCTTTGAGTATACGCAAGGTATCTTTCTTTGCCGCGCGGGTATGCACGATAAGTGGCTTGTTGACAGCACGCGCCGCACGAATATGGCGGCGGAAACGTTCGCGTTGCCAGCCCGTATCACCCTCGATACGATAATAATCGAGACCGGTTTCGCCAATGGCGACAATGCGCGCGTTATCGGCAAGTGCAACCAGCCGGTTCTCATCGGGGTCCTCACCCTCCTCGCCATCCGGGTGTACGCCGACCGATGCCAGAATCTGTGGATGCGGCGCAATCAGTTCCATCATTGCGGGAAAACGTTCCAGGCTGACCGACACGCACAGCATTTGTTGCACATCGGCATCGCGTGCTTCTGCAAGCACGTTATCGAGCGTTTCGTCTTCCAGTTGCAGTAAATCGAGGTGGCAGTGAGAATCAACCAGCATGTCGGTGGTCCTGGTAAATCGGGAATACAGCCGGAACCGGCTGCTTCATGTTACATGGTATGCGTGGGACGATCAGCCGTCAGTGCGCCAGCCAGGTAGGTTTCGATTTTCTTCTGGGCAGAACCATCATCGTTATCACTGAACTGGACCCCTATACCGGCTGCACGGGCTCCCTGTGCGCCTTTAGGCGTAATCCATATGATCTTGCCTGCCACGGGTATCTTTTCCGGCTCATCCATGAGTGTCAGCAACATAAACACCTCGTCGCCGAGCTGATAGGTTTTATTCGTAGGAATGAACAGACCCCCGTTCTTGACGAAAGGCATGTAGGCGGCATAAAGCGCGCTCTTGTCCTTGATTGTCAGGGAGAGGATGCCCTGTCGGGCTCCGCCACCGGGATTCATTGCCATAATTTACCTGCTACCTTGCATGACATTATTTTGACGGCCAGTCGGCATCGCCGCCCAGCGGATCAGTAGATCTTCAAGCATCAACTGGCGGTTAAGGCCTGAACCCAGTGCATTCCGTGCACTATCTATGCGATCCATGAATGCATAGAGATTTTGACAGTCTACCGACTCTGTAATGGTGTGCAACTTCTGCGCCATATTTACTGCACCGTTATCGGCCGGCACAAACTGTGCCCGAATCAACCACTGCAACCACTGGCGCCATCCCGCAAGTCGCAGCGCCAGTTCGTCGCCCTGCCACTCACTGGCGACGGTCAGGGGATCGAGACGGCCCTCGCCGACCGCCTGTAATTGCTGCAGGCTGTCGTTGAGTAAAGCCTCAGCCCCTTCCTGGTGTAAAACCAGTGCGTACAATGGGCCACCTCCTGCCAGTAACAGGCTGTCCACGGCCGCTTCGCCCTCGAGGTTGTGTGCAGCCAGCCAGCCCAGTGCCTGTTGTTGTGAGGGTAGAGGAACCTGTATTTTCTGGCAACGACTGCGCACTGTGGGTATCAGGCGCCCGGGTGCTGCAGTGCCGAGTATGAGCAGCGTGTTGGCAGTAGGTTCCTCCAGTGTTTTCAGCAGACTGTTTGCGGCATTCATATTCATGGCCTCTGCGGGCCGGACAATGGCAACCTTGTAGCGACCGCCATGACTGGTAATACCCAGTCCTGCAGACAGGGCGCGCACCTGGTCAACCTTGATGGCCTTGCCCGCCTCTTCCGGCTCCAGCAGCAAAAGGTCCGGGTGCGTTCCTGCAGCCAGCCAGCCACACGCCGCACATTGCCCGCAAGGCTCGCCCTGCTCATTCGGTGACTCGCACAGCAACGCATGAGCAATACGCTCCGCCAGATGTTTCTTGCCAACGCCTTCGCTGCCGGACAGTAACAGGGCATGAGGCAGGCGGGACTGCTGGCGCGCCCGGTTGATCTGTTGCCAGACGGGCGCCAGCCAGGGCATGGCAGGCGTCACCTTGTCTGCTCCCCGGTATGCTTGTCACGTGTCGCAAGCAGTTCTTCAACCAATGTATCGAGCTGGCGCTGAACGTCATCCAGTTTTTGCGCTGCGTCTATGACACGGAATCTTCGAGGATACTGCTTCGCCCGTTGCAAATAGGTATCACGTACCGAGGTGAAAAAAGAAGTTTGCTCCTGCTCAAAACGATCCAGCGCACCACGTTTTCCGGCACGCGCCAGGCCGGTTTCGACCGGCAGGTCGAACAGGATGGTCATGTCCGGCTCAAAACCCTGCTGAACCCAGGCTTCCAGCTCGGCAATACGCTGCATGTCTATGCCCCGCCCACCGCCCTGGTAGGCGTAGGTAGCGTCGGTAAAGCGGTCGCAAAGCACCCATTCCCCGGCCTGTAGTGCCGGCAGGATAACCTCGTTGAGATGTTGTGCGCGGGCTGCGAACATCAACAACAGTTCGGTATCTGCGTGAACGGCTTGGTGGGACGGATCAAGCAGCAACTCACGAATCCGCTCGCCCAGTACGGTACCACCCGGTTCTCGTGTCACTCGCAAGGTAATACCGGCGGCTTCAAGCTGACTGGCAAAATAGGTCGCATTGGTCGACTTGCCGGCGCCTTCGCCACCTTCGAGGGTAATGAAACGGCCAATATCTGTCTGAGTATTCACGGGGTCAGCGTCTTTTTCTCTGGTACTTGTCCACAGCTCGATTATGGGCGCCAAGCGTTGCAGAAAACTGGTGGCTGCCATCTCCACGCGCCACAAAGTACAGGCTGTCGCCGGGCGCAGGGTGCAGAACGGCATGAATGGCTTCCTTGCCGGGCATGGCAATGGGTGTTGGCGGCAATCCTGCACGGGTGTAGGTGTTATACGGCGTATCCTTGCGCAAGTCACGAAAGCGGATATCACCGTCGAACTGCTCGCCAATGCCGTAGATAACCGTTGGATCTGTTTGCAGGCGCATACCCTTTCTGAGCCGACGGATAAAAACACCGGCAATTTGAGGGCGTTCAGAGGCAAGCCCGGTTTCCTTTTCGACGATAGATGCCAGAATCAATGCTTCATAGGGTGTTTTCAGAGGCAGGTCTGCTTCGCGCTTCATCCACTCTGCATCAAGCAAGGTTTCCATATCGCGAAATGCGCGCCGCAGAACATCGACATCACGGGTACTGCGCGGGTAGTGGTAGGTTTCCGGTAAAAAGCGGCCTTCAGGATGCAGCCCGGGGTAGCCGATGGCTTGCATGACAGTGGCCCCGTCATGGTCCGCCAGCGTCTGTTCAAGTGCCGGTGCTTCGCTTACGCGAAGCATCATTTCGCGAAACGTTTCACCTTCGATGAGGGTTAATGCGTATTGCAGTACCTGTCCTTCAGTAAGTTGCTGTAACAGCTTGTCTGGTGTTATGCCGGGGGACAGTGCATATTCACCCGCCTTGATTTTCCCGTCGACGTTCTGCCAGCGCGCGAGCATCACAAGATATAAAGGCCGTTCGAGCACACCACGTTCACGCAATTCCGCAGCGACCGTCCTTAAAGAACTGCCTGGTTTTATTACCAGGGAGATTGGCTCGGCACCTGTCGCCAGGGGCGTGCTACGAAAACTGTCGAAATCCATGGCAAGCCAGGCGCCGGCAAAGCTGGCCAGCACCAGCAGCAAACCTGTCAGCCGGAACAGGCGGTCACTCAATCGTGGTCTGGCGGAATTTTCTTGTGTCACTTCGCGTACCAGGTGTTGTTATTGTGATCAGTGTGATTTTGCACAAGCGTTTGCAGGTTGCATGTCACCGGGCCGACGGGATATTCACCAAGGCCGTCTATCGCTGTCACGGGCCAGATGCCGATCAGGCTGTTGCAGACAAACAGTTCGCTGGCCTGTTGTACATCCTGTCGTGAAAGTGCGCAGATTTCAAGTGGCCGTGAGGCCTGTGCTGCAACATCAATGATGACAGACCGCATCACCCCGGCCACACCGCAGTTATCCAGTTGCGGCGTATACAACACACCGTTACTGACGACGAACAGGTTACTCATGGTGCCTTCGATAATGTGCCCCCCGGTATCGCACAGCAGCCCCTCGCGAATGTCGTCATCCTGCCACTCCCTGCGCGCCAGTACCTGCTCGAGACGGTTCAGATGCTTTAACCCGGCCAGGTGCGGCTGGATTGCGAGCTGCATCCGGCAAAGCCGGACCCGTATTCCCTGCTCACCAGGTACTCCACGCCATTCCGGGAGGTCCGAAAGACATAATATACGCCGCACAGCAGGTTTATCAGCCGCATATCCGCGCTGGCCTGAGCCGCGTGTCAGCATGAGTTTCAGCACGCCCGCCGGCTTGTCTGCAGTGAAGGCAATGACTTCACTGCGCAGCGCAGACCAGTCGACCGCCGGGAACCCCAGTCGTTCACAACCGGCCGCCAGTCGTGTGAAATGGCGCTCCGGGAACTGAATGCCTCCATCGCGCACGGCAAAGGTTTCAAACAAACCGTCTCCATACTGCAGTCCACGGTCAGAGACCGGGATCGAGCTTGTCGGTTCACCATCGACAAGACAGCGCATTATGCCTGGCCTTGTTCCAGCGCATGCATGATGGCACGTGCCTTGGCACGCGTTTCCTGCAGCTCATGATGAGGGTCAGAGTCGGCAACGATTCCGGCACCCGCCCGGAACGTGAGTTCTCCCCCGCTGCGCACCAGCGTACGAATCAGAATATTGAGATCAAGGCTGCCATCACGGTTCAGGTAGCCCATCGAGCCGGTATAGGCGCCGCGCCCTGTATCTTCCAGTGCAGCGATAATTTCCATACAGTGCACCTTGGGGCAGCCGGTAATGGTACCACCGGGGAAAACGGCCCGAATCACATCTCCCGGCGTAGTGTCCGGGCGAACCTCTGCCTGCACATTGGACACAATGTGATGAACGCTCGCATAGGACTCCAGTACCATCAGTTCACTGACCTCGACACTGCCGGGTATTGCGATGCGACCAAGATCGTTTCGTTCCAGGTCGATCAGCATAATGTGCTCGGCACGCTCCTTGGGGTGGGCCATCAGTTCTCGTGACAGTGCTGCATCCCGTTGTTCATCACCGGCACGCGGGCGCGTACCGGCAATGGGTCGGGTCTGTACCTGGCCATCATGCACTTCGACCAGTCGCTCAGGCGAAGAACTCATTACAGCGTTAGCGCCGAATGTGGCAAGTCCGTTAAATGGCCCCGGGTTTGCTGTACGCAGGCGACGGTACAGTTGTGCTGTTTCGGTGTGTGGAGGCCATTCACCCTTCCAGGCCCGCGACAGGTTGACCTGGAAAACATCTCCTTCACGGATATAGTCCAGCACACGCTCGACTGCCTCAAGATAGTGTTCATCCGGATCTTCGTACAATTTGACAACTGGATATCCGTTCCGGACTGCCCGGGATGGTACCTGGTCCAGATCAGCAAGCATCGTAGCCAGCAGCGGGTATTGTTCGGAGACCAGTACTGACTGATTACTGGCATGATCAAAGATAATGGCGGCAGGAAAACGTGTTGCACATGCAACAGGCAACTCGCTGTCATCGCGTGGAAGCTGGAGTCGCGGCTCAATCTGTCCTGCGAGCTCATAAGCCAGATACAGGAACCAGCCACCATGGAATGGCAACTCCATAGCCTGTCCACCTTTACCGGCTACCCGCTCTTTTTGCCATGCGGTATCCAGTGCTGCGAGAAAATCAAAATCGTCAGGCTCACGAAGTTCGATGGATTCTCCGGGAAAGGCAAACAAAATATCATAGCGCTCCCGCTGACCAGATGCCGCACTCTCCAGCAGGTGTGGGTAACGTTCGGGGAAAGCTTCGTGTAATGCGAGTAAATCCGGGTTGTGGCTCAGAGTGCGACAATGGATATCAGCAGCGAGTTCATCCACAGGATGAGCGTTGTCAGGTTTCATCGGCATGAAAAACCGTCAACCGGTTCACTGCAATTTCGCGAAAGCCAGTGTTCCGTTGGTGCCACCAAACCCGAACGAGTTGGAAATGGCGACATCGATTTTCATTTCACGGGCTTCGTTAGGAACAAAATCGAGATCGCATTCCGGATCTGGCGTGAACTGGTTAATGGTAGGAGGGGCAATCTGGTCACGTATCGCAAGCACGGAAAATACGGCCTCGATACCACCTGCCGCACCCAGCAGATGTCCTGTCATGGATTTTGTTGAGCTGACTGCTACGTGCCTGGCATGGTCACCAAACGCCAGCTTGATTGCGCTGACTTCGGCTACATCACCAGCCGGCGTGGATGTTCCGTGTGCGTTGATGTAATCAACGGCCTCAGGGTTGAGTCCTGCATCACGCATCGCGTTACGCATACAGCGTGAGGCGCCTTCTCCGTTCGGTGATGGCTGGGTCATGTGGTAGGCGTCGCCACTCATTCCGTAACCCACGACCTCGGCATAAATGTTCGCACCACGCGCGCGGGCATGCTCGTACTCTTCCAGCATCAGTACGCCTGCGCCATCGCCAAGCACGAAGCCGTCGCGGTCGCGGTCCCAGGGGCGGCTGGCGGCCTGAGGGTCATCATTACGCGTCGATAATGCCTTGGCTGCTGCGAACCCGCCCAGACCGGTATGCGTAGTGGCCATTTCAGCGCCTCCCGCCAGCATGGCGTCGGCGTCTCCGTAGGCGATAATGCGCGCCGCCTCACCAATACTGTGTGTTCCGGTCGAGCATGCCGTCACCATGGCAATGTTTGGTCCTTTCAGGTTCAGATGGATTGAAAGGTTGCCTGAGATCATATTGATGATGTTCGATGACACGAAAAACGGTGATATTTTGCGCGGGCCGCCGGCCAGATAGGCGTCGTAGTTTTTTTCAATACCGGGAAGACCACCGATACCGGAGCCCATCGAGACACCGACACGTTCCGTATTGGCCTCGGTCACTTCCAGCCCTGAGTCCCGTATTGCCTGAATCCCCGCTGCCACACCGTAATGAATAAAGGTGTCCATCTTGCGGGCATCTTTCTTCGACACGTATTCCGTGATATCGAAGTTCTGGACACTGCCGCCGAAACGCACCGGGAATGCGGATACATCAAAGGACGTTATCGGGCGAATCCCGCTTTTGCCCGAGATGATGTTTTCCCAGGTATCCGAGACGGTTGAACCGACAGGCGTGACAGCACCCAGACCTGTAACCACTACACGGCGTTCAGACACTGTGCGTTACCCCAGTCCATTGAAAAAATACGGTGTCAAAATGACCAGAACGCCGGCACCCTTGCGGATGACCAGCGTTCTGTACATGAAAACGGCTGTGATTAACCGAGGTGGGCGCTGACGTAATCAATCGCTTGCTGAACAGTGCCGATCTTCTCTGCCTCGTCATCAGGGATTTCACACTCGAACTCTTCTTCAAGCGCCATAACCAGTTCCACGGTATCAAGGGAATCCGCGCCCAGGTCATCTACAAATGACGCTTCATTGGTGACAGAATCCTCGCTGACATCCAATTGCTCGACGACTATCTTTTTGACGCGTTCTTCAACATTACTCATCGCTGAAAGTTCCTCAGTTAATTTATAATCAGTCCTGACTGCGCGCGTATTTTAGTGAAAAGGTCATAGTCACGCCAGTCATCCAGTAATCATTAATTTATCGCTGAAAGTTGCTTGTTCCGGAAACTTTCGAGCGATAAATTATGAATAATAATAATCATGTTTTACAGATAGTTACAATATATATCTAAACCTTGTCTTATCAAGGCATATACATCCCGCCGTTGACGTGCAGGGTTTCTCCGGTGATATAGCCGGCCTGCGATGACGCCAGGAACGCCACTGTGGAGGCAATATCCTCGACATCACCGAGGCGCGCCAGGGGTATCTGGCCGATCAGCATCTTGCGTTGTTCTTCGGGAAGCGCACGCGTCATGTCAGTATCGATAAAGCCCGGCGCAACGGCATTGACGGTAATCGCGCGCGACCCGACCTCACGAGCGAGTGACTTGGTGAAGCCGAGTATGCCGGCCTTTGCCGCTGAATAGTTGGCCTGCCCCGGGTTACCCGTTGAACCTACGACAGATGCGATATTAATGATCCGCCCATGCTTTGCCTTCATCATGCCGCGTAAAACGGCCTTGCTGAGACGAAAAACCGAAGTCAGGTTGGTGTTGATAACATCGTCCCATTCTTCATCTTTCATCCGCATGAGCAGGTTGTCACGAGTGATGCCGGCATTGTTCACCAGGATGGTCGGTGTACTACCGAATTTCTCCTTGATAGCGGCCATGACTGCATTAATTGACCCGGCATCGGTAACGTTCAGCGCAAGACCCAGGCCGCTAACACCCTGTTCATCGAAGTCCGCCTGAATGGCAGCCGCGCCTTTATCCGTAGTTGCGGTACCGACAATCCTTGCACCCTGCTTGCCGAGTGTACGTGCAATCGCCTGACCTATCCCGCGGCTTGCACCGGTGACCAGCGCAATCTGTTCTTGAAACGACATACTTCTGCTCCCTCGTAATCAGCTGATTGAGGCGATCGCCTTGTCCAGATCATCTGCATCCTGGACCGGTATCGCAGTCAGTGTTTTTTCAATACGTTTGGTCAGCCCGGCCAGTACCTTGCCAGGACCGGCTTCCACCAGCGTGTCGGCGCCTTTTGCCTGCATGCCGCGCACACAATCAACCCAGCGCACCGGCCGGTACAGTTGTGCCGCAAGAGCGTCCCGGATGGTGGCCGGATCAGCGTGTGATGCCGCATCAACGTTATGAATTACGGGTATCGATGGCGACTGTATATCAATGGCAGACAGCTGCAACGCAAGTTGTCCGGCAGCGGGCTGCATGAGACTGCAATGGGACGGAACCGATACAGGCAATGGCAATGCACGCTTGGCGCCGGCAGCTTTGGCAAGCGCCATGGCGCGTTCAACGGCACTTGCGTTGCCGGCAATCACCACCTGTCCCGGGGAATTATAATTCACTGCACTGACGACCTCGCCTTGTGCAGCTTCGGCACATACGGCCTCGACCTGCGCATCCTCAAGACCAAGAATTGCCGCCATCGCTCCGACACCGGCCGGCACAGCGTTCTGCATGTATTCGCCACGCTTTTCGACCAGCGAAACCGCATCACTGAACGCCATTGCGCCGGCGCATACCAGCGCGGTGTATTCCCCCAGGCTATGCCCCGCCATCTGCGCGGGAAGTGCATCGGTTTTTGCCTGCCAGCAGCGCCAGGTTGCGACACCGGCTGTCAACATCGCCGGCTGCGTACAGGCTGTCTGGTTCAAGGCTTCCGCCGGCCCGTTCTGAACCCGTTCCCAGAGATCGTAGCCGAGCACTGTTGAAGCCTCGGCAAAAGTATCGCCCACCTGCGGGTAAACCTCTGCCAGCGCGGAAAGCATGCCAACCGATTGTGAACCCTGCCCCGGGAATACCATGGCAAGCGTTGAGCGTGTATTTGAATGAGGCATGGTTCGAAAAAAATCAGAATTTGAGGAGGATTGAACCCCAGGTGAAACCGCCGCCGAAAGCTTCCATCAGCAAGGTTTCACCGGGCTTGATACGGCCGTCGCGTACCGCCACGTCGAGCGCAAGCGGTACCGAAGCACTTGAGGTGTTACCGTGTTCATCAACAGTAACGACCACGTGATCCATGGACATGCCGAGTTTCTTTGCTGTTGCCTGGATAATGCGGATATTTGCCTGGTGGGGGATCAGCCAGTCGATGTCTGATTTCTCCAGGTTATTGGCTTCCAGCGTCTCGTCAACAATACGCCCAAGTGTATTCACAGCAACCTTGAAGACTTCGTTACCCTTCATGGTTACATAGCCATTACCGTCCTTGAGGCTGTCATAACCCTGGCTGACCCCGCCGGGCACGGTCAGCAGATGCTCATAGGCACCATCAGCATGAAGGTGTGTCGAAAGGATGCCGGGCTCTTCACTGGCTTCCAGAATCACGGCGCCTGCACCATCACCAAACAGCACACAGGTACTGCGATCAGTCCAGTCCAGTACACGGGAAAGCGTTTCAGCACCGACTATCAGTGCGCATTTGGCCGCACCGGTTCGAATAAACTTGTCCGCCACACCCAGTGCGTAGACAAACCCTGTGCATACCGCCTGGATATCAAAAGCAGCGCAACCATGTCGGTCCAGTCGCTTCTGCAGCAGGCAGGCCGTACTTGGAAACACGCGATCTGCAGTGGTGGTTGCGACAATAATCAGGTCGATATCCTGGGCATCGCGTCCTGCGGCTTCAAGTGCGCGCCGTGCCGCATGCTCGGCGAGATCAACGGTATTCTGACCCTCGACGGCGACGTGGCGCTTGCTGATGCCGGTTCGTTCGCGTATCCACTGGTCGGTGGTATCAACGATTTTTTCAAGGTCCTTGTTGGTCAGTACCTTGTCAGGAAGATAACCACCCGTTCCTGTAATCCGTGCGTACATCAGCCCGCCTGCCTGTTGGATAAAATAATCTGAAGCCGGGATTTGATGCGCTCCGGCACGTTTTGCTCGACAACTTCGGCCGCGACATTGATAGCATTGCTGAAGGCCAGTATATCCGCCCCGCCATGGCTCTTGATGACTGAACCGCGCAAGCCAAGCAGGCTGGCCCCATTATAACGCCGTGGATCGATCTGCCGACGAAAGGCTTTCAGTACCGGCAAGGCAAACAGGGCAGCAATGCGCGTGAGTATATTACGGGTAAATTCTTTCTTGATGAAGTGGGCGATCATTTTTGCGACACCTTCACTGGTCTTCAGCGCGATGTTGCCAACGAAACCATCGCACACCACCACATCCACATCCCCACAGTACACATCTGTTCCTTCGACAAAACCGACATAGTTCAAGTCACCGGAAGACAGCAGGTTGGCAGCTTCCTTGACGGTTTCATTGCCCTTCATTTCTTCCTCACCGACATTGAGCAGGCCAACGCGTGGTGTTTCAGTATGGTCCAGTGCACTGGCCAGCACAGAACCCATCAGGGCAAACTGGAACAGCTGTTCAGGGGTACTGTCGATATTGGCACCCAGGTCCAGCATCCAGGTGTGACCGTGCATGGACGGCAATGAAGTGCAAATTGCAGGACGATCGATACCCGGCAAGGTTTTCAGGACGTAGCGCGCCGTCGCCATCAGGGCGCCGGTGTTGCCGGCACTGACACAGGCCTGTGCATGTCCTTCCTTGACCATGTTGATTGCAACGCGCATGGAAGAGTCTTTCTTGAAACGCAGGGCATGGGAAGCCAGTTCATCCATTTCGACGTGTTGTGAGGCGTGACGAATTTTCAGACCTGGATGTTCTGTCAGTCCCAGACCTGCAAGCGAATGCTTGATGACAGCTTCGTCACCGACCAGCAGCAATTCGATGTCGTTACGCTTTTCCAGCACGGACTTCGCGGCCGGCAACACGACATCAACACCGTGGTCCCCACCCATAACATCCAGCGCGATAGTAATTTTTTCAGTCATGCACTAAAAAACACACGCTGCCCCCGTTGGGCGGGAAGCAGCGTGTCCTGTAGTAGTAACGAATACCCGGTGACCCGCAACGCGGATCAGTCAAGGTCTTTATTAACAACCTTGCGACCGCGGTAATAACCGTCGGGACTGACGTGATGGCGCAGATGGGTTTCGCCCGTAGTCTGCTCGACAGACAGCGCCGCGCCCTTCAGGCTGTCGTGCGAACGGCGCATGCCACGCCGGGAAGGGGTCTTGCGGCTCTTTTGTACTGCCATGGGTCTATCTCCTGCTTGCTAAAGCGTCTTTCAGCGTTTCAGTTTTTCCAGTATCGCAAAAGGATTATCCTTTTCCGGCACCGGCTTGTTCACGTGGTCTGTCTGTGCCTGGCATTGCTCCAGCCCTTCGTGTATCGGGATGGACGGTATAGCCAGTAATACCTCGTCTTCGATCACATCAAAGGTTCTCAGCGGATTACCGGTCACCAGCATCGGCTCGTAACCTTCCGGCAATTGAACAGTCTCGTCGTCACTATTAATAATGCCGAGTCTGAAGCCAAGATCCAGCGGGAAGCTCAGCGTATCAAGACAGCGCTGGCAAACCAGGCTGACCTCACCCTTGATCCTGCCCTTCAAAGTCCGGATGCGCCGTTCGTCGATATTGAACTCCAGTTCAACGTCAAGCTCACCTTGCTTCGATGCCAGTAGTGGCGCCAGCCGATTCAATTGATCCACTGGCACAACACCGCGAAAGGAGCGCCCTACATCGGCAAGCCCCATGGGCTCAATTTGCTCCGGAAGACGATCCAACATAAGCGCGCAATGATACTCGCTGGGTGGCGCCAGTGTCAAAGGTAAATGATTGAAAAACCGACATGTTAGGCAAGCCGGGACTGTTGCCGGTATAGTTGACACAGACACCGGTTTTACGTAGAAAAACAAGCTCTTTGGCGCATTTCATCATCATTGGCCGGAAATGCCGCTATGCTCAGGGAAGCGCAGGTCAACGCGCGCAGAGAAAACGGGGGACGCTTGATCAGGAAAATCCTTATCGCCAACCGGGGTGAAATCGCCGTCCGTATCGTGCGTGCGTGCCAGGAAGCGAATATCGAATCGGTGGCGATTTATGCTGAACCGGACCGTCACGCCCTGCACGTTAAAAAAGCCGCCGAGGCCTATTCTGTCGGCCAGGACCCGTTGGCCGGTTACCTGAATGCCCATCGTATCGTCAATCTCGCGGTCTCGACCGGCTGTGACGCCTTGCACCCGGGTTACGGTTTTCTGTCCGAGAATCCTCAGCTGGCACACATCTGTGAACGCCGCGGCATCCGCTTCATCGGACCCCCGGCCGAAGTAATCCGTCGCATGGGCAACAAGATCGAGGCAAGGCGCCTGATGCAATCAGCCGGCGTGCCGGTGGTGCCAGGCAGCGAGGAAAACCTGACAGGCATCGATGAAGCCATCACACTGGCCAGCAAGATGGGTTACCCCGTCATGCTCAAGGCCACCTCGGGCGGTGGCGGGCGAGGTATCCGCCGCTGTAACCATGAAGCCGAGCTGCGCAAGAATTACGATCGCGTACTCTCGGAAGCCACCAAGGCCTTCGGTAGTGCTGATATTTTTCTGGAAAAGTGTGTCGACCGACCACGCCATATCGAAGTTCAGATACTGGCTGACAACCATGGCAATACCATTCACCTTTTCGAACGTGACTGCTCCATTCAGCGTCGCCACCAGAAACTGATCGAAATCGCACCCTCACCCCAGCTTGATGATGAACAGCGCGAAAAACTGGGACAGTGGGCTATCAAGGCAGCCGAAGCGGCCGGCTATGTGAATGCCGGCACTGTTGAATTCCTGATGACCGAAGACGGGGATTTCTATTTCATGGAGATGAACACCCGGCTGCAGGTCGAACATACCGTGACCGAGAGTATTACCGGCGTGGATATCGTCGGTGAACAGATCCGTATTGCCGATGGCCAGCCGCTACGTTTTGCCCAGTCGGAAATCCAGCGACGCGGGTATGCCATGCAGTTCCGTATCAACGCGGAAGATCCAAAGAACGATTTCCTGCCCAGCTTCGGGCGCATCACCCGTTACTTTGCGCCGGGCGGGCCGGGCGTGCGCACCGATGCTGCCATGTACAGTGGCTATACTATCCCGCCCTACTACGACTCCATGTGTGCCAAGATCACCGTGTGGGCGCTGGAGTGGGATGAACTCATTAACCGTGCCCGACGCGCCCTGCACGATACCGGTGTGTACGGTGTAAAGACTACCATCCCCTACTATCTTGCCGTACTGGATGCGGAGGAATTCCGCGCGGCCTGTTTCAATACCAGCTTTGTCGAAGATCACCCGGAACTGGTCAACTACAAGGCCAGTCGCCCGACCCGTGAACTGGCCGCCGTGATTGCCGCGACCATCGCCAACAACGCAGGATACTGATAACACCATGAGCAAAGTCAATATCACCGATGTCATTCTGCGTGATGCCCACCAGTCACTGATCGCCACCCGCATGCGCACCGAAGACATGCTGCCGGTGTGTGAACGGCTGGACCGCATTGGTTACTGGTCGCTGGAAGTCTGGGGCGGAGCCACTTTTGATGCCTGTATCCGCTACCTGAAGGAAGACCCCTGGGAACGCCTGCGAAAGTTACGTGGTGCACTGCCAAGAACACAACTGCAAATGTTGCTTCGTGGCCAGAACCTGCTTGGTTACCGCCACTATTCCGATGATGTCGTACGCGCATTTATTGAGCGCGCAGCAGACAATGGCATCGATGTCTTCCGTATTTTTGATGCACTGAATGATATACGTAACATGGAAACGTCGATTTCTGCAGTACGTGCCGCGGAAAAGCATGCGCAGGGCGCTATCTGCTATACCACCAGCCCGGTACACGGCATTGAGCAGTTTGTCACCCAGGCCCGGCAACTCGAAGAGCTGGGGTGTAACAGCATTGTCGTCAAGGATATGGCCGGTCTGCTCACGCCAATGACGACGGCGGAACTGTTTGGCGCATTAACCTCTACCGTTTCCCTGCCGGTGCACCTGCACATGCACGCCACAGCAGGCGTTGCAGAAATGTGTCACCTGAAAGCCATTGAAAATGGTTGTCGCCACATCGATACCGCTATATCCGCCTTCTCCGGTGGCGCGTCACACCCACCCACTGAAAGCATGGTTGCCGCATTGAGCGATAGCCAATGGGAGACAGGGCTGGACCTTAAAGCTCTGCAGGAGATTGGTTTCTATTTTCGTGAGGTACGCAAAAAATACCACCAGTTCGAGAGTGAAATGACCGGTCTGGATACACGTGTTCAGGTTTACCAGGTACCGGGCGGCATGATCTCCAACCTGCACACACAATTACGTGAACAGGGTTCACTGAATCGCATTGAAGAGGTACTGCAGGAAATACCCCGCGTGCGGAAGGATCTTGGCTATCCGCCACTTGTCACGCCAACCTCACAAATCGTTGGCGCGCAGGCCGTATTGAATGTATTGACCGGCGAGCGCTACAAAACCATCAGCAATGAAGTAAAACTTTACCTTCAGGGACGCTATGGCCGTGCACCCGGGAAAGTCAATTCAATGGTTCGGCAGCAGGCCATTGGCAACGAGGATGTTATTGATATACGCCCCGCTGATCTGCTTGACGATGAAATGGATGAACTGCGTGAAGAAACCAACGACATCACGCACAGTGAGGAAGATGTTCTGACCTACGCCATGTTCCCCGATATCGGCCGCGAGTTCCTCACAGAACGCAATGCCGATATCCTGGTACCGGAACCACTTGAACCGATCGGCAATGGCCAGGGATCACAACCAAAACCTACCGAGTTCAACGTTACCCTGCACGGCGAAACCTACCATATACAGATCACCGGAACAGGGCACCCCGGACAGCAGGATCGGCCATTCTACATGACGGTAGACGGTGTACCCGAGGAGGTACTGGTCGAAACACTTTCCGAGCTGGAAACCCAGGATACCGACACCACATCCATCAAGGGCAGCAGGCGCCGCCCTGCCACCAACCCGGGAGACGTTGCCACATCCATGCCCGGAACCGTAATCGATGTCCTGGTGAATGTTGGCGACAAGGTTTCAGCCGGCGACCCGGTATTGATAACCGAAGCAATGAAAATGGAGACAGAAATCCAGGCTCCTGTTTCAGGCACTGTAAACAAGGTTCTGGTTGCCAAAGGCGACAGCGTAAACCCGGATGAAGCACTGATTGAGATCAGCGCCTGAAGGTTTATTTCGTTTATTTCTTCAACAAGCGTTTACAATTGAGACGGGTTACGTTTACCCGATTAGCGGGCGCTATCGACAGTCAACAAGTCTGTATGCATATAAGGCTGCAGCACTTCGGGAATTGCCACGGAACCATCCGCCTTCTGGTAATTTTCCAGCACAGCCACCAGTGTGCGCCCGACAGCAAGTCCTGAACCGTTAATGGTATGCACCAGTTCCGGCTTCCCGGTTTCCGGATTGCGCCAGCGGGCTTTCATGCGGCGTGCCTGGAACGCCTCGAAATTACTGCATGAGGAAATCTCGCGGTAGGCCTGCTGACCGGGAAGCCAGACTTCCAGGTCGTAAGTCTTCGCTGCAGAAAAACCGATATCACCGCTGCACAGGTTTACCACGCGATAAGGCAAAACGAGTTTTTGCAGGATGGTTTCTGCATGCCCGGTCAGTTCCTCAAGTGCCGCATAGGAATCTCCCGGGCGAACAATCTGCACCATTTCGACTTTTTCGAACTGGTGTTGCCGTATCAGTCCGCGGGTATCCTTGCCGTAGGAACCGGCTTCGGAACGGAAGCACGGGGTGTGGGCAGTCATGCGCAGAGGCATGTCATCGGCTTCCACGATCTCGTCGCGTACCAGGTTGGTCAGCGGAACCTCGGCAGTCGGAATCAGGTAAAACGGGTCGTCGCCGCGGGTGGCGAACAGGTCTTCCTCGAACTTCGGTAACTGCCCTGTCCCGCGCAAGCTGTCTGCGTTGACAAGATAGGGTACATAACATTCCTGGTAGCCATGCTCACCGATATGCGTGTCCAGCATGAACTGGGTCAGTGCGCGATGCAGGCGCGCGAGCGGTCCTCGTAACACCGCAAAGCGAGAGCCGGACAGTTTGACGGCGGCATCGAATTCCATACCGTGCAGGCCTTCGCCGATATCGACATGGTCTTTCACCTCGAAATCAAATACCGGTTGCTCTCCCCAACGACGGACTTCAAGGTTGTCCTCCTCGCTATTCCCCACCGGTACAGACGCGTGCGGAATATTTGGTATGGACATTAATATGGCATCCAGCGCCTTTTGAACCTCTTCCAGTTCGCGTCTGGCGGCGTCGAGTTGTTCACCCAGTCCGGCGACTTCGTCCAGCATCGGCTGGATATCCTCGCCGGCAGCCTTGGCCTTGCCGATGGCCTTTGAGCGGCTGTTGCGTTCGGCCTGCAGGGATTCGGTTTTTACCTGGATGGCCTTGCGGCGCGTTTCCAGGTCTTCGATAGCCGCCGTATCGAGGCTAAAACCACGCTGTTTGAGTTGTTCGGCAACACCGGCAAGGTCGCTTCGGAAAAGTTTGGGATCCAGCATGAGAGTCTCTTGTTCAGTCGTTCATTTCAGCCTGCCAGCGAACGATGTGTCCGGCGCCAACGAGGTCTTTGACATGATCCAGAATACGCTCGGTCTTTTCCGGCGTATCAAAGAATTCTACTGTTACCGGCAGATCCAGTGACAGATCGACCAGTGATGCAGTGTGCAGGCGACCACTTCCGCCAAAGCCACTGACGGCGCGGAACACGGTCACGCCGCGCACCTTCTCTTCGTCATGAAGCCGCTTCAGTAATGGCTCCAGTGTCTTGTCTGCCTCGGTGAGGTAGACACGCACGAAAATCACAGTTTCCCAGTTCATAGCTGCCTCGCTAACATAACGCCAAGTGCGGCGGCTGCCACGCACAGCACCACACTGGCCAGGGTGTTGACCAGGGCGCGGACATATTGCCCGCCTTCCATGAGTATCAGTGTCTCGATGGAAAAGGTCGAGAAAGTGGTAAAGGCGCCCAGCAAGCCGATCAACAGGAAGGCACGCATGCCGGCGCTTTCCAGCGAACGCTCCAGCAACCAGATGTACAGGAATCCCATTAACAGGCTGCCCAGAATATTCACGGCCAGTGTGCCATAGGGGAAGCCGCGCCCCGCCATAGCGTAAACCCCGGTAGACACCCAGTATCGTAATACAGCACCGAGTGCGCCGCCTCCGGCAATGGCAAGTACCTGACTCATGTGCGCGAAGGATACCGGAAGGCATGCCGGTGCGCATTCATTTGTCGCCCTCAAGGCGATCACGTTCGCGCAAGCGGGCCAGCTTTTCGGCAATTTTTATTTCCAGGCCACGCTCGACAGGCCGGTAGTAACGTGTTCCCGCCAGTTCCTCGGGGAAGTAGTTTTCATTGGCTGCGTAGGCATCAGGCTCATCGTGGGCATAACGATAAGTCTTGCCGTAGCCGAGTTCTTTCATCAGCCGGGTCGGTGCATTGCGCAAGTGCAGGGGGACATCCAGCGAGCCCTGTTCGCGGGCATCTTTCATGGCGGCCTTCCACGCCATGTAGACGGCATTGCTCTTGGCAGCACAGGCGAGGTAGGTCACGGCCTGGGCGATGGCCAACTCCCCTTCAGGGCTGCCGAGCCGTTCCTGGGTCTCCCAGGCGTCGAGCGCCAGGGCAAGTGCACGGGGGTCGGCATTACCGATATCTTCCGAGGCCATGCGCACTACCCGTCTTGCCACGTACAGGGGATCACAGCCGCCATCGATCATACGCGCCAGCCAGTACAGGGCGGCGTCAGGCGCCGAACCACGGACCGCCTTGTGCAGGGCGGAAATCTGGTCGTAGAAGGCTTCTCCACCTTTATCAAAACGGCGTACCCCACCACCAATGACTTCTGCCAGCACCGGGGCATCGATCCTCCCCTGTTCATCCGCAAGATCACTGGCGATCTCCAGCAGGCTCAGTGCACGACGCGCGTCACCATCAGCAGCACGTGCCAGTTGTTGCAGCTGCGCATCCTCAATTTCAAGCCCAAGCGCAGCCAGGCCATGCTCACGATTATTGAGCGCCTGTTTCAGTACATTGACCAGGTCCGCTTCTTCGAGCCGCCGCAGGACATAGGTTCGCGCCCGTGACAGCAAGGCATTATTCAGTTCAAACGAAGGGTTCTCTGTGGTGGCGCCAACGAAAAGCAAGGTCCCGTCTTCGACAAAAGGAAGAAAAGCATCCTGTTGCGCCTTGTTGAAGCGATGCACTTCATCGACAAACAGCAATGTCTGTCGCTGTTCGATATCCTGCCGCTGCTTTGCAATTTCGACCACCTGGCGTACATCCTTGACGCCGGCAAGAACGGCAGAGATGGCAACAAATTCTGCGCCGGAGGTGTTCGCCAGCAGATGGGCCAGTGTGGTTTTTCCGGTGCCGGGTGGGCCCCAGAAAATCATCGAATGAAGCTGGCCACTTTCCACTGCAAGTCGCAGTGGCTTGCCTGGGCCAAGAATATGTGTCTGGCCGATAAACGTGTCCAGGCTGGTCGGCCTTATGCGGTCAGCCAGTGGCCTGAATGCCGCCAGCGCTTCGCTCATGGAATATCGCCGATTACATCCGTTCCGGGCGGGAATTCGAGCCTGAACAAGGCCTCATCGAGCGGCTGGTTCAGCCTGATATCACTGAAACGGATACGCGTCTGGTTACCGAAATTATCGCGCACCTCAATGACCTTCAGTTGTCCCTTGTGGAGACCGATCCTGACAGTTTCTACCGCGGCATCCTGTCCTTTCGGTTGCAGGCGGAACCACGCCACGTCCTCTGCAAGACCGATCGCTGTGGTATTCATGATTTCAGACAAGGGCCGCAGGCCACTTAACAGCATTGCAGGCGTACTCGTTAATGTCTCGTCGATGGGGCTGACGCTGGCCTGTTCGAGATCGGCATCATAATTCCACAGGCGTTCGCCATCGGCGACAATGATCTGGTGGTAGGGTGTGGTGTAGTTCCAGCGAAAACGCCCCGGCTTGCTGATCCAGACCTCCCCTCCGGACTCCTGTATCAGCTCACCGTTGGCATCCACGACACGCTGGGTGAATTTCGCTTCAAAGGTTTTCAGCGCCGAGAAGTAATCACTGACCGGATCGGCTTCGACCGCAAATGAAAGTGCAGCTGAAACGACCATAAACAGACGTAATAGTAGTATTGATCTCATGGATTGATCCTGTTGACCTGCATACCGGTCATAGACCACGTGTTTCTCCATGCGTTCATCATAATTCCGGTGGCGGCGGTGCAAGTACTTCACGGTTGCCGTTGGACTGCTGTGGCCCGACAATGCCGATACTTTCCATTTGCTCGATCATGCGTGCCGCACGGTTATAGCCGATTTTCAGACGGCGCTGCACACCTGAAATAGATGCGCGACGTGTTTCCGTGACAATGCGAACCGCTTCGTCGAACAGCGGATCACTTTCTGCATCATCTCCCCCGGCCGCCTGTCCGCCACCGCCGGGCAGGAAATCAGTCGTGGTTTGCAGAATGTCCTCGATGTAATCCGGTTCACCGATGCCCTTGAGATGGGCTACCACGCGATGGACTTCTGCATCATCGACAAAGGCGCCATGTACACGCGTGGGAATTGCGGTACCAGGCGGCAGGTAAAGCATATCGCCGTGTCCGAGTAATTGCTCTGCGCCTGACTGGTCAAGAATGGTCCGGGAATCAATCTTGGAGGACACCTGGAATGCTATACGCGTCGGAATATTGGCCTTGATCAGGCCGGTTATAACATCGACTGACGGGCGCTGCGTGGCAAGCACCAGGTGCACACCGGCGGCACGTGCCTTTTGTGCCAGCCGCGCAATCAGCTCTTCAACTTTCTTGCCGACCACCATCATCATGTCAGCCAGTTCGTCGATGATGATAACAATGAAAGGCAGGGGCTCGAGTATCGGTGCTTGCGGATTTTCTTCCAGCACTTCTTCCGGGTTAAACAACGGGTCCGGAATTGGCTCACCCCTGTCGATGGCCTCCTTCACCTTCTTGTTATAGCCCCCGATGTTACGTACGCCCAGTGCCGCCATCAGCTTGTAACGGCGTTCCATTTCACCAACACACCAGCGCAGCGCGTTGGCAGCTTCCTTCATATCGGTAACAACCGGTGTCAGCAGGTGCGGGATACCCTCGTAAACTGACAGCTCCAGCATCTTTGGATCGATCATGATGATCCGTACATCTTTCGGCAAGGCCTTGTAAAGCAGGCTCAGCACCATGGCATTGATCGCAACAGACTTGCCCGAACCGGTAGTGCCCGCGACCAGCAAATGCGGCATACGCGCCAGGTCGGCAACAATCGGGTGTCCACCAATGTCCTTGCCGAGTGCCAGCGTTAACGGAGATGCAGCCTCGTCATAATCGCTGGAAGACAGAATTTCGCTCAGGGCCACAATCTCGCGGCTTTCGTTGGGAATCTCCAGACCGATGACGTCTTTACCCGGAATGACATCAACCACGCGCACACTGATAGCCGATAAACCACGCGCTATATCCTTGGCAAGGTTACTGATCTGGCTGACCTTGACACCAGAACCAGGCTGCAGCTCGAAACGCGTAATGACCGGGCCGGGCTGCACGGCTACCACTTCCACCTCGATACCAAAGTCGGCGAGCTTCATCTCTACCAGTCTCGACAGGGCTTCCAGTGCGGGTTCCGAATAACCGTCAACATGCTCGCGAGCATCATCCAGCAGCGCCAGGGGTGGCAGTTCGGTATTGGGCGGTGCGTCGAACAGCTTGACCTGACGCTCTCGATCTACCCGCTCGCTGGGTTCGACTTTCTTGATAACCGGCTCGATACGGGGTGCCTTGCGCGTTGCAATCTTCAGTTTCTTGCGCCTGGTTTCCGACGGTTCTTCGCGCTGTTTGCGTGCCCGACGTGCCACAATCTGTTCACGAAACTGTGCCACACGACCGCCCAGCCAACTGATAAAGTCCAGTGTCCAGCGCCCTGTCCAGTCCATCAGACTCAGCCAGGACAGCCCGGTAAACAGGGTCACCCCGGTCAGAAACAGCGCCAACAGGAACAGCGTGGCGCCCAGGAAACTGAACAGCGAAGCAAGATTCTGCCCGACCAGGTTACCGAATACGCCCCCGGCATCCAGCGGCAGGCTGCCTGGCCCGGCATGGAAATGCAGTGTCGCCAGCCCACAACCAGACGCCACCGTCAGCAAGAACCCGGCCCAGCGGATACTCAACACATGGACATCGATACCACCGCTCGGGGTGCGACCGCGGTAGACCAGCCAACCGCTGAAACCCACCATGAGCGGAAACAGGTAGGCCATGACCCCGAACAGGTAAAGGAAAATATCCGCAAACCAGGCGCCGACCACACCGCCAAAGTTACGCACTGTTTCACTCGGACCCTGGTGCGACCAACCCGGATCGTCAGGGTTATAGGTGACCAGCGACAGGAAAAAATAAACGGCCAGCGCGGAAAGGATGAATAACATGCCCTCGCGCAGCCCCTTGCTGACCTGTGGGTTGATTTTCGGCGTTCCAGCCTTTTTGCGACGCGCTTGAGCCAAGGTAAGAATTTTCGCTAAGTATGCTATTTAAGCTATTAAAAGACAGAGTGATTTTACTTCGCTTTCAGCGAGGATAGCAAGGCGGGGTGACAGATTTCACCGTCCCTGACGTTAATCCCCCGCCGCAATGCCCCGTTTTCATCCAGCGCGCCATTCGCCAAGGGTAACAGGAACGGCGACAAGGCGGCGGAAAGCGCCTGCGAGGCGGTGCGTGGTACGGCGCCGGGCAGATTAGTGACGGCCAGGTGAACCACATCATCCACGCGGTACGTCGGGTTAGTGTAATCAGTCGGACGGGTGGTTTCGATGCAGCCCCCCTGGTCGACAGAAATATCCACGATCGCACTGCCTGCCTGCATGCGGGATACCTGCTCCGCCGAAATCACATGCGGAGCACGGGCACCTGGAATCAACACAGCGCCTATCACCAGGTCTGCCTCCAGTACGGCTGACGCGATACAATCAGGCCAGGCATACAGTGCTGTCACGTTGTTCCCTACTTCGCGCATGGCTTCAAGGCGTTCCCGTTTGCGGTCAAAAACGGTTACAAGTGCGCCAAGTGAAGCAGCCGCACAGGTAGCCGCAGTGCCCGCCGTTCCTGCGCCAATGACCACGATTTTACCGCGTTCCGCGCCAGCTGTGCCGCCGATCAACAGCCCTTTTCCGCCCTGTGGTGCATGCAACAGTCCGGCGCCCAGTTGTATGGCCAATTGTCCGGCGATATCGCTCATGGGTGCCAGCAACGGCAGAAACCCTGCATCATCCTGCACGGTTTCGAAACCGATTGCGGTCAGTCCGATCGCCTGCAAGCGCTGCAACAACGCCGGTGCAGCAGCGAGATGCAGGTAACTGAACAGGATATGTTCCCGGTGCAGGTAACGAAGGTCTCCCTCTACCGGCTCCTTGACCTTGACGATCAGCTCGGCAAATTCATAAAGCTGTTGCGCCGAATCACAGACCGTCGCTCCGGCGCCACGGTATTGCTCATCCGGGTAGCCGGATGGAACCCCTGCGCCGATTTCCACGAATACACCATGTCCTGCGGCAACCAGTTCCGAACACGCATCCGGCACCAGGCCAACGCGCGCTTCCAGCGGCTTGATTTCACGGGGAACCCCGATATGCATTGCTTCTCCTTTACCCTGTCCGGGGCATTCCGTACCATACGCGCCTGACCAAGGTTGCCAGGCATTGTGCCGACCGGCAGCTCAGAACTGAACCCCCCGTCATAGTTCGGAGTGATTATACATGAGCGAAACCAGACACAGCCGCCTTCTCATTCTTGGCTCCGGGCCGGCCGGCTACACCGCTGCCATCTATGCAGCACGCGCCAACCTGAACCCGGTGCTGGTGACCGGTCTTGAACAGGGTGGCCAGCTCATGACCACGACTGAGGTCGAAAACTGGCCGGGTGGTGCAGAAGGACTGCAGGGCCCTGCACTGATGGACGAAATGCGTGAGCATGCGGCACGCTTCAACACAGACATAGTATTCGACCACATCAATGAAGCCGACCTGAAGCAGAAACCCATGGTACTGAAAGGTGATGCAGCCACCTATACCTGTGATGCCCTGGTGATCTGCACCGGCGCTTCGGCACAGTACCTCGGACTACCCTCGGAAGAAGCCTTCAAGGGGCGCGGTGTTTCCGCCTGCGCCACCTGTGACGGGTTCTTCTACCGTGAGAAACCGGTGGCCGTCATCGGGGGTGGCAATACCGCCGTTGAGGAAGCTTTGTACCTGTCCAATATTGCTTCACATGTCACGCTGGTTCATCGCCGTGATGCCTTGCGTGCCGAAAAGATCCTGCAGGATCGCCTGTTCAAAAAAGAAAAAGAAGGCAAGGTCACGATTGAATGGGACCATGTACTGGATGAAGTGCTGGGTGACGACAGCGGCGTAACCGGCATGCGCATCAGAAGTGTCAAGGATGGCAGCACCAGAGACATCACGCTGGATGGCGTTTTTATCGCCATCGGTCACAAACCCAACACCGACCTGTTTGCCGATCAACTTGAGATGCACCAGGGTGGCTACCTTGCAGTGAAAAGCGGGCTGGAAGGCGACGCTACCGCCTGCAGTATCGAAGGTGTTTTTGCCGCAGGTGATGTTGCCGATCACATTTACCGCCAGGCTGTTACCTCCGCCGGTTCCGGCTGCATGGCAGCGCTCGATGCGGAACGCTACCTGGATGCTCTCGCACAAAAGAAAGACACAGCAGCTTAAGCTATAACGATTTCCGGATAACCCCGCCATTACGATGCCTTACCCTTACGGGTCAAGGCATCGCAATGACGAGGCTGTCAGACCTTCCTCGTTAAATCTCCGTTACAATGCCGGTATGAGACTGGAGATACTCAACAGCATCGATACTATCCCGGCAGCCCGGTGGAATGCCGTATCAGGCACGGGCAACCCTTTTCTCCGCCATGAGTTCATGCTTGCCCTCGAGCGTAACGGTTGCGTCGGTGAACAACATGGCTGGCTGCCCCGCCACCTTGCGGCCTTCGACAACAATAACGATCTGGTTGGCGCTGTGCCCATGTATCTCAAGGACAACTCCTACGGGGAGTTTGTATTTGACTGGTCCTGGGCCGAAGCCTACCAGCGCGCAGGATTATCTTATTACCCCAAGGCCGTAGTGGCGATTCCCTACACGCCAACACCCGGGCCACGCATCCTGGTGCATCCCCAGGCCGATCGCGACACGATTGCCTCCGCGTTGATTGAGCTGGCGCGCAACGGGTCGCAAAGTGAAAACCTGTCATCCCTGCACTGGCTTTTTACTGACAAAGACGATACCGAACGACTGCGCCAACAAGGCTTTCTCATACGGCTGGGTTGCCAGTTTCACTGGAAAAACAGGGGCTACCGGGACTTTGAAGCGTTTCTGTCATCATTCAGTGCGCGCAAACGCAAAAAAGTGCGCCGGGAACGTCGTTATGTCCAGGAACAGCATATCGATATCATCACAGTACACGGCCATGAAGCGACTGACCTGCAGTTACAGACCATGCATGATTTCTACCGGATCACCTTCGAAAAGAAATGGGGTCACCCGACACTGACACTGGATTTCTTTCGGGAAATCGCACAAACCATGGGTGAGCAGCTGGTGTTTTTCATTGCGGAAAAGCAACAAACGATGGTGGCCGGTGCCATCTGTTTCCGCGGCAACGATACCCTGTACGGTCGTCACTGGGGGTGTTACGAGGACTACCACAGCCTGCATTTTGAAGCCTGTTATTACCAGGGCATCGAGTATTGCATCAAACACGGCCTTAACGTGTTCCAACCGGGCGCACAGGGCGAACATAAAATCAGTCGCGGCTTTCTGCCAACGCCGACCTGGTCAGCGCACTGGATTGCCGATGACAGGTTTCGTGGATTGATTGCCGATTTTCTCGAACACGAGACCAGTGCCATGAACGAATACATCGAGGAACTGAACCAGCGTTCCCCGTTCCGGGAGGTTGTCACGGCATGACCCAGCAGGGCCCTTTCTGGATTTCACCCGATCGCGGGGACACAGACTTTCCTGATGCCAACCTCGCGTTGACAGAGCCGGATGGTCTGCTGGCGGCGGGAGGAAATCTTTCACCTGAACGTCTTTTGAAAGCCTACCGCAGCGGCATATTTCCCTGGTATAACGACGAGCAGCCGATTCTCTGGTGGTCACCCAATCCTCGTTCGGTAGTGGACCCCGGGCAACCGAAGATTTCACGCAGTCTGCGCAAACGACTGCGGCAAAAGCGCTTTGAAGTCAGTTATGACCGCTGCTTTGAAAATGTCATCAACGCCTGTGCAGAGCCAAGAAAAACCGAGTCCGGCACGTGGATCAGCGAGGCAATGAAGCTTGCCTATACCCGGCTGCATCAACTCGGGCATGCCCACTCTATCGAATGCTGGCAGGA
Organism: Thiogranum longum; assembly: GCF_004339085.1. Lineage (NCBI taxonomy): Bacteria > Pseudomonadati > Pseudomonadota > Gammaproteobacteria > Chromatiales > Ectothiorhodospiraceae > Thiogranum > Thiogranum longum. The sequence continues at coordinate 1,550,563 of NZ_SMFX01000001.1, read as the reverse complement.
TGATAAACTGGTTGGCGGACTGTACGGTGTATCGATTGGCCGGGTATTTTTTGGTGAATCCATGTTCAGTCGTGTGAACGATGCATCGAAAGTCGCATTCGCACACCTCGTCCGCCAACTGGCAGACTGGCAATTCGAACTGGTCGACTGCCAGGTATACACGTCGCACCTGGCAAGTCTGGGTGCCTACAGCATCCCCCGCCAGCAGTTCCTGGATCGGCTCGCTATCCTGTGCAACCTCGAACCGGCCGCTGATGCGTGGCAGACGGGTGGCGAGCTGACATACCTGTCCGGGGGGCAAGCTGATGAAGCGTGATAACGGAGCTGACAAGACACAGCATAGCCTGCGTTTCTACGCATCGGCTCCCCACGCCTGTAACTACCTGGAAAATCGCACATCCATATCCGTATTTGCCGATCCCGATGCCACGCTTTCCACTGACATCTATCACAAGCTGGCGCCACTGGGGTTTCGCCGCAGCGGCAGCGGCCTGTACATGCCGGCCTGCACGAGCTGCGACCAATGTATTCCGGCACGCGTTGTCGTCAGCAAATTCCGGCGCAGCCGCAACCAGCAGCGTGTCTGGCAGCGCAACCGGGACATTACCTGCACGCCACTGGATGCCGGCTTCCGGCAGGAGCATTTTGAACTGTACAGTCGCTACCTTGAACAACGGCACGGTGGGGGCGGCATGGAAAACCCGACACCGGACGACTACCTGGGGTTCCTGAGCAGTGAATGGAGCGACACCCTGTTCCTGGAATTTCGTGCCGGCAGTACCCTGCTGGGCATTGCGGTAACCGACTGTCTGCCGGATGCTCTTTCGTCCGTTTATACCTTCTTTGATCCGGATTTTTCCTCCCGAAGTCCAGGCACACTGGCCATTCTGATGCAGATCGAAACGGCCCGGCAATTGAGTCTGGAGTGGCTGTACCTGGGCTACTGGATACCGGATTGCCAGAAAATGGCCTACAAGAACCGGTTCAGGCCCCTGCAGGTATTTCGCAATGGACGCTGGGAGAATTTCGACCCTGAAGCGAGCTACTCGGTGGCGCCGGAAACGCCCGATCGGTAGCCGCCGCTATCTCCAATGGGATAAATACCCCCACGGGGTGGAATTCGGTTATACTTCGCGGCTGATTCAGACAGCGTACGAGTGAGGAAAGGTGGCAAAAGAAGATCACATCGAAATGGAAGGCACCGTCGTCGAGACCCTGCCGAACACCATGTTTCGGGTAGAACTCGAAAACGGGCACGTCGTTACCGCACATATTTCAGGTAAAATGCGCAAGCACTACATCCGCATTCTGACCGGTGACAAGGTGACGGTTCAACTGACACCTTATGATCTGACCAAAGGTCGTATCACCTACCGGGCACGCTGATACCGCACATCACGTCAGCCGCTACCCAGCCCGGCTACAATGCCTCTTCTTCTTCCTTGATCTCGTGAATCAGCTCGCCGTCTTCCGAACGGATGATGAGCTGTCCACCATTTGCCAGCCGGCCGAACAACAACTCTTCCGCGAGCGGCTTTTTGACGTGTTCCTGGATAATGCGCGCCATCGGGCGTGCGCCCATCTTTGGATCAAAACCGTGCTCGGCAAGCCATTCCCGCGCTGAGTCCTCGAACTCGATCGTGACGCCCTTGTCCTGTAACTGGGCTTCCAGCTCGTAAATAAACTTGTCTACCACACGGGTAATGACAGTCGGGTCGAGCGAACGGAACTGGATGATGGCATCGAGACGATTGCGGAATTCCGGGCTGAAAAGCTTCTTGATCGCTTCCATACCATCGGTGGAATGATCCTGGTGTGTAAAGCCAATGGACGGGCGACTCATCTCGGACGCGCCGGCATTCGTTGTCATGACGATAACCACATTACGGAAATCCGCCTTGCGGCCATTGTTGTCTGTCAGGGTGCCGTGATCCATGACCTGCAACAGCAGGTTGAATACATCCGGATGTGCCTTCTCGACCTCGTCAAGCAGAACAACAGCGTGCGGGTGCTTGTTGATCGCCTCGGTCAGTAACCCGCCCTGGTCGAAGCCGACGTAACCCGGCGGTGCACCGATCAGGCGCGATACTGTGTGGCGTTCCATATACTCGGACATGTCAAAGCGAATCAGCTCTATGCCCATAATCATGGCCAGCTGACGGGTCACCTCGGTCTTGCCAACGCCTGTCGGTCCGGCGAACAGGAAGGAACCAATCGGTTTTTCTTCATTCCCCAGACCGGAACGCGACATCTTGATGGCACTGGCCATCGTTTCGATGGCTTCGTCCTGCCCATACACGACCATCTTGAGATCACGTTCGAGGGTACGCAGTGAATCCTTGTCAGAGGCTGAAACAGTCTTTGGCGGAATGCGCGCAATCTTCGAAACAATGGCCTCGATGTCATTGACACCGATGGTCTTCTTGCGACGTGACGGGGGCAACAGGCGCTGGCTGGCACCTGCCTCATCGATAACATCAATCGCCTTGTCCGGCAGGAAACGGTCATTGATATAACGTGAAGACAGCTCTACCGCCGTGCGCAGGGCTTTCAGTGAATACTTCACTTCATGGTGCTCTTCAAAGCGTGATTTCAACCCCTTGAGGATACTGATGGCTTCATCGATGGTCGGTTCCGGCACATCGATCTTCTGGAAACGACGTGCAAGCGCACGGTCCTTCTCGAAAATACCGCGGTATTCCTGGTAGGTGGTTGAACCGATGCACTTGAGTTCACCGGAGGCCAGCATGGGCTTGATCAGGTTGGAGGCATCCATCACACCACCGGATGCCGCACCGGCACCGATAATGGTATGGATCTCGTCTATGAACAGAATTGAGCCGGCTTCCTTGCGGAGCTGGCTGAGCACACTCTTCAGGCGTTTTTCAAAATCACCACGGTACTTGGTACCGGCGACCAGTGCGCCAAGATCCAGTGAGTAGATAGTAGCATTGAGCAGCACATCCGGGACATCGCCATCGACAATCAGCTTGGCCAGGCCTTCGGCGAGCGCTGTTTTACCCACGCCGGCTTCACCGACATACAGCGGGTTGTTCTTGCGACGACGGCAAAGAATCTGAATGGTGCGCTCCACCTCGTGACGACGACCGATAAGCGGGTCAATCTTGCCCTTCATGGCCATTTCATTGAGGTTGGTGGCGAAGTTTTCCAGCGGTTTTTTCTGCGGCGCTTCTGCATTACCGGCAGCTTCATTTTCAGGCGCCGATTCTTCCTCCGGGGCATCGCCGGAGACTTTCGAAATACCGTGCGAGATGTAATTCACAACATCCAGTCGCGTGACGTCCTGCTTGTTGAGGAAATAGGCGGCCTGTGACTCCTGCTCGCTGAAAATCGCCACCAGCACGTTGGCGCCGGTGACTTCTTTCTTGCCGGAAGACTGGACGTGGAAAACGGCCCGCTGCAGGACACGCTGAAACCCCAGGGTCGGCTGGGTTTCACGATTGTCATTCGGTGGCAGCAAGGGGGTGGTTTCCTCGAGGAAACTTGTCAGTTCTTTCTTCAGTACGTCGAGGTCAGCGCCGCTTGATCGCAGCACTTCAGCGGCGGCCGGGTTGTCCAGCAAGGCGAGCAACAGGTGCTCGACCGTCATGAACTCATGACGCTTTTCCCGTGCGTCCTTGAAGGCCAGATTGAGCGTAAACTCCAGTTCTTTACTTAACATCTTTTACTACCTCACTACCTCAGACTACTGCATTGCGCTTCTAGGCCTCCTCCATGGCGCAAAGTAACGGATGATCATTTTCGCGCGCATACTCATTTGCCTGCGCCACTTTTGTTTCCGCTACCTCTCGTGTAAACACTCCACATACGCCCTTGCCCCGGGTATGAACGTGAAGCATCACCTGTGTCGCTTTCTCTCTGGACATCCCGAACAACTGCTCCAGCAACAGCACGACAAACTCCATCGGCGTGTAATCGTCGTTGTGCAGCACGACCTTGTACATGGGCGGCTGCTTGAGCTTGGGCCTGGCTTCCAGTACTGAAAGCCCCTGATCCCCGGAATGTCGCGTTTCCTTTCCCATACACTGCAAGTTTAACTGATTAGACCATTGCCGGCGTCAGAATATCAACGCTTTTCGACACCATACACCTGAAATGAATATTAGCAAAGTACGTGCCGTTATCAGCCCCCCCCTCGGGGGAAACCCGCGACTTTGTAAGTACTTGACTAATTTTGTCAGGAGACTAACAATATTCTGATCCCTGTACGGGATAAAGGAGGAGTCGTCTTCAATCCTGGGGAGGAGAGAAGCGGCGCGTAAGCAATAAAATAAGGTGGGGCACCACCATACAGAACGAAGTGAGGATACAAGACCATGGCAACAGGTATTGTTAAGTGGTTCAGTAATGCAAAGGGTTACGGTTTCATCTCACCAGACGAAGGGGGCGACGATATTTTCGCTCACTTTTCATCGATTGAAATGGAAGGTTACAAGAGTCTGAAAGAAGGACAACGCGTCGAGTTTGACGTATCAGACGGCCCGAAAGGTTTGCAGGCCAGCAAAATCATGCTGGCGGCCGCTGCCGCTGCCGCACAGTAGGCAGCAGCACAGGAAACAGCTACCGCACTACCCGCCTGGCCAGTGTCAGGCGGGCAACTGTGTGCGTCCTACATATTGTTGATAATGGCCTTGCCGAAACCCGAGCAACTGACTTTTGTCGCGCCTTCCATCAGCCGATCCAGGTCATAGGTCACCGTTTTTGCAGCAATGGCGCCTGACAGCCCTTTCACGATCAGATCGGCCGCATCATTCCAGCCCAGGTGCCGCAGCATCATTTCAGCCGAAAGAATCAGTGAGGCCGGGTTGACCTGGTCCTTGCCAGCGTACTTGGGCGCTGTACCGTGCGTGGCTTCGAACAGGGCAACCGTATCCGAAAGGTTTGCGCCGGGTGCCATGCCAATACCACCGACCTGGGCAGCCAGCGCGTCGGAAATATAATCACCGTTCAGGTTAAGCGTGGCGATCACACTGTACTCGGCCGGACGCAACAGGATCTGCTGCAGGAAGGCATCCGCGATGACGTCCTTGACGACAATTTCGCGACCCGTATCCGGGTTTTTGAAACTGCACCATGGCCCGCCATCGATTTCCTTTGCGCCGAACTCTTCTTTCGCCAGCTCATAACCCCAGCTCTTGAAGGCACCCTCGGTGAACTTCATGATGTTGCCCTTGTGCACCAGGGTGAGTGACGCGCGGTCCTGGTCAATGGTGTACTGGAGCGCACGACGGACCAGGCGTTTGGTCCCGTCTTCGGAAACCGGTTTTATGCCAATACCCGATGTTTCCGGGAAGCGGATTTTAGTGACCCCCATTTCATTTTGCAGGAAGTCGATGAGCTTTTTGACTTCTGCCGAGCCGGATTCCCACTCAATACCTGCATAGATGTCTTCGGAATTCTCACGGAAAATCACCATATCGGTTTTTTCCGGTTCCTTGAGCGGGCTGGGTGTGCCCTGGTAATAGCGCACCGGTCGCAGGCAGACATACAAATCGAGATCCTGGCGCAACGCAACATTGAGGGAGCGAATACCGCCACCCACAGGGGTCGTCAGGGGGCCCTTGATAGCCACAACAAACTCGCGAATGGCTTCCATCGTCTCTGCCGGCAGCCAGGTGTTCTCACCGTAAACGGCGTTGGACTTTTCACCGGCATAAATTTCCATCCAGCTGATTTTGCGTTTTCCGCCGAAGGCCTTTTCAACGGCTGCATCCACGACATCACGCATCACCGGGGTGATATCCACACCAATACCATCACCTTCGATAAACGGCACAATCGGTTGATCGGGTACGTTTAATGAATGATCGGCATTGACTGTTATTTTTCCGCCCTGTTCGGGGAGCGTAATATTTTGATATCCCATGTGGATTCCTGGTCAGACTGAAAAGATCGCGCGATTGTACCAGAGGCTCGATGCGGCACAAATAAAAAACCCCCGCAGCCAGGGGCTGCGAGGGTTCAATGCGACGTTTAACTGTCGTTTTCTAGATATCGCCGCCAGCAGCGTCGATCAAAGCTTCTTCAATTGCGTTAGGTGCACACATGATGTTGAAGAAAGTAGCGCCGGTGTCGCTCTGGATCATCGGCAGGTGCGGCCAGCTGATCGCGATACGGAAACGGGCATACAGCGCATAGACATCGCCGTCGGAGACCAGGATCTCGTAAGGCAGGTGACCAGTGGAACGAATAGCTTCCTTGTCGACGCGGCTCATGATGTACTCGTCACCGCTGCAACCACTGTCATTCAGTGCTACACCGAACACCGTTTCGTTACGACCCGGGATATCGATGCGGTATACCTTGGTTGCACCACCACGACCCTGTGCCAGACCTTCCTCGACAGCAGCAACGGCTTCTTCGTAGCTGTCGTACTCAGCCAGCTCGCTGGGGTCGTCGAAGTACTCCATACCGAACATGTAGTGATACTTGCGCAGATCAGCAGCAGACAGCTGCTTCTCACCGGTACCGTAGGTCGTTTCCTTACCCAGCGTCGCTTCAAGGCTCTTCAGGGCATCGGCCGGACCGCTGGTATCTTCGATACGGTAGGTATTGGCAAAGTACATCGGGTTGGTGTAGCTGACTGACCTGGATTTCGTCACCCACTTTGGTCACGGTAACGCGCTGACCGGCTTCGTAACCACCGAACTCGGTGCTGGCAGCCGCTTTCTTCAGTTCATCATTGGTGATGGCCATAACGATAGCGCCATCATAGGGAGAGTAGGAACCGACCACTTCAAAACCGGCGCCTTCGACCTTGCCCTTGACTTCATCGGCTACAGCCTGGATATCGCCACTGGTTTTGTAACCCAGAACGAACGGCTTTAGAACTTCTTCGGCAAAGGCATTGCCGAACGTAAGCGCAACAAGTGCGCCGGACAGGAACAACTGTTTTACGACTTTTAGCATGATGACTCCTCCTCACGTTTTGTCGTGATAGATCTTTCTGGATTTAGGTTTCTGCGGGAATTTGCGCGGGGCAACTCCTGCATTATTATTATGGCCTTCGCCTCTTTGCCGGCTCCCCGAGTTCGTAAACCTGCAAACGTTCCTGAGGAACCGGAGGCGAACCCGCGCAAATCAGCGTCGGTCATGGTCGTTACTTTATGTGGCTCAGAGGTAATGTCAAGTCTATGACGCATACACTGGCCAAGTTTTTTCATGCATCAATATAATTACAATGCATAACTAATTGTTTATACTTTAAATCATCATCATTTACAGGCGTTTTGCAAATCTCATGACCTGGAAGCCACGCGCAACGGTTGCCGTTATCTGTGAAAAAAACAGACATTTTCTTATGGTTGAAGAAAACGTGTACGGGAAAACCCGTTTCAACCAGCCTGCCGGGCACCTCGAAGACCGGGAAAGCCTGGTCGAGGCTGCCAGGCGAGAATGCCTGGAGGAAACCGCCTGCCGCTTCAAGCCGCAGGCGCTGGTCGGCCTGTACCGCTGGCGTAATAATGAAAGCGGTGACACGTTCCTGCGCGCCACCTTCTGCGGTGAATGCGCCGGGCCGGAAGCCGGGCGTGCGCTGGATAATGACATCATAGCGGCACACTGGATGACACTGGACGAAATCCGCGCACATCAACCGGAACTACGCAGCCCGCTGGTACTGCGTTCACTGGAAGACTATATCGCCGGCAAACGCTATCCACTTGAACTCCTTGTCGATGTCTAGCGAAGCCCTGATCAAGAACACAAACCGGGTGATCGTCGGACTGTCCGGAGGCGTGGACTCCGCTGTTGCCGCACACCTGCTCCTGCAGCAAGGCTACGATGTAGAAGCCCTGTTCATGAAGAACTGGGATGAAGACGACGAAGCAGGCCATTGTCCGGCGGAACAGGATCTGATCGATGCTCGTGCTGTCGCTGACCGGCTGGGTATCAAGCTGCGTACCATCAGTTTTTCCAGTGAATACTGGGACCGTGTTTTTGAATATTTTCTGTCCGAATACAGGGCCGGGCGCACACCCAACCCGGACATCCTCTGTAACCAGGAGATCAAGTTCCGCGCCTTCCTCGACTATGCGCTGGCGCTTGGCGCCGACTGGATCGCAACAGGACACTATGCGCGGGTAACGGGCGACAGGGACAAACGCGAACTGCTGAAGGGACTCGACCCGGACAAGGACCAGAGTTACTTCCTGTACCGCCTCGGCCAGCGTGCACTTAACCACAGCCTGTTCCCGCTGGGTGAACGGTATAAATCCGAAGTGCGCGCAATTGCAGAACGTGAGGGCTTTCCAAACTTTGCCAAGAAGGACAGCACCGGCATCTGTTTTATCGGTGAGCGCAAATTCAAAACCTTCCTGGAACGTTTCATACCCGCACAACCCGGTGAAATCGTGGACACCGAAGGCAAGGTAATCGGCACACACGATGGCCTGATGTTCCACACCATCGGCCAGCGCCAGGGACTGGGTATCGGGGGCATGCAAGGCCATAGCGGTGAACCCTGGTACGTCTGTGGCAAGGACATCGACAACAACCGGCTGGTTGTTGCCCAGGGCAAGCACCACCCGGCCCTGTTCCAGCCTGCCCTGGTTGCCAGTGACACCCACTGGATATCGGGTCAGGCACCTGAAATCCCCCTGCGCTGCGAGGCACGTATCCGTTATCGCCAGCCGGTGCAGGCGTGTGAAATTCGCGCACTCGATAGCACGCATTGCGAGGTACAGTTTGATACACCACAACGCGCCGTCGCGCCCGGGCAGGCGGTGGTGTTTTATGATGATGACATTTGCCTGGGCGGCGGTACTATCCAGCAATGAGTGAACACGACATAAATGATCGCACACTGGCCTTTGCCGGCGTCCTGCAGGCGCTGAAACTGGTACAGGAAACCGCCCACGGACGACCCTGCGATCTGTCGGCCATGCAGGCCAGTGTTGGCAGCATCCTGGTAATTGATTCTGACTCGGTCGCCGATGTCTTTGGTGGCATCACCCCGTTGCGTACCGGATTGACCTTATTGAAAACACAACTCATCGGGGGGCAAGGCAGACCCGATGCCGAACTCAGCCGTTACCTTGTTACCCTGCTTCACCTGGAACGCAAACTCAGCAAGCGCTCCGATCTGCTTGACCGGTTGAGTGCGGGCATCGAGCGCGCACAAACACAGGCAACGCATTTTGATATCGTGCATGACAATATGATCGCGAGCCTCGCCGACCTGTACGCCAACACCGTCAGCACACTGTCGCCCCGGATCATGGTACGCGGTCAGCCGGAACGACTGTCGGACACCCTGGTGGCGAATCGCGTACGCGCACTGTTACTGGCCGCCATGCGCGCCACGGTGCTGTGGCGCCAGTGTGGTGGAACGCGAGTGGGCCTGCTGTTCGAACGCAAGAAGCTGGTGGAAACGGCCAGTAACATGCTGGCGGTGAACACCGGACAATAATACGATAACACATTAATTATATTCTATATCTTATTGTATATATTAAGGATACTTCGATTAATTCAGGATTCCTGTCATTGCGATGCCTTGACCCGTAAGAGTAAGGTTCCCGTTATGAAATCCGGAGAGATTCTATGGGCAAAGCGCGGCAATCTTAATACATCGGGATCAGTCTGTTAGAGATTGCCGCGTCACTACGTTCCTCGCAATGACGGATTAACCAGAGGTTCCTTGCACCCTACCCAGCGCAAATCAAATAGCTCATAATGTCGCGCTTACTTGAAATCGGGTCACGGGAGCTTTGAATGAGCGACAGTTTTTCCACACGGAGCACACTGAACTGCAACGGCAAGGACTATGAAATCTACCGCCTGCCGGCGCTGGAAAAGGATGTTTCCACACTACCCTGGTCACTCAAGGTGCTGCTGGAAAATCTGCTGCGCTTTGAAGACGGCAAGACCGTTACCCGCGACGACATCGAAGCCCTCATCAACTGGGACCCCAACGCGGAACCCGCTCAGGAAATCGCTTTCCGCCCTGCACGTGTGCTGATGCAGGATTTCACCGGGGTGCCTGCCGTGGTCGATCTCGCGGCCATGCGCGATGCCATGAAAGCGCTGGGCGGCGATCCGCAAAAAATCAATCCGCTGCAGCCCGCCGAACTGGTCATCGACCACTCGGTGCAGATCGACAGCTTCGGGCGCAAGGACTCGATGGATCTGAATGCCAAAATTGAATACCAGCGTAACCAGGAACGCTACGCCTTCCTGAAATGGGGTCAGAAAGGTTTCTCCAACTTCAAGGTCGTACCGCCGGATACCGGTATCGTTCACCAGGTCAATCTCGAGTACCTGGCGCGCGTGGTATTTGCGCAGGAAAATAACGGGGTGTTGCAGGCTTATCCCGACACACTGGTCGGCACCGATTCGCACACCACCATGATCAATGGTCTCGGCGTACTCGGCTGGGGTGTGGGCGGCATCGAAGCCGAAGCGGCCATGCTCGGCCAACCGGTGTCCATGCTGATCCCGCAGGTTGTCGGCTTCAAACTGAGCGGCGAACTGCCGGAAGGCGCAACCGCCACCGACCTTGTGTTACTGGTTGTCGAAATGCTGCGCAAGCACGGTGTCGTTGGCAAGTTCGTCGAGTTCTTCGGTGACGGCCTCGACCACCTGTCGCTGGCCGATCGCGCCACGCTGGCCAATATGGCACCCGAGTATGGTGCGACCTGCGGTATTTTCCCGGTCGATGAGGAAACACTGAACTACCTCCACCTCTCCGGTCGCAGCGAAGAACAGGTCGCCCTGGTTGAAGCCTATGCACGCGAACAGGGCATGTTCCGTCGCAAGGGACAAGCTGAAGCACGCTACACCAGTGTTGTGGAACTGGACATGCGTCATGTTGCACCGAGCCTTGCGGGGCCCAAGCGCCCGCAGGACCGCGTACCGCTTGATGCCTCGAAAAAGATGTTCAACGATGCCCTGAATGCACTGAAAGCCGAACGTAACCTGGAAAGCCATGCGGCTTCCGGCAGCATCAACGGCCAGGAGTTCGAGCTGGATGATGGTGCCGTGGTCATCGCCTCCATCACGTCCTGCACAAACACCTCCAACCCGTCGGTCATGATCGGTGCAGGCCTGGTGGCGCGCAAAGCGGCGGCCAAAGGCCTGAAAGTAAAACCCTGGGTCAAGACCTCACTGGCACCCGGCTCACAGGTTGTTACCGAATACCTTAACCAGGCCGGGCTGATGGACGATCTGGATAGTCTGGGCTTCAATGTCGTGGGTTATGGCTGTGCCACCTGTATCGGTAATTCAGGTCCGTTGCCGGAACCTGTTTCCAAAGCCATTGCGGATGGCAACCTGTCCGCCTGCTCGGTGCTGTCCGGCAACCGGAACTTCGAAGGACGTGTACACGCCGAGGTACGCATGAACTATCTCGCTTCACCACCGCTGGTGGTAGCCTATGCGCTTGCAGGCACAATGGACATCGATCTGGTGAATGAGCCACTCGGCAAGGACACCGGCGGAAACGATGTATTCCTGAAAGACGTATGGCCGAGCCAGGGCGAGATCAATGCACTGATCAGCAGTAGCGTCAACCGTGAAGAATTCACCCGTGTTTATGAAGACGTTTTCAAGGGCGAGAACCGCTGGAATGCACTGGCGTCTCCGGAAGGCCAGCTGTTCGGCTGGCAGGAAGACTCTACCTACATTCGCAACCCGCCCTACTTCGAAGGGATGAGCAAGCAGGTAGACGAGGTCCAGGATATCCACGGCGCACGTGCGCTGGCCATGCTGGGCGATTCTGTGACAACCGACCACATCTCTCCGGCCGGCGCCATCAAGCCTGACAGCCCGGCTGGCCAGTACCTGCTGGAAAAAGGTGTTCAGCCCGCCGACTTCAACTCGCTGGGTTCGCGGCGCGGTAACCACGAAGTCATGATGCGCGGCACCTTCGCCAACATTCGCCTGCGTAACCAGCTGGCGCCCGGCACCGAGGGTGGCGTCACCGTCCATCTGCCGGATGGTGAGCAGATGAGCATCTACGATGCCGCCATGCGCTACAAGGACGAGAACATTCCCCTGGTTGTACTGGCGGGCAAGGAGTACGGTTCCGGTTCATCACGCGACTGGGCTGCCAAGGGGCCCCGTCTGCTGGGTGTGCGTGCCGTCATTGCCGAAAGCTACGAACGTATCCACCGCACCAACCTGGTGTGCATGGGCATACTGCCATTGCAATACAACGAGGGTGAAACCGCCACCTCACTCGGTCTGACCGGCAAGGAAACCTTCCACTTCGAAGGCCTCGGTGACGGCTCTGCCAAACAGCTTGCCGTGCGTGCGGTGAGCGATGATGGCAGTGAAAAAACCTTCACTGTGCGGGTACGCATCGATACCCCACAGGAAATCGAGTACTACCGTCACGGTGGTATCCTTCACTACGTTCTGCGTCAACTGGCTGCCTGATATGAGCATGGAACTGACATCACTCACCGCCGTTTCCCCTGTCGATGGCCGCTATGGCCGGAAAACAGAAGTACTGCGTCCCATCTTCAGTGAATACGGTTTGATCCGTCACCGCGTGCTGGTTGAAGTACGCTGGCTGCAGGCTCTGGCCGCGCATGCCGGTATACCGGAAGTCCCGGTGCTCAGCGAACATGCCAGCAATCTGCTGGCCGCCATTGCCGACAATTTCAGTGAAGAAGACGCACAACGCGTCAAGAACATCGAACGTACCACAAACCACGACGTCAAGGCGGTGGAGTACTTCCTCAAGGAAAAGATCACCGGCAATAATGAACTGGAAGCGGTCAGTGAATTCATTCACTTCGCCTGCACCTCGGAAGACATTAATAACCTTGCCCATGCGTTGATGCTGCGCGAGGCACGTGGACAGGTATTGTTGCCCCGGCTTGACGAAATCATCCGCACAGTCACGCAGCTGGCGCACGACAATGCCGAGCTGCCCATGCTGTCACGTACCCATGGACAACCCGCCTCGCCGACCACGCTGGGCAAGGAAATGGCCAACGTGGCCTTTCGCCTGCACCGCCAGCGTGACCAGGTCGCCGCCGTTCCCATGCTGGGCAAGATCAACGGTGCCGTCGGTAACTACAACGCGCACATGATTGCCTACCCCGAGATCGACTGGCCGGCCTTCAGCCGTGATTTTGTCACCAGCCTCGGTCTCGACTGGAACCCCTACACGATCCAGGTCGAGCCGCACGATTACATCGCCGAACTGTTCGATGCGGTGGCACGTTACAACGTGATCCTGATCGACTTTGCACGTGACGTATGGGGTTATATCTCGCTCGGTTATTTCAAACAGCGAACCGTTGCCGGCGAAGTGGGGTCGTCGACCATGCCACACAAGGTCAACCCGATTGATTTCGAGAATGCCGAAGGCAATTTCGGTATTGCCAATGCGATCTTCGACCACCTGTCGATGAAACTGCCGATATCCCGTTGGCAACGGGATCTCAGCGACTCTACCGTGTTGCGCAACCTGGGTGTGGGTGTTGCACACTCCGTGATCGGCTATGACTCCCTGCTTCGCGGCATCGGCAAACTCGAAGCCAATCCCGCGCGCCTTGCAGAAGACCTGGATGCAACCTGGGAAGTCCTGGCAGAAGCCGTACAGACCGTGATGCGCCGCTACGGCGTGGAGCAGCCCTACGAAAAACTCAAGGAACTGACGCGCGGCAAGGGTATTGATGCGGCATCGCTGAAGACTTTTATCGAAAACCTGGACATACCACCGGAAGCCAGGAAGGCCTTGTCCAGACTGACACCCGGCAGTTATACCGGTAACGCCACCGAACAGGCGAAATCCATCTAGCAAAAAAATCCCCGCTTGTGCGGGGATAAATACATCGACACCATACTTCGCTTCGCGCTTTATTTGGCCAACTTCAGGGGCGTTACCCAACGCTCCTGTTTCCATTCACGGGAACAGATCCAGTCGGCCAGTTCGCGGGGACCCTGAGGCTTGCGTATAAAGTAACCTTGCGCTGTATCGCAACCCAGCATTTCCAGAAGATCCCACACGTCGGTGCTTTCCACCCCCTCTGCTACAACTTTCAGGCCCAGGTTGTGGGCCAGATCAATCGTGGCGCGAACAATGACGGCATCATTTTCATCGCGGTCCATCTGTGTCACGAATGACTTGTCTATTTTGATCTCGTCGACCGGTAACTGCTTGAGATAGGCCAGCGAGGAATAACCGGTACCGAAATCGTCGACAGATAACTGGAAACCCATGCTCGACAAACGCCTCATGACCCGGCGTGCCGTCAAAGGGTCGGACATAATCGCGCTTTCCGTAATTTCAAGAATGACCCGGGACGGATCAGCGTTATGCAACATGACCAGCCTCTGGACCTGTGCCGGTAGCTGACGGTCCTGAAGGCTGCGCACCGAGAGATTAATACTGATACTCAGATCAATACCAATTTTTGACCAACTGGAAACCTGTGCCAGGGCCCGGTCAATCACCCATAACGTCAGAGGCCGGATGACACCGGTCTGTTCTGCAGACGGAATGAACTCTTCAGGTGGAACCAGCCCATACTGCGGGTGGTTCCAGCGCACCAGTGCTTCGGCACAAAAAATCCTGCCGCTGGAAATATCCACCATTGGCTGGTAGTCCAGGATCAACTGATCCTGTTCTATCGCTTCCTTGAGTTCGGATGACAAACCCAGGCGGCTGATAGATTTGTTGTCACGGCCTGCGGCATAGAAGGCAAAGCCTTTTTGCTTCCGCTTGGCTTCATACATGGCAACATCGGCAAACCGCATTAACAGGTTTGCGTCCTGCCCATGATCCGGACACAAGGCAATTCCAATACTGATGCCGGCCCGCAGGCGGAGATTCTCGACTTTTATCGGCTGTTCAAGTGCAGTGGCAATCTTGCGACAAATCAATTTTGCATGGTCGCGGTCGGCGCCAGGCAACAATACGGCAAACTCATCACCACCGAGCCGCGCCACAGTATCTGTTCGCCTCAGAACGGACAGCAACCTGCGACCGACCTCCTGCAACAAACGATCACCGATATGATGACCGAGTGTGTCATTCACTTCCTTGAAGCGATCAAGATCCATAATAAAAAGTGCTACCGAAGCATTGCTGTCATGCGCTGATTGCAATTCGGATTCGAAACGCTCGAGAAAAAGCGAGCGGTTTGGCAGGTTCGTCAGGTTGTCATGGCGCGCCTGGTATTCCAGTGCATAATTCTCGGCAATGACTTCTTCACTGAGGCGCTCAAGACGTTGCTGTAACCGGTCAATTGAATTGCATCGATCAAACGCCGGCAAAGGAATACCAAGCCGCTGCGCGTAATTTTCGACAATTGCATGAACTCGTTCAATACGGGTTACGTAGCGCGCAGCCGCAACAAGCAGCAACACTCCGAACGCCAGCATCATCCAGGTACGCTGCTCTCGCATGGCACCCTGAAAGGTAATATCCAGCACCAGCCAGATCATTGCGCCGGCAAGCAACACCAGCAGACCTGTGCCCGCTGACAGATTCCCCAACCAGGTCTTCAATACCACCAAACCCTGCGACATAACGGTCGCGGCTTTAATGCGTTTCATTCACATGTCCCCATCCCTGAGCGCTGTAATAATTTCCGGGCACATCACACGAACACGCATCCGGAAGGCATTTTTGCCAATCCTCTACGCTCGGGATACAAAAAATGGAAAGCATCGGACTGATCAGTCCGACTAGCCGAATTTTCCTTATAATACGTAGACTTGCGTCCTATCCTTGATATACGGCTGCAAGTCCTTCCCACTCATAACGGCCAGGCGGGAAAAATACTTAACCTTTTTGCACCAGTCTGAAGCATTTACGCCAGCCGGAGGCAAGACAAGGAGGCTCTGAAACGGGTTGCAAGGCGGTTTTCCTGCACGCCCAACCCGGCACAGAACCCTTCTGCCAGCTGTCCGGTTTTGAGCCCGATGGGGATGCCTTCGAGGACGCCGGTATCCCCCACCGCACGCGGCGTGTGACTGTACAGTAGCCCTTCATCACAGTAGGCTTGGTGTATGAAGAACGAAGAAAACTTCCAGCGTTTTGTAAAGCTGCAGCTTGGACTGTCAGACCTTGATATCGAACTGGACAGCCGGGCTGACACCGCGCATGCCACCAACCTGATGGCCAAACAGGCGCAGGACACACTGGATATTTTCTCGCGCAATCTCGACCCCGGACTCTACGAGCAAAATGACTTCCTCGACAACCTCGGCAACCTGTGCCTGCGCAACCGCAAGGCGCGTATCCGTTTCCTGGTACAACAGCCGGAGGAAGCCGTTAAACGCTGCCAGCGACTCCTCGAACTGGCGCGTAAACTCAGCAGTTCTATCGAATTGCGTCAGCCTCATCCCGATTACCGGCATCACAACGAAGCCTTCATGATCGCTGACCAATGTGGCCTGGTTTATCGCAAGATGTCTGATCGTTACGAAGGCACAGCCAACTTCTATAACCCGGTCGAGGCAAAACGCAAAACGGATTTTTTCACTGAAGTGTGGGAACGCAGTGAAGTTCATCCCGAATTTCGGCGCCTGTATCTGTGATGAAAGCACCGTTCTTCATCGCCTTGCTGTTCGTATTCAACAGTGTGCTGGTGTCTGCCAGCGAGCTGGACATTATTGACCTCCACAACCGCCCTGCCGGGGAAATCATCCCCTTGATCAAACCCATGCTGAATGCCGACGAATCCGTCACGGGACGGGGTTTCCAGCTTATCCTGAAGGCCGATGCCACGCGCCAGGCACAAATCCGCGAACTGGTGAGCAAACTGGACCGCGCGGCGGCACAGTTAATGATTTCTGTCTTCCAGGGCAGCGAACGTGACTTGCAGGCGCTTGGTGCCGCAGCCGGCATCCACTACCGGGACAGTAATGCCGATATACAACTTGGCAGCAGCTCAACAGCACCCGGTGGCGCCAGCGCCACCCTCCAGGGGAACAGGACGACTGCCACGGGACGCATTTACGGCACACGGGCACACCTGCAGGACAACCCCATACACCGCTTGCGCATCATGGAAGGCACTGCGGGCTATATCGAAACCGGTCAATCCATCCCCTACTTTTCCGGCCAGGTTTACCAGCGCAATGGACAAAGCATCGTTGAGTCGAGCGTTGACTACAAGGATGTCACCAGCGGGTTTTATGTGCGCCCACGGGTCAGCGGAGAGCGGGTGATACTCGATATCAGCCCCCACCGGGATGCGCTTGACCCGGGTGGAGCAATCAACACACGCAGCGCCACAACAACCATCAGCGGACGACTGGGGGAATGGATCCCGCTCGGCGGAACCACCGGTGAACTGAAGCGTGGCGCTGCACAACCGGGAAAATACTATTCAACCCAGGATCGGCACAGCGAGAGTATCTGGATCAAGGCCGACCCGGTTCAATAAATATCAAAACAATACAAGGAGGCATCATGTTCGGATTTCAGGAATTTGTCATACTCTTTCTGGTACTGGCTGTAGTACTGGTCATCATGGGCGTCAAATCCGTGCCACAGGGCACCGAGTTTACGGTTGAACGTTTCGGTCGTTACACCAAAACACTGCGGCCGGGACTCAACCTCATCATCCCGGTGGTCGATCGCATCGGCGCCAAGCTGAACATGATGGAACGGGTCATGGATGTCCCCTCGCAGGAAGTCATCACCAAGGATAACGCCATGGTCACCGTGGATGGGGTGGTATTCTTCCAGGTACTCGACGCTGCCAAGGCCGCCTACGAGGTCAACCAGCTGGAGCTTGCGATCCTGAACCTGACCATGACTAATATCCGTACGGTGATGGGCTCGATGGATCTCGATCAACTACTGTCCCAGCGCGACAGCATCAATGCCAGGTTGTTGTCCGTGGTCGACGACGCCACAACGCCCTGGGGCGTCAAGGTAACGCGTATCGAAATAAAGGACATCACCCCGCCGCGTGACCTGGTCGATGCGATGGCACGACAGATGAAGGCCGAGCGTGAAAAACGCGCCAACATCCTCGATGCTGAAGGTTTCCGACAGGCCGAAATTCTCAAGGCCGAGGGTGAAAAGCAGGCGGTTATCCTGGACGCCGAAGGTAATCGCCAGGCGGCCTTCCTCGATGCCGAAGCACGCGAGCGCCAGGCCGAAGCCGAAGCCAAGGCGACGCAGATGGTTTCCACAGCCATTGCCAGCGGCGACATCAACGCCATCAATTACTTCATCGCCACCAAATATGTCGATGCCCTTCAGGCGATTGCCACTTCACCCAACGAGAAACTGGTGCTGATGCCACTGGAAGCTTCCGGCGTCATTGGCGCCATTGGCGGCATCGCCGAACTGGCCAGGGATGCCATGGCCAAAAGCAAGGATTCAGCCGCATGATCGAGTCCATCGGCCACTGGCACTGGTGGATCCTCGCAGCCGTGCTGATCATCCTCGAAGTATTCGCACCCGGCGCCTTCTTCCTCTGGCTGGGACTTGCTGCCGTCACCGTTGGCGGCGTGGTCTACGTATTGCCGGATATGATCTGGGAATACCAGTTGCTGCTGTTCTCGGTACTGTCAGTGATCAGCATCGTGATCTGGCGAAAGTATTTCCGCTCCACGCCTGCAGACACCGACCAGCCGCACCTGAACCGGCGCGGCGAGCAATACCTTGGCCGGACCTTTACCCTGGAAGCGCCGATCATCGATGGCGTGGGCAAGATTCACGTGGATGATTCCACCTGGAAAGTGCACGGTGATGACTGCCCTGCCGGAACCCGCGTCGAAGTCACAGGTGTCGACGGAACCATCCTGAAAGTCGAGTGCAAGCAGTAGTACCGGCCTCACTGCAAACCTTCTGCGGCGAACTAGCGCATTTTCGGCATGTCCTTCTTGCTCATCGAGCGGTATGCGTTGAACCGCGTTTCGTCCAGCTTGTCACCGGAGACCTTCACAAGGTGAAACTCACGGCCGTTCCTGAGATCTTTCGCGGAAACCGGTACGCCATCGACATCACCCATCGACATTTCCGTAGCGCCCATGCCAGCGCTTATTTCCTGTGCGCCTGCCGCCATCTCACGCATGAACTTCATCGCAGAACGGACGGTGGAAAAATCGGATTTCGACAGGCCCGCACCCGTACGGGTCGCCACGCAAAGCTCGGAAACGCGCTGCTTGTCACTCATCACATCGTAACGCTCGCATTTGAATCCGGCCACCTTGTCACTGCCTCGCTTGACCGAGGTTAGCCTGGCCGCCGGTTTGGCTTCCATTGCGCCGAGGCTCGCCATACCACCCATTTGCTGTTCAATCATGGCGCGTTGTTCAGGCGGGAGGTTCTTCAGTCGCTCACGCATCATCGCCATTTGCGGTGCCATTTCCTTCCTCACCCGGGCTACCGAGTCGGCCATCTCGGCCAGCGTATTACGATCAATTTCCATGTACTCGCGTTTGGCGCTGTTGACGTGTATCACCATGTCGCGTTGTGCGTCATAGAGCATGTATTCCGAATCACCGGGCGACGACATGCGCACCATGTGACCTTTTACCTCAATAACAGAGTCCATTTTACCGCTGCCATCTTTCATGGTCAGGGTCGCGTCAGCTTGTACAGCGGGGGTCATCAGTAAAGCGGGGATCAGGTAAACAAACGCTTTGAGGATTCTTCTGGTCATGGTTTTGCCCTCTTTTGTCCGGTTATGACGGAGTGATTGTAAACCTGTGAAGTAACAGCTGAAAGCGATTCTGCGCTCAAGTCGATGCGGGCAACGGCCGATCAGACCGGGAGGAATAACTCATTGGACCAGAGCGGATGCCATTTACCTTGTTTCCCAGCGTGTTACGCGGACTGTTCGTTGCCACCATCGTGGTGCTGTTTACAGCGCCAGTGCAGGCCCGGCAGTTTGATAAAAGCGGTTATTCGTTTTCCACCGAACCGCTGCCGGGCTGGGTCGACTGGGCGGACCTGGCCGAAGTGCCCGGGCAGCGCCCCGGACTGGCAGCCGCCTACCGCCTGGTGGATCACCAGGTGTATATATCGGAATCCGGCGAAACCCGCTTCAGCCGCATGGTCACCCAGCCATTGACAGAGGCCGGCCTGAACCAGGCCGCCGAAATCGAGATCAACTTCAACCCGGCTTACCAGACCCTTACGCTGCACAAGCTGGACCTGGTACGCGATGGACAGTTAACCAACAAGCTCCAGCCCGAGCAGGTTCGTCTGATTCAGCGCGAACAGGACTTCGATAAAAGACTGTATGACGGTGTCGTCACCGCGGTGATTATCGTTAACGACGTGCGACTCAAGGACTCGGTCGACCTGGCCTACTCCATCGAAGGCCGCAACCCGGTTTTCGGAAACAAGTATTTTTCTGCATTTTCCCTGGGCTGGAATGTCCCGGTAGACCGGGCCCGGGTACGGGTATCGGCCCCGGCCGAACGCAAACTCTATACCCGCTCATTGAATACAGACCTTGAGCCGGTCATCCGCCGCCACAACGGTCGCATTGAATACGAATGGTCACAGGAGAACACGCCTGCGATTATCTCTGAAGATGCCGTTCCCAGCTGGCACCAGCCTTATCCCGGTGTCCAGATCAGTGAATATCGCCGCTGGCGCGACGTTACGCGCTGGGCAAACAGCCTGTACAAACACGATGATGCATTGCCCGCGTCACTTGTCGAAATCCTGCAACAATGGCGCGACGAAGAACCGGACAAGAAACAACTTACCGCACGCGCCCTGAAACTGGTGCAGAATGAGGTTCGCTACTTCGGGATCGAACTGGGCCAGAACTCACACCGTCCCAGCCCGCCCGGTGAAGTCTACGAACGCCGCTACGGTGACTGCAAGGACAAGGCGACCCTGCTGGTGACAATACTTGACCAGCTGGGCATCAAGGCATACCCGGCCCTGGTTTCCACCGAATACCAGCGTGACGTCGACAACTGGCTACCCAGCCCCGGCCTGTTCGATCATGTCATTGTCACAACCGAACTGGATGGCAAACGCTACTGGCTGGATGGAACCAGTAACTACCAGCAAGGCAGCATCGACACACTGGGCGTACCCGATTTCGAGCGTGCGCTGATCATCCGTAAAGGCGAAAACCGCCTGGCAAAGATCGAAGTCGCCAACAGCGCGGCATCCAGTATCGACGTGGAAGAAGCGTTCCTGACCAGCAGTTACAGCACCCCGGTTTCACTCAGCGTCACGACAACGTATCGCGGCACCGTCGCCGAATCGATGCGCGAGTATTTTGCCACCAATACACCCGCTGAAATCGCCCGTGCGTTTATGAACTACTATGCAAAAATATATCCGTCCATCAGCCTGGACAACGATATAACCGCGAGCAATGACACCACTGACAACCGTTTGACCGTCGTGGAACACTACCATATCGATGACTTCTGGAAAGCGGACAACGAAAACAGAATCGCCTATGTCATAGGTTCATCCATCGCGCCCTACATCAAAAAGCCGGACACCATCCGCCGTACTGCACCGCTGGCTATTTCATACCCTGTCAACGTCCGGCATCAGTCAACCATCATCTATCCCGAAGACATCGACTACGAAAACAGGGAACCGTCGGTCGCCGTCAAGGGCAAGTTCATCGATTACCGGCGTGCGATCAATTACGCAGACCGTAAACTGACGGTCACGCATCATTACAGCTCCCGAAAGGAAGTTGTAATGCCCGGCCAGCTGGACAGCTACTACAGTGCTATTAACCAGGTCAGGAACACACTGGAATACACCACACAGCTGAACAACATCACCCCGAAAGGCAGCATCAACGCAAAGATCAATACCTTGCTGGATCGCCTGAACACAATTTCAACTAACTGAGTTGACGGCTGCAAACCACCGCATGCCACCACGAACCGGAGACCGCATCATGCGCGCATTACTTTGGCCACTGACACTGCTGGTCGTTCTGATAACGGGCTGCGCCAGTCAGCCTGCCAGCAACACGGTCACCGACACCCTGGCCTCCCGCCCTGATGCCGGCAGTTTTGAGCAGTTTGGCAAGGCACTGGCAGCGTCCATGGCTGCCAGAGACAGCACGCTGTTTACCCGTAGTCTGGACACCGAACAGTTTGCCCGCCGCTCACTCACATCGCTGGGTCTGGCGGCCGTAAAGAAACAGGCTGTGGCCAGCTATGCCAAGTCACTGCAAAAAATAGTGGATAACCGTTTCGGTGATACGTTTTCTTCAGTCCAATATGCTGACTTCCTTCGCCTCATGCCAAACGATACCGACCAGCCCGACCAGGCTGTCGCGCTGATTCGTATTGAACCTGAAGACGGCGGTATCAGTTACTGGAAAGTGTACCTGCGCCGTGCGAACGGCAAGGTCACTATCGTCGACTGGCTGAACTACGCTCTCGGTGAAATCGCCAGCAAGGCCATCGGTGGTTTTGCACTTAACGTCGGCACAATCGCCCAGAAACCGGATTCCGGTGGTGTAGCAGCGCTCAAAGCCTATTTCGCTGCGGTAAAAGGCACTGACCCACAACAGTTACTGCAAACCTACGATCAGCTCCCCCCGGGTATCCGGGAGAATTCATTGTTGATGTACACCTATTTCCAGGCCGCAAACCGTATCTCGCCGGCCACTTACCAGACAGTACTTGCCGACCTGGCGCCGATATACCGGAAGCAGGACAGTTATGCCCTTCTGATGTTCGAATACCACCAGGTCAATGGTGACTACGCCGAAGCCCACAAGTCACTCGATAAAACCGCTGTCCAACTGGGTGAGGATGCCGGCCTGGATACACTTCACGCCGGCCTTGCCCTGATGACAGAAGACTACAAAAGCGCCATCGCCTATGCCCGCGACGGCATCAACAGAGAGCCCGCTTTCATCAAAAACTACTGGGTGCTGCTGGATGCACTGGTGTTCACCGAGAACTATGCCGACGCCGTACTGGTGCTGAATATTCTGGAAGAAGGCTTCGGCTACCAGTTCGACGCGGAAAAGCTGGCCGGCCTGGAAGGCTACGAGGCATTCGGGCAATCCGCACCCTTCAACAGCTGGCGTGTTGCCTCGTCGCAGTGACCCGCCCCGGTAAAGCAGCCGGTTAATAGATCTGGTACAATGGGCGCCATTCGAACAATGGCACAACCCCATGAAAACACTAGAAGAGTTACTCCAGGAACGCATCCTCATCCTCGACGGCGCCATGGGCACCATGATCCAGCGCTACAAACTGGACGAAGCCGACTACCGGGGCGAGCGCTTTGCCGACTGGCCCTGTGATCTGAAGGGTAACAACGACCTGCTGTCGCTGACCCAGCCGCAGATCATCAGCGACATCCACAAGGCCTACCTCGAGGCCGGCGCGGACATCATCGAGACCAACACCTTCAACTCCACGTCGATCTCGCTGGCCGACTACCAGCAGGAAGACCTGGTGTTCGAGCTGAACTATGCCTCCGCGCGGCTGGCGCGCAATGCCGCGGATGCACTTTCCACCCTCGACAAACCGCGTTTCGTCGCCGGCGTACTCGGCCCGACCAACCGCACCGCATCACTGTCACCGGATGTGAACAACCCGGGCTTTCGTAACGTCACCTTCGACGAGCTGAAAGAAACCTACTACGAAGCCACCCGCGCACTGGTCGAGGGCGGCTCCGATATCATCCTCATCGAGACCATCTTCGACACCCTCAACGCCAAGGCCGCCGCCTTTGCCGTCAAGACCTACTTCGAAGACTCGGGCAACGAACGCCCGGTCATGATCTCCGGCACTATCACCGATGCCTCCGGCCGCACCCTGTCCGGCCAGACGGCAGAAGCCTTCTTCAACGCCATGCGCCATGTGAACCCGATCTCCATCGGCTTTAACTGCGCGCTGGGCGCCAAACAGTTGCGCCAGTACGTGGAAGAACTGGCCGGCACCGCCGACTGCTACGTCAACGCACACCCCAACGCCGGCCTGCCCAATGAATTCGGTGAATACGATGAATCCCCCGAAGACATGGCCAAAGAACTCGGCGAATGGGCCGAGAGCGGCTTCCTGAACATCATCGGCGGATGCTGTGGCACCACCCCGCCACACATCAAGGCCATCGCCGAGGCGGTTTCCCAATGCCCGCCGCGCAAAAAAGTCGACAACAACTTCGTACTGCGCCTGTCCGGCCTGGAGCCCCTCAACATCACCGACGAGTCGCTGTTCGTCAACGTCGGCGAACGCACCAACGTGACGGGCTCGGCCAGGTTCAAACGCCTCATCCTCGAAGAACAGTACGACGAAGCCCTGACCGTGGCACGCGACCAGGTCGAGAACGGCGCGCAGATCATCGACATCAACATGGACGAAGGCATGCTCGATGGCGAAAAAGCCATGGTCACCTTCCTCAACCTGATTGCCGGTGAGCCGGACATTTCGCGTGTACCGGTGATGATCGACTCCTCCAAGTGGCCGATCATCGAAGCCGGCCTGAAGTGCATCCAGGGCAAGGGCGTCGTCAACTCCATCAGCATGAAGGAAGGCGAAGCCGCGTTTATCGAACACGCCAGACTGTGCCGCAAATACGGTGCCGCCATTATCGTCATGGCCTTCGACGAAACCGGCCAGGCCGATACCCAGGCACGCAAGGTCGAGATCTGCACCCGCGCCTACAAACTCCTCACCGAGGAAGTCGGCTTCCCGCCGGAAGACATCATCTTCGACCCCAACATCTTCGCTGTCGCCACCGGCATCGAGGAACACAACAACTACGGCGTGGACTTCATCGAGGCCACGCGCCAGATCAAACAGACCCTGCCGCACGCCAAGGTCAGCGGCGGCGTCAGTAACGTATCGTTCTCGTTCCGTGGCAACAACCCGGTACGCGAAGCCATCCACGCCGTGTTCCTGTACCACGCCATCAAGGCCGGCATGGACATGGGCATCGTCAACGCCGGGCAACTGGCCATCTACGACGACCTGCCCGACGAACTGCGCGAACGCGTCGAAGACGTGGTACTCAACCGCCGCGACGACGCCACCGAACGCCTGCTGGAGATCGCCAACAAGTACAAGGGCGACGGCAGCACCGCGGAAAGAAAAGAAGACCTGGAATGGCGCAGCTGGCCCGTCACCAAACGCCTCGAGCACGCCCTGGTGAAAGGCATCGACAGCTTCGTGGTCGAAGACACCGAAGCATGCCGCCAGCAATACGAGCGCCCCATCCAGGTCATCGAAGGCCCGCTGATGGACGGCATGAACGTCGTCGGCGACCTGTTCGGCGAAGGCAAAATGTTCCTGCCGCAGGTGGTCAAAAGCGCGCGCGTCATGAAAAAAGCCGTCGCCTACCTGCTGCCCTACATCGAGGCCGAGAAAGCCGGAAACGCCGACGCAACGGGCGCCAAAGGCAAAATCCTCATGGCCACCGTCAAGGGCGACGTACACGACATCGGCAAAAACATCGTCGGCGTAGTGCTGCAGTGCAACAACTTCGAAGTCGTTGACCTCGGCGTCATGGTGCCTGCCCAGAAAATCCTCGACGCCGCCAAAGAACACAACGTCGACATCATCGGCCTGTCCGGACTCATCACCCCCAGCCTGGACGAAATGGCGCACCTGGCGAAGGAAATGGAACGCGAAGGCTTCGACATCCCGCTACTGATCGGCGGCGCCACCACCTCACGCGTCCACACCGCCGTTAAAATCGAACCCGGCTACCACGGCACGACCATCTACGTGAAAGACGCTTCACGCGCCGTCGGCGTGGCGCAGAACCTGGTCAGCGAAGACAACAAAGCGCCTTACATCGAAGAGATCAAGGCCGAGTACGAAAAAGTCCGCGCCATGCACGCCGGCAAACAGCGCAAGACCGAATGGCTGACCCTGCAACACGCGCGCGCCAACAAGATCCCCCTCGACTGGGACAACTACACCCCGCCGGTACCGAAAACCTGGGGTATCACCGTGTTCGACGACTACTCGCTGGAAGAACTGCGCCAGTACATCGACTGGACCCCGTTCTTCAAAACCTGGGAACTGGCCGGCAGCTACCCGAAAATCCTCGACGACGAAATCGTCGGTGAACACGCCCGCAACCTGTTCGAAGACGCCAAGGCCATGCTTGACCAGATCATCGACGAAAAATGGCTACAGGCCAAAGCCGTGTTCGCCCTGTTCCCCGCCAACCAGGTGGGCGACGACGACATCGAGGTCTATACCAACGAAGACCGCAACGAAGTGCTGACCACCCTGCACCACCTGCGCCAGCAAAACCAGAAACCCCCGGGCCGTCCCAACCAGTGCCTGGCCGACTTCGTCGCGCCCAAAGACACCGGCCTGAAAGACTACATCGGCGCCTTCGCCGTCACCGCCGGCATCGGCATCGACGAACACGTAAAGCGTTTTGAAGCTGACCACGACGATTACCACAGCATCATGCTCAAGGCCCTGGCCGACCGCCTGGCCGAAGCTTTTGCAGAGCGTTTGCATGAAAGGGTAAGGAAGGAATTCTGGGGCTATGCCAGTGATGAAGCACTCGACAACAACGGGCTCATTAAGGAGCAGTACAAAGGCATCCGCCCTGCTCCCGGCTACCCGGCCTGCCCGGACCACACGGAAAAGGCGTTGTTGTGGGAACTGATCGATCCGGAAGCCAACGCCGGGATCAGCATCACCGAGCACTTCGCCATGCTGCCCACTGCGGCGGTTTCCGGCTGGTACTTCAGTCACCCAGAATCGAAGTATTTTGGGGTTGGGAAGATTAATCGGGACCAGGTGGAAGATTATGCACGGCGGAAAGGGATGACGGTGGAGGAAGCCGAGCGTTGGCTGGCGCCTAATTTGGGGTATGATCCGGGTGTTTCGAAGGTGGCAGTGGGATAAAACGGAATAAACTATTTAGGTCTGACTCCCATGGTTTCACTTTCCTGGGAGTAGGATTTATTACTCATGTAATAGCAAATGACATCCGACACTCCTGCGCAAGAATGCACTTCTCTCTTCTTCTTATTATTCTTTTATCATTCAGGAGGTTGACAAATATCATAATACTGTATATAAGAACAGTATTGGTCATGTGTGTAGCCTGAACAAGGATTTGCTATGAGGCATAGTTTTGGCGGTCCGTGGACACGGAAAAAACTTGAAGTACTTGAGAAATATCTCAAGTTCTATTCAACAGCGCTACGCAATAAATCGTTTACTTTACACTATGTCGATGCATTTGCAGGTACGGGTTCTCAGGACCCCAAGGAAATAGAATTCCAAGAGCAAATGCTCCCCTCTGAAGACTTCCAGGGCTCGGTAAGAATAGCGCTTGATGTGAATCCAGGTTTTCACCAGTATCATTTCAACGATCTAAATCCTGAATACATCACACCTCTGAAACAGATCAGAGAAGAGTACCCGCATAAAACGATTCATATCACCCAGAAAGATGCCAATATATTTGTGCCGGAGTTCTGTAATACATTAAGTAGTACAGACAGAGCTGTATTGTTTCTAGATCCCTATAATACGGAACTAGATTGGCGTACATTGCAACATGTCACCAAATCTCAAAAAGTTGATTTGTGGCTGTTATTTCCTATTTCTGTCATAGCAAGAATGACACCACGGGACGGCGCGAAAATCAGGCCCGAATGGGAAAAAACGCTGACTCGATTGCTGGGAACCGGGGATTGGAAAGATGCTCTTTATAAACCTAAGCAAAAACCGCCAACGGGTGATCTGTTTAATTCTACAGACCCAGACGATGCAACTGAGCGGTTGAATATCCAGGAACTTGAAGAATGGGTAACAAAGCGTCTAAAACAGTCTTTCAATTACGTGGCCAAGCCACTTATGCTATACAATAATAACCGGCCACTATTCCTGTTTTATTTTGCGGTTTCTAATCCGAATGAAAAAGCCTGGCGACTCGCAGATAAAGTTGTCCAAGATATTTTAAAAAAACAACACTAACCCAATTTTGAGGTTCATATGAGCAAAATCGAGTGGACAGAGCAAACCTGGAACCCGGTTACTGGTTGTACAAAAATATCACCAGGCTGCAAACACTGCTATGCAGAAACCATGTCAAAACGATTGCAGGCAATGGGTGCGCCAGGTTATGAAAACGGCTTTAAGTTGAGCCTGATGCCAGATCGTCTATCTCAGCCTATGAAACGAAAAAAGCCAACGATGTACTTTGTTAACTCCATGAGTGATCTTTTTCAGGATGGGGTTCCTTTCGAATTCATTGAAAAAGTAATGGCTGTTGTCGAAGAAACACCTTGGCACACATACCAGATATTGACCAAGCGTAGCGCAAGGATGCACCAGTATTTTCAAAGTCATTCAGTTCCAGATAATGCCTGGTTAGGGGTATCCGTTGAAGACAAAGAATACGGCAAGCCACGAATTAGAGACTTGCAAAAAATAAAGGCAAGAACACGTTTCTTGTCTATCGAACCTTTACTTGAAGATTTAGGCAAGCTGCCTCTTTCCAACATTCATTGGGTGATTGTGGGTGGCGAGTCAGGCATTAGCGCAAGACCAATGCAAGAAACATGGGCTTTAAAGGTCAGGGACCAATGCAAAAAGGCCGGCGTAGAGTTCTTTTTTAAGCAATGGGGCACATGGGGCAAAGACGGGATAAAACGGAGTAAAAAAGCCAATGGCAGAAAGCTGGAGGGGAAAACATGGGATAGGATGCCAACTATAACTGTAGCGGTACAGTAATATGATAATATTTGGGGTCAGAGTAGAAACTCTTCGGAATCTTTTTTACTCAGAATAAAAGGGTAATCCCCCTGGAAAATAAAGGTGGCGAATTACTTTACCCCCACTGCCCATGGCTCCAACCACCGCCCAACTGCCAGAGTCACCTCGTAATCAGGGTCGCGGTCTCGTTCGAATACACTTCGATATTCAAGCGGTATATTGACCCGGCTGACGGCGACTTCATTTACAAGTCCCTGTACCACCCATTGATCATCGTCTTGCTGATTCACCCGGGCGCGTACCGTGCCGCGCAGCACGATGTTGCGCGCGGTATCGGGGTAGCGCTGGCGCAGTGTTTGTGCGTCCAGCCCGGCGTCGATGACAAACAGGCGTGAGGCTTTGTGCTGTTCACGTTGCAGGCGTTTCTGGCTGTCCCTGGCCGCTTTTTCCAATGCTTCGTCATCCGGGTTGCGATCAGCCAGCGCCTGTCGTTGTTCCGTTACTGCCTGCTGGCGTGCGAGTGCAGCCTGGTAGGCCGGGCCGTTGTATTCCAGCACCAGGAAGACTTCTTGTGGCAGGCTGTGGTTGAGGCGACGCCGGTTATCTGCGCGGCTTGTCGCGTCTTCTACCGGAAATCCCAGCGCGGCCAGTTTGGCCTGATCCAGCCAGGGGGCTGGCAGGTAGCGGGAGGGGTTATCACGCCAGTCGAGTCTCAGCGCCAAACCACTATTTTCACGTTCACCTCCCCAATTGTACGGGAGGTTCAGCTCACGCTCGCTGAGGGTAACGCGGGCGTCCGGCTCACCGGAGCGATTGTACGCAACACAGGCCAGTGCCAGTGCGTTGGTAAGGAGGATAATGCCGAGCCCGGCGATCCAGGTGTGCGGGTTTTTCCAGGTCATCCGGTGGCCACTCCACCGTCTTCTACGTTGGCGCTGCCGCGCAGCCGTTTGAAGATCACCAGGAACAGTAGCGCGGTCAGGCCGATGACGAGGAAGAACAGGTATTTCGGCATGATGTCCCACCACCAGTCGAAGAACTTGGTATAGAGGAAGATGACAAAAAACACATTACCGGTATTGGTCACTTCGGCATTGTGGTAGCGAATGCCATACCCGATGGCCAGCGCACTGAGTATAAACCCGGCCAGCTGGTAACCCCCTTCGATCAGGTCACGATCGGCAACCAGGTAACTCCCATCACCCCAGATAGCCACTCGTATCGCGTTTGGCGATCAGGCCGGTGGCGCTGAAGGTGGCGAGCGATGCCAGCACCAGAATGCTGACCTGTGCCGTGCTGCCGAAGCGACCCCAGAACTGGTAAAAGAGGAAAAATATACTGGCCGCCAACGCCAGCGCGCCCAGGAACGAAGCGATGCGCATACCCAGCGAGAGCTGCCTGGCCTGCCGGTTACGGTCAATGCCAAAGGTTTGCGAGAAGCCGGCAAGCAAGTCGTCATGGTAGGTGTGAATGGCACGCTGCTGGTCGGCGCTGAGCTGCATCACACCCTCGGCTTCCAGCCGGGCGACCTCTGCCTGGAAGGACCTGATCTGGTTGGCGCGTTGTTGTGCCTGTGCTTTGGAGTCGGGTTCCATGTGTTGCACCAAGGATACGGTTTTCTTCAGGGCAAGTATATAAACAGGGGGTTATCCGAATCCCGATTGATGTAACATCGTGCAGTTGAAGTAAATCACCGCTCAGGAGGCCAAGGATGGCACCCGTTCCATACTCTGTAATCCCGAAACTTTTCCGATGCCGCTTGACATATTACGTTTCCCGTAATATGTTTCCCGTATGATTCGGGCGTTCGTGTGCAAGGACACGGAATCCTTGTTTAACGATAACGTTGTTCCGCGTTTCAAAAACATTGAGCGAGTTGCCCGCCGCAAGTTGCTGTACCTGGATCAGGCCAGACGCCTGCAGGATCTGAAGGTACCTCCTGGCAATCGTCTGGAAGCCTTAAAAGGCAACCGTAAGGGACAACACAGCATCCGGATTAACGATCAATGGCGTATTTGCTTCTGCTGGAATTTCGGCGAAGTGACGGATGTTGAAATTGTGGATTATCACTGAGATTTTGTTATGGCTAAAAAACTAACACCCATCCACCCCGGCGTAATTCTCCGGGAGGACTTTCTGAAACCCATGGAGATCAGCATCAATCGGCTGGCACGGGATATCTATGTGCCGCCCGGCCGGATCAGTGAAATTGTGAATGGTAAGCGTGGTATTACTGCGGATACAGCGCTACGCCTTGGGCGTTATTTCAGCGTGTCCCCGGAGCTCTGGATGGGCTTACAGACTGAGTATGATTTGCGGATGGCAACACAGACGGTCGGGAAAGAAATTGAGAAGCGGGTTCATCCGCATGCGGCTTAGGGGTCGCCGATGTGGCACATGATTCAGGAGCAACTGCAACCGGGAAGTACTGACCCGTACCGGATTACCGCGGATGACGGCTCGGTACTGAGTTATGCGCAGGTTATCGAACACTGGGGAAATAACACGAGTTTCGCCCTGTTCTTTTCGAAGCAACTGGCTGCCAGTGCATTTGAAGCATTCTTGTGGGAGACACCGCCGATTACCCGTGACAGCTTACAACGCCCGTTTGAATACGTGCTGGTAGACAGCCCCCGGCTTGCCCGGGCATCACCCGATTCAACAGCGTTTGCTGAACACTTCGAAACAGACCGTGGACAGATGATGGTCAGTTTCGACAATCTTGGTGGCGATGCCCGGTTGATTGCACCTTGTCCACTGGAACCCGTGAGTGCCTGTACACACCTCGCCGCTTTTCTGCGCCAGGCGCCGGCTAATGCAGTGGTGGAACTATGGAGGTCAGTTTCCGAAGCGGTTTCCAGTGCTTTAAGTGACCAGCCGTTGTGGGTCAGTACCTGTGGTCTTGGTGTCTATTGGTTGCACGTCAGGCTGGATAGTGTTCCAAAGTACTACCGGTATGCGCCCTATCAAACCTATACTATGCAGCCTCTGTAAGGCCGGCATGAATAACGATCTCATCGTAGGGAACGGTTAACACGCCCTTTTCGCCCTTCTCGATCAAACCCAGTTCGTCCAGCGCGCTGACATCGGTGTGGATGTTTTTATAATCCCTGCCCAATGCCTGCGCCAACTGACGGGTATTCAATGTGCCTTGACGCTCTGCCACGTAACGCAGCAGTTCAAGACGTTTCTCTGTGATGGCTGAGAACAGGTCCTTGATACTGCCAAATGACAGCCTGGGGGTGACCTTCTTTCCGGCCTTGGCTTTATGCCAGGTTTCAACGGCTGCCTTCAATGCGTCACTGGAACGCATAACTTCAATCTCAATACGCTTCATGGTCACCACTCCCAGTCCGCAAGTCGGACGCAGTCGCTGCGAAAATCTTCAACCAGTCTCTCTATAGACTGGAAAGGATAATGCTCTTCCTGAGCGCCATAGTGACGGTGATCGCCTTTACCGGTCTCATTGTCGTAGCGCACATAACAACTTTCTGCGGTACCGCAAAAGAATCGGTATTTAAGGCTATGCGGTCTTTCCACGGAGTTTTCCGGCAATTGCCAGATCACCATTTCAACGATCACATCACCACGGGTTGCCTTGTGGTAGAACAGCTTCCTTGCGTTCATATGGTCTTTTACACCATAATTATATATGGCGTCAAGCACCATAACTTCTTAAGTGTAACCAGGGATCAATAGATGGGGACAGACACAATTATCCCCGCCTCCAGGGACTTTGTTCTATGCTGCAACCCATGCGCTTCCTTGTTTACTTGCTGTTTGGCCTGTTGTCACTACCCGCCTGGAGCGCGCCGCCGCTGGCCGATGTACACGTTCATTACAAGTGGAGCCAGGAGGATGTAACCAGCGCACAGCAGGCGGTAGCGATCCTGGAGGAAAACGCGGTCGCACTGGCGGTGGTGATCGGCACCCCGGCAGAACTTGCGATTGAGCTCCAGAGGTTGGCGCCGCAACGTGTCATTCCGATCTGGAGCCCGTACCGGAAACCGGGCGACTGGTCGACCTGGGCGCACGATGCAGACGTGATAGACCAGGCACGAAAGGCGCTTGAGTCCGGCCAGTATCATGGCATCGGCGAACTGCACCTGGTCGGCGGCTTTGCACCGCCACCGCACAGCCCGGTCATTGCCGGTCTGGCCGCTGTCGCCGAAGACTTTGACGTACCGATGCTGCTGCACACCGAATTCAGCACAGCGGATTACATGCTCAAGCTCTGCCTTCGCTATCCCCGTGTGAAACTGCTGTGGGCACACGCCGGCGCCATTCTCACACCCGCGCAAGTGTCGGATGTGTTGCAGCGTTGCCCCAACGTTTGGGCCGAATTGTCTGCGCGCGACCCCTGGCGTTTCGTCAATAACCCCATTACTGGCGATGACGGCGCCCTGCTCCCCGAGTGGCGCGACCTGATCGGCTCCTTTCCCGATCGATTCATGGTGGGTTCAGACCCTGTGTGGTCAGTGGAACGACTGGACAGTTGGGACGAACCGGACAGTGGCTGGCAGCAGTACGGTCGTTTCATCGCTTTTCACCGTGGCTGGCTGCGCCTTCTTCCGCCCGACCTGGCGCAAAAATTACGCAGGGACAACGCGGCAGCTTTCTTTAGAAAAACGGGACCAGTTAAAGGGGGGCGGTGACGGACATCACCCTTTGAGGCGGATAAAGTACTTCGGTAAATACAATGCGGAGATGTAGCCGGAGTCATTGAAGGCACTTGCTGATGCGGTAGGCCGCGAGCCCAGCAACCTTTCAAGAACGCTGAAAACAATGGTGCATTATGGCTTTGTTGAGCTTGTTAAGAAGAACAGGCCGGTGAAACCTGTTGTAAAAGCAACGGAGTTTGAGATTAACGCTGCATAATGCGCTTCAGCCCCCTTCTTTCTCTCCCCTCGCCGTCGGGCTCAACCCTGCGACGGCGGGCTGGTGAAAGGTTTGACCGGCTTCTTCTGCGCGGGATGCTTCTTCAGCCAGCCCAGCAGCTTCTGCAGCCTTGCCAGCTGCGCTATCGCCTGTTCGTGTTCCGGGTCCGCTTCGATGGCACGTTTGTAATAGCCTTCGGCCCTGTAGAGTTCGACCTGGTCTTTTGACTGGTGGCCTTTACGGTAGTAGTACAGGCCCAGTCCGTAAAGGGCGTTCGCGTGGTCGGGATCATGGCGCAGCACATTCTTGAAAGACTTCACGCCCTCCGCAGGTTTTCCGTCTTCCCAGTACAGCTTGCGACCCTTGCCGTACCAGGCTTTGGCGAGCAGGTGATGTCCCATGCCGGATTCGGTGATTTGCATCGACCGGTTGAGGATATCGATGGCCTTGTCGTACTCCCCTCGTTTGACCAGGAAGCTGCCGTAGTTGATCAGGCTCCAGGCCGAGTCGGGTTTGAGTTCGATGATCTTCAGGTAATAGTGTTCGGCTTTTCCATACTGCTTCGTGACCCTGTAGGCGTTGGCCAGGTCGCTGTAGGCGAAACCGGTAAACAGCGGGTCGTCTGTGGACGCAAGAACCCGTTTCGCCAGTCGAATCTCTTCTTGCCAGTCTTTTTCCTTATGGGCGATGTCCCCCTGGAGAAAAAGCAGGCGCACCGCGTCCGGGTCGATTTCCGCGGCTACCCCGGCGCGTCGTTTCGCATTTTCCAGGTCCCCTTGATAGAGATAGGGATAGGCGCTGAAAACCATCGTATCAAGGCTGTCGGGGTTGATTGCCAGCGCCTTGTGGAAATACTGAACGGAAAGCTTCAGGGATTCCTCGCTGTAGTTGGTGCGGTTGATATAACCGGCCTTGAGGATCAGGCGTCCCGCCAGGATCCAGGATAGTTCGCTTTCGGGGAATTTCTGTTGCAGTTCGGAGAGGATCTCTGCGGCCTGCAGCAGCTTCGCGCGACTGCCCTCGGCCTCGTCCATCAACCGATGGGCCTGTTCATAGAGTCGCGATGCTTCCCCGCTGTCACCCGCGGCGTTCCAGGCCGCAGCGAGAACGAGGAAGAGGATCGCGAAAGCTTTTCCCTGCCAGTGAGCGAGTCTCATCCCGTAGCTTCCCTGTGTGGTAAAGAGCCAACAGGGGATGTTTCGGCGCCGGGCGCGGGGGGCTTTAGCATTCGACGGAATTTCAAGGTAAGCGGAAAAGCCTCTGCCGACGTGGCTGAGTATCAGAACCTGGCAACAGTTGATACTAATAGGCTTTACTTACCTCCGCGTGTCGCCCTTTATGCGTAATCGCCCGTAGAACGATTTGTTCCGAATGATGTAATATCGTGCAGTTGAACTAAATCACTGCTCAGGAGGCCAAGGATGGCACCCGTTCCACACTCTGTAATCCCGAAACTTTTACCATGCCGCTTAACATATTATGTTTTCCGTATGATTCGGGCGTTCGTGTGCTTTGCTTCTGCTGGAATTTCGGCGAAGTGACTGATGTTGAAATTGTGGATTATCACTGAGATTTTGCTATGGCTAAAAAACTAACACCCATCCACCCCGGCGAAATTCTGCGGGAGGACTTTCTAAAACCCATGGAGATTAGCATCAATCGGCTGGCACGGGATATCTATGTGCCTCCCGGTCGCATCAGTGAAATTGTGAATGGCAAGCGTGGTATTACTGCAGATACAGCGCTACGTCTTGGGCGTTATTTCAGCGTCTCACCGGAACTTTGGATGGGTTTACAGACTGAGTATGATCTGCGAGTCGCGACACAGACTGTCGGGAAGGAAATTGAGAAGCGGGTTCATCCGCATGCGGCTTAAGCTAAGGCACGTTAAGCGATTGGCGGGAGTATTGTCTGGGTCCGGAGGACAGCGGCTTCTGGCGGGACCACAAGTCCGCCAAGGTGAGCATAATCCGTAAATAACAGGGGTCGCCGATGTGGCGCATGATTCAGGCACAGCGGCAACCGGGAAGTACTGACCCGTACCGGATTGCCGCGGATGACGGCTCGGTACTGAGTTATGCGCAGGTTATCGAACACTGGGGAAATAACACGGGTTTCGCCCTGTTCTTTTCGGAGCAACTGGCTGCCAGTGCCTTTGAAGCGTTTCTTTAGTAATAATTAAGGTAGCATTCTCGATATGGCACGTTTGCTCATCATTGCAGGTTCAATCATTCTGGTCCTGGGGCTAATCTTACAGTTCGCCCCCTGGTTGCTGAACTGGTTCGGCAAACTGCCGGGCGATATCCGTGTCGAGAGCGGTCGCAGCAGGATCTTTATTCCCATTACATCGATGTTCATTGTCAGCGTCATTGTTACGGCGCTGATTAATATCTTCAGGCGGTGACGGTAAATACATCTGACTGGCGTACTCACTTTCATGTGCCGGCAAACCTGTTATTATCTTAAACCCCTGAATACACCAAAAACGACTTGCGACGAGGTACGTCCCACTGTGCTGCGAATCACCGTCATGAATACCAAGGGTGGTTGCGGAAAGACCACCGTGGCCACCAATCTGGCCAGTTTCTGCGCAGCTCAGGGCTATGGCACCGCCTTGTTCGACTACGACAAGCAGGGCTCCAGCAGCCGCTGGCTTAAAGCGCGCCCCCCCGAACGGGCGCCCATCCACGGTGTGACTGCGTTTGAGCCGCCGCGCGAAGGCATTACCCGCACCTGGCAAATGAAGGTCCCGGAAAACACTCGCTTTGTTATCACGGATACGCCGGCCGGCTATGCCCTGGTGGATATCGAAGACCGTGTGGCCGAGGCGGACATCATTCTGATCCCGGTGCTGCCCTCCTCCATCGACATTCACTCCACCGCGGATTTTATCCGCGACCTGCTGCTGGTCGGTAAAGCGCGGGTGCATAACACGCGCCTGGCGATTGTCACCAACCGTACCCGTATCCGCACCAAAGCCGTCGAAAAACTGGAGCGTTTTCTGAAAAACCTGGATATCCCGGTGATCGGCAGAATCCGTGACACCCAGTACTATGTCACGGCCACTGAACAGGGACTCGGCATCCATGAACTGGGCGAACGCGATGCGAAAAAAGACATCGAGACCTGGGCGTCATTACTAAAGTGGCTGGAAGGTGATGCGTTGCCGTTTCCCGATGAACAGACGGTATTGAAAAAAGTTTCCGGTTAACAGCGCCCCCGTTATGTGGATGCCATTACCCACAGCTTGCCGGGTGCCCTGGCGGCACACCATTTCGATGCCACGGTGGCCGGGAAAATTCATTTCAACCTCTCTGTAAAGCTGTCCAGTAAAGCCTGCATGCGTTTGTGATGGCTGCCTTCCCAGTAGACCTGTCCGCAAGATTTACAGACCCTGAACGTGTCATAGAACTGCCTGGTTTTCGGCTCCAGTCGTTTTGATACAGATTGTTTGTCTGTATCACTCAGCTCACCGTTGCAACGGGCGCAACGCGTAAACGGTTTTACCTGTCGATACAAATCAAAACGTGCCAACACTTCCCTGACCTGTTCCCTGGGTTTTGTGGCGCGAACAAAATATCCGCGAGTGATGATTTTATGCTGTAACAGAGCCCGGTCGCGCGTTAGTACAATGCGGTTTTCATTCCGGGCGATGTCGGCAATGGATTTGTCGGTATAGTCATTGCGGTACAGACTGTCAAAACCCAGCAGACGTAAATAGCGTGCCAGCCGACCCAGGTTGCAGTCGATCACAAAGCGCGCCACCCGCAAGGGTTCAGGCCGCAGGCGAATCAGTGGACTGATATCCAGGCTTTCAAACACCGGATAGACGCTGATCTGGTCACCGTCTTTGACAATATAGGAAAAGTCGACCGATTTCCCATTGACCAGAATCAGTTCGACCTCGGGATGGGGTACACCAAAGGACTCAATCATATCCTTGACTGAAGTGCGCCGGTCAAACGTGTGATCAATGCTCGTTTTGCGCAATGCAGGCGCCAAAAAATCGTTCAGCTCTTCATAAAACCGCAACTGCACGTGCATTGTGAAACGTCCTGGGAAAAAGGGAAAAGAAGGAAAAAGGGGACAGATTTATTTTAGTCCGGCTGGCCGTTGATACGGGCCAGGTGGCGTACCCTTTCGATAACGGCATCCCCTCACCGCCCGCCAATAGCTAGCGGTTGAAGAAGGCGCGTGCCGAACCGCCATCTCTGCCCGGTCGGTCACCGCCTTGATGTGGTGTCGGCATCGGATAGCGCCAGTACCCTGGTGGGTAAGGCCGGGGGGGATATCGGTAGCGAGGCGGGTAGTAGGCAGGACCCACCGCATTGTTTCTATAGTAGCTTGGTTGCGCAGCCAGCTGCGATTGCTGTAACTCTCGTTCTTGCAGAAGTATTTTTTTTCGTTCGAGCCGCGCACGTTCACGTTCCAGTCGGCTGGCTTCAATGCTGTTTGCGACGTCGAGTACTGGCTGATAAATCGTAGTGGCAGGTGGAGCAGGCTCGGGGACAGAAACATCCAGAATTTCAAGGCTGGAAAAACTGGTTTCAGGTGGCGCTTCTGCGTAGTGTGTAACGCCGTCATCCCCTGTCCACTTGTAGATCTCCGACCCACAGGCCACGCCGGCAACAAGCGTTAACAAGGCAGATAGTATGGCTGCAATCAGGTGCTTGTCTGGTTTCATACTCCGATACCTCACATTACCCCTCGTCTAAGTATAGCCCCCATATCGGTAAATATATCACGGTGATAACCAGACACCCCAGCCTAACGCGCCGTTCCCTGTCCCTTGTTCTCAGTCAGGTTCGGTACCGGCAAACCCGCTATCCTCATGCCCTGGGCGACCGGCCCGTTCGGAAACAGGCGTCGCAGGTACTTGCGACCACCGGCATCTTCGAACCGTGCGTCGAGCATGTCTCCCAGCACTCTTCCGGCTTTCGCGAACCCGTGTTCAAGAAAATGGTCGCGCAGGCTGTAAATAACGGCCAGATGGGCGTCATCGAGCTTCAGGTCCTCGTTCGCAGCCAGCGCACGTCCGATGTCTTCGTTCCACATATCCAGTACGCGTTGACGGCGTGTGCGCTGCTGGCTGTCGGTATCGGTATCCACACTTACATCGCCCGCTTCCTGCATGGCTTTCTGGAAACCACGACTGATTTCTTCAATATTGTATGTCATTGTTTTTTACCTGGCTGAGGAACAGTGGTGTAAGTGTATAGGTCAATGGGATCAGAGTCGATTGATCGACAAATGGCGACAAATGGAACGGAGGGGATAATATTATATCCCTCCGCCCCCTTTCCGTACCCTTTCCATAGGCTAAACTCTTGATTGCGCGGTGCATGCAGAGAGCATGGATAATTCGCTCACAGGAGAAGCGTAATGATAAAAGCTTATGCGGCATTCAAACCTGGTGGAGAGCTAAGACCCTACGAATATGACCCCGGTCCACTCGGTGCCCATCAGGTCGAAATCAATGTCGAACACTGCGGCATCTGTCACAGTGATCTCAGCATGTTGGATAACGAATGGGGGATGACAGAGTACCCCCTCGTACCCGGGCACGAAGTCATCGGAACAATCGCTGCAGTCGGCGGTGCTGCGACACACCTTGAGGTTGGTCAACGCGTGGGATTGGGCTGGCATTCCGGCTACTGCATGTCCTGCGACTCCTGTATGTCGGGCGATCATAATCTCTGCGCCAATTCCGAGGCTACAATTGTCGGACGCCACGGTGGGTTTGCCGAAAAAGTACGCGCCAGCGCGGTCAGCGTGTTTCCGCTACCGAAGTCGCTCGATTCAGCGACTGCCGGACCGTTGTTCTGTGGTGGAATAACGGTTTTTAATCCACTGACTCAGTTTGACGTTTCTTCGACCGCCAAGGTCGGTGTGATCGGTATTGGCGGGCTCGGCCACATGGCGCTTCAGTTTCTTAACGCATGGGGTTGCGAGGTTACGGCTTTCACTTCGAGCCTGGCGAAACAAGAGGAGGCACTCAAACTTGGTGCGCACCATGCGCTCAGCTCCAGAGACTCCTCGGCACTTGAATCTGTGACTGGCCACTTCGATCTGATCCTTTCTACCGTAAACATCAAACTGGACTGGAATGCCTATATGTCTGCCCTTAAGCCCAGGGGCCGCCTCCATTTCCTTGGCGCGACATTGGACCCCCTGGATCTGCAGGTGTTTCCCATGATTTTGGGACAGCGTTCGGTGTCGGGATCGCCGGTTGGTAGTCCGGCTACTATTCGGCGCATGCTGGATTTTACAGCACGCC
This sequence comes from Thiogranum longum, assembly GCF_004339085.1. Taxonomy (NCBI): domain Bacteria; kingdom Pseudomonadati; phylum Pseudomonadota; class Gammaproteobacteria; order Chromatiales; family Ectothiorhodospiraceae; genus Thiogranum; species Thiogranum longum. Next base: position 1,510,809 of record NZ_SMFX01000001.1, on the reverse strand, counting down.
ACCAGATCAAACCGGTAACAGAGCAATTCCGTTTAGAACAGGTGAACGAAGCAATCGCGCGGCTCAGGAGCGGACAGGCACGCTACAGGATTGTGCTCAGCCGCTGATCGTTAATTGGGGAACAGACCAGAATGGCACTTACTTAAGCAATCGGCTCCAGGGTCTTGAAAAGACATCACGGAGACAACCTTCGCTCGACGAGTTCAAATATCCCCTGCACCAGTAGCGCCAGCACAGCGGCCGGGACTGCGCCTTGCAGGATCAGGCCGGTGTCGTCAAGACGAATACCGGTAAGGATGGGTTGGCCATACCCGCCGGCACCAATGAGCGCGGCAAGTGTTGCGGTGCCGACATTGATAACCGCCGACGTTTTGATGCCCGCGAGAATAGCACCCGTTGCCAGGGGCAGTTCTACAATGCGTAGCCTGGCACGCGATGGTAGTCCAAGCGCCTGGGCAGACTCTACAATAGCCGGTGAGATGCCTCTGATGCCGGCATGGGTGTTACGAATGATCGGTAGCAGGCTATAGAGAAACAAGGCCACCACCGCAGGTGGCCCACCGATGCCAAGCAAGGGTATCAGAAATACGAACAGCGCCAACGAAGGAATGGTCTGGATAATACCGGCGATGCCAAGCACGATATGGCCCACGCGCGCATGGCGTGCCGCCACTATGCCCAGCGGAATGGCCACGAGGATAGCCGCAGACAGTGAGATACCCACCAGTACAAGATGTTCCCGCGTATGTTGCCAGAACCGTTGCCAGGTCGTTTTTACCTGGGGGTCTATATCCAGCGCCAGATTTTCTTCCAGAAAACGGGCCGCCATCACGGCTTCGGCCTCACCGTTCAGTTTGACCCGGGCGTTCAGTTCCCGCATTGCCGGTGCGTCGATACGGCCGACCAGCCGTTTGAACAGGGCTACCGCTTCCGGTGCGCGTTGTTCCAGATCGGCGCGATAGAGAATCACGGCATTGTAGGCGGGGAAATAATGCAGATCGTCCTCGAGTGTACGCAAATGATAATAGCTTATCTCTGCATCGGTCGCGTAAAGATCGGTTACCTGCAGTGTGCCCGATTCGATGCCACGATAGGCCAGGTCATGGTCCAGGCCCCTGACGTTCTGCTGCGGTAGCTGATAGCGTTGTTGCAGACCAGGCCAGCCGTCCGCCCGATCCATGAACTCGTTACCGAAACCCAACACGAGTTCGGGATGGTCGCGCAAGTCAGAAATCTTGCGCAGCTTGAGCCGCGCAGCCAGTGTCTCTTTCATCCCGATCGCATAGGTGTTGTTAAACCCCAGTGGACGGGTCATTCGCAGGCCATGTGCGGCAAGGGCCTGCCTGAGTTGCGCCTCGGTCTGTATATTCTCCTTGGCCAGAGTCTCCTGCATCAGGGTGCCCGTGTATTCCGGGTAGGCGTCGATCTCGCCACTGAGTAACGCATTCCACACGACGCGGGTGCCCCCCAGTTGTCGCTGGTGACTGGCCTCGATGCCGGCACGCTGAGCCAGGTGACTGAGCATGTCACCCAAAATGACCGACTCGGTAAAACTTTTGGATCCAATGGTGATCTTGACGGGCTCACCGGCCGCGAGAACCGGGTGAGCCAGTGTCGTGGCCAGTAACGCTGACAGCAGCATGCCTGTCCATCGGCTGATGCTCATTGCAGCACCCTGGCGAGTTGCTCCATGGGCCCACGCTGGGCATTGATAAACTGCGTAACAAACGCTTCGGCCGGTGTCCGGGCCAGTGCCTTGAAGGGGCCTGTCTGCACGATGCGTCCCTCGCGCATCAGCACCAGGGTATGCCCGAAAAACGCCGCTTCGGCGATGTCATGGGTGACCATGACGACCGTCTTTCCCAGTTTGGCGAAGATGGATTTGAGCTCTTGTTGCAGCTCATATCGAATCATCGGGTCCAGTGCCCCCAGCGGTTCATCCAGCAGCAGTAGCTCCGGGTCAAGCATCAACGCACGCATCAGGCTGACGCGCTGGCACTGCCCGCCGGAAAGCTCTGCGGGAAAACGGCTCATCAGGTTCAGGGGCAGACGTACCAGTTGGGCCAGATCGGCAAGCCGGTGTGAAATCCAGTCGGCATCGCGCCGCAGGTAGCGCGCCATCACGGTCACATTGTCACGGACCGTAAGATGCGGAAACAGGCCGCCCTCCTGGATGACGTAGCCCATGCGCTGCCGCAGCTCGAGAAGGTTTGATGGCGCTAATTGTGTCCCTCCCAGCGTGATGTCACCGGTGTCTGGCTGAATGAGGCCTACGATCAAGCGTAGCAGTGTGGATTTTCCACAGCCGCTGGGTCCGATGAGCACCGTGGTCTCGCCGGCTGGCACCTGGAGATCGGTCGACGCCAGGACCAGCGTGTCGTTATAGCGTTTAGAAACGCCGGAGAGTATCAGCATCAATAGAGTGTGTTGGATTTACCCATGGGACTCAAGGAATCTGCGTATAATGGCGCTTTTGCCATGCCTGTCATGGCCAGATTGATTCATTGACGTGGGAAAGTTATGCCGAAAAGACACAGAATACAATTTCCGAAATCCGGGGTAGACAATCTCAATCAGGATGAGGCTTTTTTCTATCTGCAAGGCTCGGGGGGGCGGCGGAAAATCAGATTTCACGATTATGACGAGATTTATCAGGTACCCGGTTTGTATGAGCAAATCTTTTATGATCGCCTGAAATGCACCTCTCCGGTAAAAGTGGCGACTATTCTCGAGTCCGCTGTCAAACAATCTCAGGACAATTTCACAGAATTACGGGTACTGGATTTAGGTGCAGGTAACGGGATGATGGGAGAGGAGTTGAAAAAGCACGGGGTATCACGTCTGGTAGGCGTGGACATCATCCCGGAAGCTTATGACGCCACTATCCGTGACAGACCCGGTTTGTATGATGAGTATTATGTCGAGGATTTCACAACCCTTGATAAAGAAAAGAAAGAAGATATTGCCTCATGGCAATGTGACTGCATGGTTACTGTTGCTGCCCTGGGCTTTGGAGATATTCCGACCAATGCTTTCATTGAAGCATTCAATATTATTTCTGCTCAGGGGTGGGTGGCATTTAACATCAAGGAAACCTTTTTTAACGAAAGCGACAAGACTGGATTTTCATCCATGATCCGTGAACTGCTTTTCTCGAATTTTATCCATGTCTATCACATCGAGCGATACAGGCATCGGCTTTCTATCGAGGGTGAACCTCTTTATTATTACGCGATTGCCGGGCGTAAAAACGCGGATGTTCCGCAAGCGTTTCTGGAATCGAAAGGCATCATACCCGCCATGCAATAATGGAATAGCGGGCAGCGAAGTTCCGTCTGCCCGCTATTTCGCTCACACCGCCAGAGGCAAAGGATCTGCGGCAGTGTTATCGGCCAGGTTACCGGATGTCCTGCGAAGCCCCTCATCCAGTATCAGCCCGATCATTTTGTCGTAGGATATTTCGCCTTCTATTTCACACGCTTTAGGGAAATAGCTGGAATCGGCCGTCATTCCGGGAACCAGGTTGGCTTCCATAAAATAGCATTGCCCACTTGCGTTGACTTTGACATCGATGCGCCCGAAATCTCTTACCCCTAAATGAACAAACGCATCAACAGCAAGTTTGTTTACCCCGTCAATTAATGCATTATCTTCGGACTTTTTGAGCTCTTCTGAATCATCCCGTTTTGCCTGTTCACCAAGAATGCGAAGGCCATTGGTTGATTGGGGTGGTACCACTTCAACTGCTGATACCAGTAAACGATCACCTGGCGTATTAATGACAGCCGCGGTGAATTCCCTGCCATCCAGGTACTCTTCGACGAGTACAGGAAGATTGAATGAGGTATATAAAGACGCTATTTTACTTTCGTAGTCTGCGAAACTTGTGACAAAGGACAAATCATCAATCCCGTTTCCGTTTGCCGCATCCAAGGGTTTTAAAAACAGGGGAAAGCGGATGGGTAACTCACTTTCATCGTTATACTGCCCGGGTATTGCAGTAAAGTAATCAGCCGTTTTAATGCCCATTTTTCTTAAATGAGATTTCGCGAGGACCTTGTCAGAATCAAACTTCAGGGTCTCTCTTGATGAACCTGAAAAGTTAATCCCGTTGTTCGCAAAATAATCGGACAACCAGATATCATTCCCCTTTTCGACTGAAATGTACTTTACGGCCAGAACCACTAAATCCGGCTTCCTTTTCGTGACCGCATCCAGATCTCCAGCCGTTTCACACACATTCAATGTAGCGGTGTAACCCAGGCGCCTGATTGAATCCAGAACGTTATTACAAGCTTTAAGCGTACCAAACCCGGTCTCTTTAAGCGTCTCATTGGACGTGGTGATAATTTCTATTCTCATACTGAATCTCGTTAGTTATTCGCGAACACGCAGACACCTGACATGAATAAACTCACGTCATGGCAACAGGGTAAACAACCCTTGAAAATCTCCTGGCCAGGCCTGAAACGAAAATACCACCAGGTTGGCAAGCAATGGCACCGTTTGCCAGTGTGTGTGGGACGGGGAAATATTGGTCTGGTGACTATACCACGTTTCGGGTACCAGGACCTGAACTGCATTTGACGATACCTGTCATCGGCCGTAGAGTTGTCGACGGTTATTTATCAGAATTGGATCGTATTCAGGGTGTTGCTGCATGTCTTATGAGCTTTTCGTCGAAGTTACACGAAATGGTACCGTGGAAAGTCGACATTTCGGTGCAGCCGTCGTGTGTGATTTCAAGGGTGACGTTGTGGATCGCTGGGGAGATATCGAAAGCCTGATATTTCCGCGTTCTGCGCTAAAGCCGCTGCTGGCAATTCATCTGGTTGAGAGCGGCGCCAGTGACCGATATGCCCTCAACAATGCAGAATTATCACTGGCCTGTTCGTCTCACCAGGGCGAACAAATGCATCAGAATCTGGTGGCATCATGGCTGAACCGCCTGGGGTTAACCGAGGAACACCTGGCCTGTGGTGCGGTGCTGCCTGAACACACTGAGAGTGCTCACCAGCTACTGGCTGCCGGGCAGGCAGGCTGTCGACTTCACCATAATTGCTCGGGCAAGCACACCGGGTTTTTAACCACGGCACTGTATCTGGAACTGCCATTGGATAACTACCACCAGCTCGAACATCCATTACAGCAGTTGTCGCTGGATATACTTTCCGACCTGGCTGATATTGATCTTGAGCAGTATCCCATGGGTGTCGATGGTTGTGGGTTGCCGGCCCCCACGATGCCTTTGATCCAGCTCGCGCGTGCCACGGCCCGCTTCGCTAACCCTGTCGATCTGTCAGATGATCGCGCGCAGGCCATTTACCGTCTTCATGAAGCCATTACCAATGAGCCACTGTATATAGCCGGGCATGGCACTATGGTCAGTGAGTTGAACGAAGTCACCAGGGGTTCTGTGCTGGCGAAAACCGGTGCCGAGGGTATTCTCACAGCGGCCTTACCCGAGCGAGGCCTGGGGATCGCATTGAAAATTTCGGATGGCAGTGCGCGTGCGCGTTCAGTCGCGTTATTGGCAATCCTTGATTATCTGGGTGCATTATCTGACGAAGAGAAAAATAAACTTCAGGCGCATATCTCTCCAACTATCGAAAACTCGCGAGGTCTTGTCGTGGGAGAAATCCGACCAGCCGCGTCCTGGTTGCCGGGACTCGACCGCGAAAGGGTTCTCTGACAACAAAGTAGTAAAGCAGTAAAGGGGACAGATTTATTTTAGCTTCTGCTCCCCTTTTTGCGTTGTGTATCGTATTCAATCAATAAACACTTTTGACATCACCACGAACTTCTCCTGGTATTGCTCGTTAAGATAGAATTTGCGTGAGCCTTCATTTTCAGCCGCAACGCGCAATAGTTTTGTAGGGCGATATCACGCAATGGCGTCTCATCTTGAGGCTCATACAGTCGAACGATTGTCATTAATTTTTACCTTATAGCATTTATGGGAGACCGCAATGACTGAAACCATCCTTATCACCGGCAGCAACCGGGGCATTGGCCTGGAACTCGTTCACCAGTATGCGGCGCAGGGGTGGCGGGTACTCGCCTGCTGCCGACAGCCTGATCAGGCAACTGCGCTTGACCGGCTTGTCGAACAGTTTCCTGATGTATCAGTTTACGCACTCGATGTTGCGCAGCAAGACCAGATACTGAAGCTCGCCCGTGATCTTCAGGAACACCCTATCGATATTCTGTTCAATAATGCCGGGATTTATGGTCCCTCCGATGCCGTGTTCGGAAACACCGACGAAGCAAAGTGGCTGGAATGTCTGCGCATCAATGTCATCGCACCGATGAAGATGATGGAGGCATTTTTGCCCCATGTGGCCGCAAGCAAGCACAAGCTGATAGCCGCCATGAGCAGCAAAATGGGCAGCATGGCAGATAACGGGTCCGGGGGAAGCTACATCTATCGTTCATCGAAGGCTGCTCTCAATGCCGTTATGAAGAGCGCCGCCATCGACCTTGCCCCCAGGGGGGTGAAAGTGGCCATCCTGCATCCCGGGTGGGTAAAGACCGACATGGGCGGTCCCAACGCAGAGATTACGGTGGCGGAGAGCGTCGGCCGGATGAGGGAGATTCTTGGCACGGTCACACCCAAGAACTCAGGTACGTTTTTTGATATCGATGGCAGCATCATTCCCTGGTGATGTTGACTGTCAGTATGAAAGAGTAATCCTTGATTACCTCTGTTAAAACAGCATAATAAACGAACATCATCATTCTGCCTGACGCCACGGGGCCTGTCGGGATTCCTGGCGGTTAAATGTTCAAGCTCTTCAAAAAATGGCGGCAGCAGCAAATTATCAGCCGCAGCACGGTTTCTCCTGCCAGTTGGGACAAGGCCTTCCAGCAGTTGCCGCTACTCGATTATTTGTCTGAAGCGGAACGCAACCAGCTGCGTCGTCTTGCGATTTTGTTGCTGCATGAAAAGTCATTCATCGGCGCACATGACCTCGACGTCAGTGAGGCAATGCAGCTGCTCATTGCACTGCAAGCCTGCCTGCCCATCCTGCATCTCGGTCTTGACTGGTATTCGGGATGGACGACCATCATTATCTATCCGGCCGGCTTTGCACCGAAAAGAGAGGTGGTTGACGAATTCGGCCTGGTGCACACTGTCAAAAACGAATTGATCGGTGAAGCATGGCAACGCGGGCCGGTTATCCTGTCGTGGGAGGACAGTGAAACCGCAGGCATAGTGGATGGACACAACGTGGTTATCCACGAATTCGTCCACAAACTGGATATGCTGAACGGTGCCGCAGACGGGTTTCCTCCCCAGCATAAGCGCGCGCAAGCCGAGGCCTGGCCCGAACGCTTCAGCACGGCGTATGAAGATTTTCAAAAAAATCCGAAACCGGGACTTAGCCGCTATGGCGCCACTGCACCGGCCGAGTTTCTTGCCGTACTGAGTGAAGTCTTTTTTGAAAAACCCGAGGTACTCTATGACGCCTACCCGAAGGTGTACGAAGCGCTGAGTCTTTTTTTCAGGCAGGACCCGATCAAACGGGCCAGGTCTTCCGGTTAAGGAACCGTTAACACACTCTATTTACCAGACTCCACCCTCACAACCCACGGCTCCAGCCGCTGCCCATACGCCAGCGTTACCTGGTAGTTCGGATCACGCGCTTGCTTACCCGCATCATCGATCATGAATGGCTCGAAGGCACTACGATATTGCAGTGGTATGTTGACCCGGGTGATGGCGATCTCACTCACAAAGCCCTGCACCACCCATTGTTGATCATCCTGCTTGTTGACTCGGGCGCGTATGGATCCGCGCTGCACGATATAGCGAGCGCTATCGGGGTAGTGCTGGCGCAGCACCTGGGCATCCAGCCCTACGTCGATGACAAACAGACGTGAGGCTTTGTACTGTTCGTGCTGCAGACGCTCCTGGCTGTCTTTGGCCGCTTTGGCCAATTTTTGGTTACCCGGGTTGCGATCGGCCAGTGCCTGCTGTTGTTTCGATAACATCTGCTGGCGTGTGAGTTCAGCCTGGTAGGCCGGGCCGTTGAATTCCAGCACCAGGAAGGCCTCCCGTGGCAGGCTGTGGTTCAGACGACGCCGGTTCTCTGCGTGGCCAGTGGCCTCCTCTACCGGAAAACCCAGCAAGGCCAGTTTTGCCTGATTCAACCACGGCGCCGGGGAGTAACGGGAGGAGTAGTAAGATTTATTGTCACTGGCACTATTCATTCGCCAGTTGAGTGTCAGTGCCAGACCACTGTTTTCACGCTTGCGCCCCCAGTAATAGGGTAACTTCAGCTCCCGTTCACTGAGCATGACGCGGGCATCCGGTTCCCCGGAACGATTGTAGGCAAGACCGGCCAATGCCAGTGCGTTAGTCAGGATGATAATGCCGAGTCCGGCGATCCAGGTATGCCGGTTTTTCCAGGTCATCCGTGGGTTACCTCGCCATCTTCTACATTCGCGCTGCCACGTAGCCGCTTGAAGATCACCAGGAACAGCATTGCTGTCAGACCGATGATGAGAAAGAACAGGTATTTCGGCATGCTCTCCCACCACCAGTCAAAGAACTTGGTATAGAGGAAGATGACAAAGAACACATTGCCGGTGTTGGTCACTTCGGGATGGTGGCGACGGATGCCATACCAGATGGCCAGTGCACTGATGACAAACCCGGCCACCTGGTAACCAGCTTCGATCAGATCGCGACCGGCAACCAGGTAACTTCCATCGCCCCAGTTGGCCAGGATCAACACGGGCAACAACACGGTGAGCAGGCCGAACACCCGGTATATGGGACCAAAACCTGACAGCCTCCGATGATCCACCAGGGCGGGAAAGAAAAACAGCAATAGTCCGGCCGGCAGGAAATTCTCCGGGCGCTCGCCGAAGTGTAACCAGTAGCCACCACCCCAGGTGCCGGTTCGGGCGGATAGATAACCGATCAGGCAGAAAATACCGGCGGCCAGCAACAGCCGCACATCCAGCGCATAAGCCAGCAACAGAGCGAATGCCGCCCACACCAGCAGCGCGTTGTCGGAGGGTGTGATGTTGAAGATCTGCCCGAGCATAAAGACATTTAGCACAAAACAGGCAAAGGCGACCATGGCGGCCAGCTTTACAAAATAGCCACTTTCGTCGACTCTGGTGATCAGACCTGTGGCGCTGAAACTGGCAAGCGATGCCAGTACCAGGATACTGACCTGTGTCGTGCTGCCAAAGCCGCCCCAGAACTGGTAAAAGAGGAAAAACACACTGGCCGCCAGCGCCAGCGCGCCCAGGAACGACGCGATACGCATGCCCAGCGAGAGTTGCATGGCCTGCCGGTTACGATCGATGTCAAAGGCTTGCGAGAAGTCGGCAAGCAGCGCGCCGTGGTAGCGGCTAATGGCACCCTGCTGATCGGTACTGAGTCGCACTACACCCTCGGCTTCCAACCGGGAAAGCTCCGCCTGGAATGACCTGATCTGGTCCGCACGTTGTTGGGCCTGTGCTTTGGAGCCTGGTTCCATATTCCTTGTGCTTTCCCTGTCCAACAGATTATTAGTATGGTAATGGCTAATTGCACTAGTATAGCCACATAATCAACAAGAAAACACAAACTGGACCTGTGTCTGACCGTGATTTTCACGCGCAATATACGTGGCCTTCTGTGAGCCGTACAATGACAAGCATGCTTTGACAATGACTATAAGCCTGACAAGAGGATAAAGTGATTATGAATCTGACAGTCTGCAAAAAAATATGCACGGAATGTCCTTTCAGTAAATCTTCTCTACGTGGATGGTTGGGGTCGCACACACTGGAAGGTGTATTGGATGCACAGCAACAAGAGAAATTGTTCAGCTGCCATCTGCAAAGAAAGGACGGGATGACGGTCGATGATATCGAACAAGGTGACGTAAAAATATGCCGGGGATTTTTGGTCAGCGCTTCCAGGTCAGGTATCACCTATGGACAGGATTCCGAAACAGGAAGTGCCCTGGGAAAACTGCAACAACTCGTCGCCAGTGAAGGAATGGAAAATACGGATACTATTTTGTCCCGGGAGGAATTCGAAGCACATCACGGGTCACTCAAACTCTCCCGAAAAATAAATCTCCCTCAGGATGTATTGAATCGGCGCCTTGGATACCCGGACTCGAAATAAAAGATCAGTGGGAGCCACTCCCTGTACATGCGTTCCCAGGGGTAATCCAGGATGTCATAGAACAGGGCCGTAATATTATATTTGGCACGCAGAGACAGGTTCTCTTCTCTCACGATAATCCTTACTCATGTGTTGATTCGGGCAGCCTGGAAGGTTCGACTGTTCGAATGACTTGATCCTGATCAAGCAACAATCTCCCTCTGTATGACGGCATCCCACACACCGGATTGAAGTGTCTTCTGCACATAGGTTTTGAAGTCCGTCGCTGGCCGGCCAAGTACATCTTCCACCCCCGGCATGACATGACAGTTTCTGCCGTCAAACACGACGGTGAACAATTCATGCAACAACCCCTGCAGGTCTTCGGGGATGCCTTGTTCCTGTAACGCGTTCATGTAGGCATCGATCGGGACACAGGTATACTTGAGTGGCCGGCCGAGTGCCCCGGAAATTTCCTCGACACATTGCGCAAAGGTCATCGCGCGTGGACCGGTGACTTCGAACAGCCTGTTCCGATGCCCGGGTTCGGTTAGCGCGGCAACTGCAACATCAGCAATATCATCGGCATCGATAAAGGGCTCAACGGTGTCGCCTGCCGGCAATACCAGTTCTCCCGCCAGGATCCCTTCGAGCATGAAGCTCTCACTGAAGTTCTGGCTGAACCAGCTGGCCCTGACGATGTTCCACGCAAGGCCGCTGGATTTGAGTATCGCCTCTGCACGCTCGGCACCCTGCTCTCCCCGGCCCGACAACAGAACGATGTGTTGCACGCCGGCTTGTGCAGCGATTTGCACAAATGCCCTGATGGTCGAGGCTGCACCGGGTACGGCCAGGTCCGGCTGGTAGGTGACATAGGCCACCTGGGTACCCTCGATGGCCGATTGCCATGTTGCGGGGTTGTTCCAGTCGAACGCGGGTTGGGTACTGCGGGATACGGGGCGCGTTGCATAGCCAAGGGCCTGCAGCCGCTGGTTGACCCGGCTGCCCGTTTTTCCGTTTTTACCGATGATCAGAATGGGTGACTGTTTCATGGTCTCTACTCCCGGTGTGTGTTGATCGTGTTGTAGAGTATGGGCGGACAGAACTGGATTTATAATCACTTATCGTCTATATCTATTTGCAATTCGTCCATTTCTACTGGATTCTCCTGCGGGAGGCATGGCAAGCTGCTGAATATGAAACGACGCACGAATGGCACGATCCCCGCGTTCTCCGATCCGCTCGGCGAAACGCTGCACTTGCTGAAACTGACCGGCACCCTGTATTGCCGGTCCGAGTTGACTGCGCCCTGGGGGATCGACATGCCTGCCTTTGAAGGCCACATGATGTTCCATGTCGTCACCGGCGGTCATTGCTGGCTCGACGTCGAGGGCGAGGAACCACGCCTGCTGCAACAAGGTAGTCTGGCACTCGTTCCCCAGGGCCACGGTCACCGTATCCGTAGCGACCCCGGCGACAACGTGGTGCCGTTGTTCGATATACCGGTCGAGTCAGTCAGCGACCGGTACGAGATCATGCGTTATGGCGGCACCGGTGAACTCACCCATTTGACCTGCGGTGTGGTGCGCTTCGACCATGTGGCAGGACGGCAACTTATTACCCTGCTCCCGCAGGTGCTGGTAATCGACACCTGGGGCGATGAAGAGAGTAGCTGGCTGCAAAGTACGCTGCGTTTTATTGCCCGGGAAGCCAGGGAACCGCAACCGGGAGGAGAAACGGTCATTACGCACCTGGCCGATATTCTCATTATTCAGGCGATCCGTTCGTGGATCGATTCGGTGCCTGAAACAGAGCGCGGCTGGTTGGCAGCCTTGCGTGATAAACAGATCGGCAAGGCACTCGCAGCGATGCACCGCGAACCCGAAAAAGACTGGACCGTCGTGTCGCTGGCCAAAGCCGTCGGCATGTCGCGCTCGGGATTCTCGGCGCGTTTCACAAGCCTGGTCGGCGAATCTGCAAAGCGCTATCTCACCCGGTGGAGAATGCAGCTTGCACGCCTTGAGCTTCAGGAATCGGCCGACTCGCTCGCGGTGCTCGCAGACCGCTTCGGCTATCAATCCGAAGCGGCATTCTCAAGGGCGTTCAGGCGGGAGTTCGGGGTTCCGCCCGGGAGTGTTCGCCATAGACACAGACAGAGTCTGGATTGAGGTATAAATAGTTGCCAATTTCACCTATGATTTCATTCAAACCTGTAATGGGAGTGCTGTTTGATGACTGGTGATGAAACTGGCTGGATGTGGTCTACTGGATTGATTTCCTTTGCCTTTGGTATAGCTGCCGGCTATGCCATTCACTTCTTCGTAAATTCCGATAACAAGCACAGTGAAGAACTGGAAGCGGAACTGGACCAGCTAAAGGAAGAAATGGAGCAGTACCGTGGCGAAGTCGCAGAACATTTCCAGCGCACTTCGGAACTGGTACAGGAAATGACCAGCAGCTACAAGAATGTCTACGAGCACCTGGCGAGTGGCTCAGCGCACTTGTGCAGCGATGCTATCCAGACACCACAGCTGGATTTTGCGATGCAGCAAGAAATCACCAGGGGCGAGTCCGGTACCGAAGCTACCGCGACCAGGCCCGCTGACAGTCAGTAACCAGGCCTTCATTTACCACAGCATTTTTTATACTTCTTGCCACTTCCACAGGGACAGGGATCGTTTCGACCCGTCTTTGGTGTGTCTCGCTGAAACTGTACCGGGCCTACATCCTTGCCGCCACTGTACAACCAGCTACCATTGATTTTTCGAAACCGTGAGACTTCGTGGTGCTCCTGCATCACACCGTCACGCTCGTAGTGTGCCCTGAATTCCACGCTGCCGTCCTTGTCATCCGGACCACCCGCAGACGTTTTTACTATTTCAAGTCCGATCCATGTGGAGTCTCTCGCCCACACCGTCGTACCGTCCCTGTCAAAGCCCTGTAACTCGCCAGCGTCCAGGGTTGCTCCAAGGTAGTTGATATTGTGCAAGGTGTAAGCGGTATACCGGGAGCGCATAAGTGCCTCGGCAGTTGCTGCCTTTACCGTGCCGTCGATCACAGGCTTGCAGCATGCATTCAGGGGCAAACCGGAACCACAGGGACAGGGCGTGTCTTCGCTCATGGGCAGCAGACCAGAACTAGCTGACAAAAATATGACGAAATATTCAGATTTTCTTCCTTTTTACGACACTAAATAATACCGGTTAATTTCCTGCATCACGCTAACTCACTGACACAAATATAGTTACGCACATTTTCACCAGGTTGGCATCAGCTTTGCATCGTCTTTTACCAGGACAAAAAACGGTACGTTTTAGTCCCTTGTGGCATGAGTCCGGTGAAATTTGGATCCTAAATTTTCCGAACCATGCCGGGCGGTTGTTGACATGGTGTGTAGGTCCGCTAGACGGAACTCCTGAAATGTCACTCGGCCCATACAGGTGAGTCGCACAGGTTCAAATACTCGGACTCATGCCACAGGGGATCTAATTATTTCTTTGAACCACCGCATTTGCCTTCGCCGCATTTTCCCTCTTTCATGAAGCCCATCATTTTCTTCATGTGAGCATCATGTTCGGCTTTATCGATTACACCATCACTGTTTTGATCGATTTGTTCAAACTTGGCTTCGTGCCCTTTCATGAATTCATCCTTGCTGACTTTTCCATCACCATCAGTATCCATGCGCTCCATGCCGCACATGCCTTCACGGCCTTTTCCTTTTCCTGCGCCGCATTTTCCTTCACCGCACTTGCCTTCTGCCAGTACCATGTAACCGCTATTTACCGGCTGCATGCTGAACGGGTTTTCAGCGGCACTGGTGATGGTGCTGTTTGCCAGGGACACGGTGAATACAGTGCCGAGGGCGACTGATAGTGGGTTGATCGCTGCTTTCCTTGACATGTTATTTCTCCTGCTTTGGGGAACATTAACTTAGACAGTCCTGCCCCTGAAATCAACCAAATACTGCAGTACAGGCAAGAATGTCTTTATGTCCATGCTGTCATTCACGTTTCCCGGTGCATGGAATGCTGTTTTACACTAAACTCCCGGTTCAAAGTCATTACGGAAAATGTGAAGCATCGAGATGCAAAAATTTATCAAACTGGTTGTTATTGTTATTTCACTGTCAATCGCTGGTGGCTGCTGTGTATTACCTGATGTGCCGGGTCCGATTGGCATTCCAGGTTGTTAAGACAGTAGCTCCGGGCAAGCTGTTACTACCTCACTATGTATTATGGAGAACGCTTTAACGGCATCAGCCATCTGATCGGCGCAGCACTGGCGCTGGCAGGCATGGTCGTTCTCGTCGTGTTCGCCTCCTTGCAGGGCGACCCGTGGAAAATCGTGAGTTTCAGTATCTATGGCACAACCCTGTTCCTGCTGTATACCCTCTCTACGCTTTACCACTCACTGCGTGGTCGCGCCAAGGAGATTTTCAGGAAACTGGACCATGTTGCTATCTACCTGCTCATTGCCGGTACCTACACGCCATTTACGCTGATTACACTGCGAGGAGTCTGGGGCTGGACACTGTTCGGCATCATCTGGGGGCTGGCTGTGCTTGGTATTATTGTGGACAGTCTGCACCGGCAGGGGTCACGCGCCATTCAAATGGGGATCTATCTGCTGATGGGATGGTTGATCCTGGTCGCCATGTATCCGCTTGTCCAGGCACTGCCAGGAGGTGCACTGGCCCTGTTGACACTGGGTGGTGTGTTTTACACCGGCGGTACTGTTTTTTACAGCATCGATGACAGAATGAAGCATGCACACGGAATCTGGCACCTTTTTGTGCTGGCTGGCAGTATTTCACACTATCTGGTAGTACTGCTTTATGTTTTGTAAACTGCGCAAAGCGGTCAGTGGGCTCGGCTTTCTGACGGCCAGTTTCGTCCGGAGACAGACGTTGTTTCAGGAATGCGCCAAATATCCGGTTAGTCGGCCTGACATAAAGGATAGCCCGTAATATGTGGGAGCTGCTACGAAATTTTTTCTTGCCCGAGACGGCTGCAAAATCCGGAAAATCCCTCACCAGCCCGTCAGGGGCGTCGGTAGCACCCCTTCCATTGAATGACCCCGCCAGCAATCCAGGCAGTAACATTATTCGATCGGGCTATTACAGCCTGATACTGGGTGTTCATTCCCTGACAGATGTGGAATTAAACACGTTCGAATCCGAAACGGTAAAACGTGTCGATAAATTAATCAATTCCAGGGAATCGCGCCAACAGCTGGTACCCAGGCTTCCTGCGGTTATCCCGCAAATCATGAGCGGTTTACGAGACGACAACAGCTCCGGAAGTGACCTGGCGCGCCTGATTGGCAAAGATCCGTCTTTAGTAGCAGAAGCCATCCGCATGGCGAACAGCCCGTACTATCGCACCGTTAACAGCATCAAGAGTCTTGAACAGGCAATCCTGATACTTGGCCGAAACGGCGTCAGACAGCTGGTCAGCAAGGCTGCTTTCAAGCCATTGCTTCATTCACGGCAGGGACATTTCACAAACCTGGCCTCCGGGTGGGTATGGCAACAAGCAGAATATTGTGCTTTTAGTGCGCAATGTCTGGCACAGCGTCAGCCCATTGATTCGTTTGAAGCGTACCTGGCTGGCCTGGTACGTGATGTAGGCACTATAGTTGTGCTTAAAATGATGGACCGGATCGAGAACCTCGATGATGCGCCAAGGTCAAGCCAGTTCCAGCAACTTTTCACCAGGCAATCACTCAAATTGTCTGCCCTGATTGCACAGGAATGGGAATTCAGTGAAAATATCATTCAGGCAATTGATGAACAGGCCAGTGAATCCGATCCTGCACAGATGCCCGTGATGGGATCAGTACTGCATACGGCGTCATTGATGGCCCAGTTACAGGTCCTGATCACCGAAGGTCGGATTGATAGCGAAAAGTCACAAATCACCTGCCAGGCTGAAGGCCGTCTGACAGATAATTGTAAAAAATGCTTTGCTGAATTACAGCGCTATACCACTTGACCTGGCACTACCGGCCGCACAATCAACGTCCTGCCATGTGCCGGTAAACAGTTATACGCAACACAGTTCACATCATTATCGATCACCTAAAATCACAACAACAGGTCATCAGTATGCGTATACCCTTCTATACCCTGATCCTCATGGCTTATGTCCAACTTCTGACTGCCTGCAGTGAGTCCCCTGCCCTTGCGACAGAGTTCAACGCTACCCGTGTCAATAACGCGCACAGTGTTTTCATCCAGGATGGCATACTGAAGCTGCTTAAAGCGAACGAGCATACTGTCCTGTACGTGTATATACGTCCCGGGGACTCAGGTCTTTGGCTGGCAACGGGGGGTGGAGGCGGTATACAGGACAAGCCCTGGCTGTTTAAATCAGCAGCTTCCTGGACACTGGGCGATGACGGTCACAAATACACAAGGGAATCTCCGACAAGATCTTTCAGCTTTATCTTCGACAGCCGGAATATGACGCTCACAACAGAATCGGGGAGCTACGCCGTGCGAGAAGGAGATATGATCGTTATCACACTGGACAGCAACTGGAAGACCGGTTCGGTAAAATCCGGTATAAATGCCTTGTATGACTTTGATATCCCTGTTGAGAACAGCCAGCAGCTGGTAAAAGAAGCCCGGAAATACTACAGCAACTAACCGGCGAGGCTGATTTTTCTATATGCCTGACAATCATACATCCCTGACATTCAGACTCCCGGATGGTCGAAAACTGGGCTATGCGCGATATGGGTCCGTCAATGGCGATCCTTTTTTCTATTTCCATGGAATGCCCGGCTCACGCTATGAAGCACAATTACTGGAAGCCTCCGCCAGGGCGCTTGGATTATGCATTTGTGCAATAGATCGTCCGGGCTACGGTTTGTCCGACTATGTGGCAGACCGGTCAATCATCAACTGGCCAAATGATGTGGCTGCGCTGGCCGATGCACTGGATATTGAAACTTTCGGCATCATCGCGGTATCAGGTGGTGGACCTTACGCCCTGGCCTGTGCCCACGAAATTCCCGGGCGTATCAGCACCACGGGGATTGTCTGTGGCCTGGGTCCGGTCCATGTCGCCACTTTACGAAATGAAATGCACTGGCTGGCCCGCTCCGGTTTCTTTCTGGCCAGAAAATCCCCGACACTGCTCAGAAACCTGTATGGCCGCCCGCTGAAGTGGTTGTCCTGCTTGCGCCCCGATATTACGTTCCGCTTGCTTGCGCGCTGCCATGGCGAAGCTGACAGGCAGGTTTTATCCCGCAAGGACATACGTGACTTGTTGTCCGGAAGCCTGCGTGAATCCTTTCGCCAGGGACCCTTCGCCTCGACCCGGGATGTTGTCCTTTACCAGAGACCCTGGGGCTTTGAACTGGAGAATATCCACAAACAGATTCATTTGTGGCACGGTGATGCTGATCGCATCGTACCCTGCCAGCACAGCCAGTTTATCCACTCGAAACTACCGGACTCCATCCTTACTGTCGTACCGGATGAAGGTCATTTCTCACTCCCGATCGTACACACAAGAGCCATACTGGCCGCCCTCAAAAAAGACTGAAGGGATAACTTGCAGTCAAATCCTGTTGTAATACCATGAGCCTGTACCTCATTGAAAAGGATCAAGGGAATTGCCCGACACGCATCTGGCAGGATTCATCACCTTACTGCGTATAAGTGCCGAATACCTTTTTCAGGAGATCGCTGCTGCGCGCAACCGGGTTCTCGCGAATCTTTCTCTCTTCTTCGGCAATCATCAGGAACAGTCCATCAAGTGTCTTTTGCGTAACATACCCGTCCATATCCGTAACATCACGCGACATAAAAGAAGTCAGACCACCGGCTTTTGACATCATTTTTTTATAGGTTGATGTAACACCGGCTTTTTCAGTGCTCTGGACCACAACAGGGCGTATTTTTTCGGTTAATGCAGCTTCAGTCGTTTGCCGGAAATAACGCGTTGCAGCATCGTCGGGGCCTTTCAGAACAGACTTCGCATCTTCCAGCGACATGGACTTGATAGCATCACCGAATATCGCGGCCGCTTCCGGCACAGCCTGCTCTGCAGCATGGTTCATACTGGCGACAAATTCATCGGCAAGCTCTTCCTGACCGAGTGTTCTCAGTGACTTGTCGACCCACTTCAGGCTGTCCGGCATGGGTATCCGCACCTGGCTGTTATTAAGGAAACCTCCATCCTTGCCAAGCGAATCCACAGCGAAGCGGGTACCCTCTTCAAGCGCTTCCTTCAGACCTGCAACAATCTCGTTCTCTGTCAGCCCGGCAGCTGATGTGGTGGCACCGGGAGCAGTAACGCTTCCTTTGAGTTTATCGAGATAGTCGCTCCAGCCGGCATTTGCCTGCGGGAGGCTGGCGATTGAAGCCAGTAATACCGAAAAAACAATATTTTTCTGCATGAATTATCGTCCGTGGTTTGTATCAGGACTTCAGTATAGCGAACTCTCCGTACAATTGACGGGTTCGCAATGGCCAGGTTTTCCTTTGCGTTCGGCTCCATCACTCATGTCTTTCCGGGAGTCCCGCAGATTCTTGTCGTCAGGCGAAATATGCAATGCACACTGTATAGCTGTTCTGGCCTCGACCAGGCAACCCTTGTCCCGCAAGGCGTAGGCCAGATTATTCCAGGCTACCGGGTCGTCGGGCGCAAGCCTGGTTGCGGTCAGAAAGTCCGCTACAGCTTCATCTGTATGCCGGGTCGCAAAAGCCATGTTCCCGGACACCATCCAGACGCTGGCTTCCTGTGGCCAACGTTTTGTAGCGGCGCGATAGGCTGCAGCAGCCTGTTCTACCATCCCCGTCTCCTCGAAGGCGTGTGCTGTCCTGAGGTAGGTTGCCGGATTTGCTGTAACAGGTATTTTCCCGACCGGCAGGACAACCAGCGCCCATTGCCCCGACCTTCGCCAGGTGCGCAGAAAAACTGCAACCGGGGTTATTCGCTGTTTTAATGTACCGGATCGCAATACCAGCACCTGTCTGTCGAGGTCATAACCGACAACAACCGCATAATGCCAGCGCGGCAATACACTCAACCCCAGGTTCTGCAGCACCAGGACCGGGTTACCAGCTGCAAGCTCCTGTAAAAGTGCCGCGAAAGAGGGCTCCAGTACGTAGGGTAATGCCTGTAACCTGCGGGCCGCGGCAATCATCTCGACTTGCAGGCTGCCCTTGCGCGCGGGCAAATAAACGCCGCGTGACAAATCATCGGGTGTGGTACTGATACCCTGCGCCTGCAGGACAGTGGCCAGTGCCGCCGGCCCGCACTGGTAAGCGGTCTGTGGAAAAAAGGGGGTATCGTCCAGCTGCACCGCACGTGGCAGTGTGTGCGCAACATCAGCAGGAAGACTTGCCCCGCGAGGTGACATTGCACAACCGCCAAGGCACAGCAGGCAGATCCATCCTGCCTGCCAGACCCGGACAGAAATCATCTACTTCTGTTAACAGGATGTATGAAGGGGAAAATGTCGGTCGCCCCGATCACATCGGTGATGACGAATACCAGGAAAATGAGTACTACAAGCTCGACAATGCCACTGCCGGCAGGCGCCTCGGCTATTTGCCGGTTTAGCTGTGCAATTTCAGCATCACTGAGCTGCTGAATACGAAGTTCTACCGCTTCGGGCTGAACACCCATGGAAAGCAACTGGTCACGCACTTCTGCTTGCTGTAGTTGTTGGATCAATGACTGCCGTTCTGTACTCTGCGCCAGGATTGCAGTATTACCAACCATGCCCGCCATTGCAGTTCCAAACGACATATTAATCAAGATAATACTTAAAATAAATGCTGTAACTCTTTGGCCTATCTTCATTTTATGCGCTCTCCCTTGTCCGCCAATACAGCGGTTGCAGGGCATAGCTTAGCGGGATTACTGGTGCCGTGCCATAGCCGGCAGTGCTAGCCAAAGACACTGCAGGATACATCCCCGCCACTCATCCCGGCATTGTCACCTGCCTCGTTTCTGTGAATATGATACCAATCCCCACAAACCTGGCCGCGCAGTCAGTGCGTTATACATATGTCTATTTTACGGCAGCCGCCATTGTGGGTCACAGAAAAAGTATCTAGGTTTATAACTTACGGAAACTTGTTGTCTTCAAAAACAAACAAGCCGGTCGAGGAATCTCACAACTATGCGCTTTCATATTTATTCTCACCCTTTTGTCTTACTGGTAGTACAAATATGCGGATTACTGATTATCCCGGCAGCTGTTACAGCGACTGGCATCATGCCACCCGGTTACCCTGATGCAGAACTGATTAACGATGGACGCCGTATTTTTTTTAATGAAACCTTCGAGGGAAATGGTCGAACCTGTGGGACCTGTCATCCTCCGACCAACAACTTCACTCTTGACCCACGCTTTATAGCGACAATACCGGATAGCGATCCCTTGTTCCTGGCTGAGCGCCCAGCACCTAACCCATTATCAGAAAACTTCGAAAAACCAGGCCTGATGCGTGAGGCAGGCCTGATTCTTGAGAACACTAACGGCTTTGATGACCTGCAGAACAATTTCACGATGCGTAGCGTACCGCACCTGAATGCCTTGCGAACATCACTTCTTGCGCCAACCAATGGCAATGACGGCACTGCACTACCTCCGGACCAGCGTACCGGCTGGAGCGGAGACGGCGCACCATCCGACGCCAGTGGAGTGCTGCCAACTTCCGGTACTTTGCGAGATTTCACTGTCGGAGCCATCATTCAGCACATGACGAAAACCCTGGACAGAATGGTCGACAAGGATTTCCGCATGCCCGGCGAATATGAGCTGGATGCACTGGAAGCCTACATGTTGTCACTGGGACGACAGGAAGAATTTGACGATTTCCGTACCATTAAGATGAAAGACAAGCGTGCCGAGCGCGGGCGACTGAATTACATGGGCGTGGGCGTATCAGGCGCACTGAATTGCAATGCCTGTCATTTCAACGGGGGCGCCAATACCGATCCTGAATTTGATTTTCCTGCATCGATCACACCAGCGGCATTTGAATTCAGTAACCGCTCCTTCGGACCACGTGTCGAGGAACTTGTCGACCAGACAGGTGATATTATCGATGCTGATAACAACCCGTTTGATGATGGCTTTGGACACGGCAGCAGCCTGTTCAATGTACCCACGGTTATCGAAGCTGCCGACAGCGGGCCTTTCTTTCATGCCAACCAGATTGATACAGTCGAAGGCCTGATTGCCTTCTATACCTCGAAGCGCCACTTGCGTAACGGGGAGGTACTGCCACCCATTGTCGAGATGAATGGATCACAGGTTGCCAATGTCGGTGCATTTATGCGTGTATTGAATGCTGATGAAAATATTCGCTCTGCCATTGAATTGATCAAGCAGGCAGAGCTGCTCTACAACCGCAGTGACAGAAATACCAACCTGAAGATTGCCGTCTCGGAAATCGATGATGCAATTGAGGTGCTCCAGGGCGGGAATCTGCACTACAGTGACGCACTCCCGGCCCTGAAAAAAGCCCGCAGATTTTCTGCTTATTCTTTTACGATGTCGATAGCCAGGGGTATTCTCCAGGGTATCCGACCGATGATGATCGACCGCCCCGGCTGATAGCGTCTACCCTGCTCCGCTAACAGGTGCTACAGTCACACTGAAGCGTTAAACAGGGTAATCAGGTCATGGCAGGGAATGGGACACAACCTCGGGGTGATGTGCTGCTACGTACGCTCGCCATGCCGTCGGACACCAATCCAAATGGCGACATCTTCGGTGGCTGGATCATGTCGCAAATGGACATCGGCGGCGGCATTCTCGCCAAGGAGACCGCGCAGGGGCGTGTCGTCACCGTAGCAGTGGATTCCATCAAATTCATACAGCCGGTACAGGTTGGAGATGTGCTGTGCTGCTACGGTGAGCTGGAGCATGTGGGCAACACATCGATCACCATACGCATAGAAGTCTGGATCAATCCTGTCTTGCGCAGGAAACCCGGGGATCCGGAGCGTTTCAAGGTAACGGAAGCCACCTTTACCTATGTCGCCATTGATGAAAACGGTAACAAGCGACCGGTCAGGCCCGTATAGCGAGTACTTCAGTAGTGTGGCGGCTTCTCATCCGTAGCCTGCTCACCGTCCGCAGGCGCCAGTGCACGCACCTGTAACTCCAGACGTTGCAGGGTTTCGGTGTGCTCACGTATATGTGTTTCCTGTTTGAGCAGTGTATGCGTCAATTCATCGATGGCCGCTTCCTGGTGCGCCAGTCGTATTTCCAGCGCTTCTATTCGTGCCTGTGCGTCGTTATCAGTCATCATTTATCACGTTTTGTCGGGGCAGGTACCTGCCTTAACTCACTGAGTGCTTCCAATAATTCCCCGCTGTGCTCACCCGGTCTGACCTTGCGCCAGATTTTTGCGATACGGCCGTCCGGATCAATGATAAAGGTGTGCCTTTTTGCATAGCGGATCGGACCAAAACCGCCCAGTGACCCGTAGGCTCTGGCAACCTTGCCCCCGGGGTCGGAAAGCAGCGGGAAAGGCAATTGATATTTTCTGGCAAAAGCTTCGTGGCTCTCCGTATCATCAAGACTTACACCCAGCACCGCGACATCCAGTTTGCGAAAGGCGGAAAACTCATCGCGCAGCGAGCAGGCCTCTTTGGTGCAGCCTGGCGTGTCATCTTTCGGGTAAAAGTACAGTACCAGCCATTGCCCCCGGAAGTCCTCCAGCCGGTGCGTGTTCCCTTCCTGGTCGATCAGCATAAATTCAGGCGCCGGATCACCTGTAGAAAGCTCGACCGCCCTGGCACCGCCCAGTAACGACATCAAAATGATGCCCCATAACAATCTGTGTAAATACCCCGCCATTCTGCCACCCTGTTGGAACCCTCATTTATCGCTGACTATTGCGTAACATTCGCCGAGGCCTAACAATAGCGCCACCCTTTGCAAAAAGGAACAAGGTATGTCGCGTTCGATTGGCCCGGTCCTGAGGCAACGCTGGCGGTGGCTGTCCGCCCTGCCAGGCGGACGCTGGCTGTTCAGTCGAATTCTGGGATATATGGCGCCCTATACCGGTTCGGTCGGCGCCCGCATTGAGCAACTGGAACCGGGCTTCTGTCGGGTGAGACTGAAAGACCGGCGTGCGGTACGCAATCACCTGCACTCCATTCATGCCATTGCCCTGTGTAACCTGGGTGAAATGGCAACAGGTCTGGCATTGATGAACAGTTTGCCGGAGAACACGCGCGGTATCCTGGTCGGCATCTGTGCAAACTACCATCACAAGGCCCGCGGGATGCTGCATGCCGAGTGCCGTTGCGCAATTCCCTCTGATAACCATGAACAACAGTATGAAGTCGTGGCCAATCTGCATGACAGCAACGGAGAAACCGTCACAACCGTAACGGCAACCTGGCTGATTGGGCCAGACAAGCCCCGGGATGACAATGCAAACTGAATTTACACGCGCGCTCGGCATCGACGTGCCTCTCATCTGCGGGGCCATGTATCCCTGCTCCAACCCGGAACTGGTTGCAGCCGTTTCCGAAGCCGGCGGTATCGGTATTGTCCAGCCACTGAGCCTGACCTATGTGCATGGCTACGAGTTTCGTGAAGGACTGCGCTATATCCGCAGCATGACCGAAAAGCCGGTTGGCATTAACCTGATTATCGAACAGAGTTCCGAACGTTATCTGCGACGTGTATACGAGTGGCTGGATATCGCGCTGGAAGAGAACTTCCGCTTTTTCGTTACAGCGCTTGGCAACCCGAAGCAGGTGGTGTCACGCGCATCTGCTGCCGGCGCAATGGTCTACCACGATGTCACCGAACGCCGCTGGGCGGAAAAAGCACTGGACGGTGGCGTTGACGGTTTTATCTGCGTGAATAACCGTGCCGGCGGCCATGCCGGCACGCTGTCGCCCGAACAATTACTGGACGACCTTGCCCCACTGGGCAAACCCTTGATCTGTGCAGGAGGTATTGGGTCTCCCGGACAATTCGCCGAAGCCCTGCGCCTGGGCTATGCAGGGGCACAACTCGGTACACGTTTTATTGCCAGCAAGGAATGCAGTGCCCATGATGACTACAAGCGCGCTATCCTGAACGCCCATGAAAGTGACATCGTTCTCACCGACAAGATCTCGGGTGTTCCGGTGTCGGTGATAAAAACACCCTACATCGAACGCACCGGCACACAAGCCGGTCCGATCGCAAAACGGCTGTTGAAGAATCCCAGGACCAAACACTGGATGCGACTGATCTATACACTACAATCGGTCTGGTCACTGAAACATGCATCCCTGAAAGGCATCAGCTACAAGGATTATTTCCAGGCAGGCAAGAGTGTCGAAGGCATCTCGGAAATACTGCCGGCGAAAGACATCGTTGCAGAATTTGCCCGGGCTACCCAGAGGCTTGTCTAAAGCTTACCCTTCGCATCCGGCTCGATGCCGCTCTGCTTCAGAATATACAGGACCGCAGCTTTCAACTCCGCATCACTGCAATTTTCGCAGCCCCCACGGGGTGGCATCAGCTGCTGCCTGTAGCCGCCGATGGTATGCTCCATCAGCACCTTCAGACCCTGCCGGGCGCGCATACCCCACTCGATATCATCATCCGGCATGGGTGCGCCTTGCGTTGTCCTGGCATGGCAGGCACCGCAATATTGTGCATAAACCTGTTCACCGCTGCGTGGCGGACCTTTCCAGGGTTCCGGCGGGCGGTTGATCTCGTCACGATACCCCTGGGTGCCCTCTACGGCACCACAAGGGCCGACAGCAATCCCTGCCAGCAGAATAGCAGAATATAGCGTCACTAATGTCTTCATCTCTGTAACCTCCTTTCACTTGCACCAGGGTGTATCCGGGTCGATGCTGGCCGGGCGTGCAAGACCTTCTTTTATCAGTGCCGAGGACAGACTGCCCTTATCTGTCAGTATGAGTGAAACCGCCTCATCATCTGCACTGTTTTCCATGCGCATGTCCTCTACATAGATCTCTTTTGCGCTCTCGAGGAAGCCCTGTGCAAACGGCAAGGCCTTTTGCGCAGCCTCTCGCTCGCAGTCATCAGACTGCGGGGTATCACGGGCAACGACTATGCCAGGTAATTTGATGACCAGCGTGCGAAAGAATCCGGTCGCATCCGTGTTGAATGTTACAACCACACGATCGGGCGCATCCAGCCTGACCAGGGTCACTGGACGCTTTCCCGGGTAAGGTATAAATGTGGCAGCTATTGCCTGTATCGAAACCGACAGTGCCAGTACGCAAACCATTGCCCACCCTGTACGACGCCATAAACCTGTTGTTTTCATCACCAGCACTTCTCCTCTTTAAACCTGTTAAATTATTTTTCCTGCACGTTTGCAGTAGACATCTTGTGCCGTTCTTTCTCTACCAGACTGTCCACAACCTCAATCATCTCGTCCTGGTTATGTACAAAGAACGGCGCAGTCTTGTATTTTCCGTTAACAATCACCGCAGGAACACCGCGCAATCCATACTTGACCGTCTTGATTCGCGCCTGGTTGACGCTGGCAGCAATTTCCGGGGACAGATAAAGGTCGAGTGCCTTTTTTCGATCCACCCCCTGACTGGCAAAAAACTCGACCACACTGTATTCGTTGTAGATCTGTTTTCCATCTTCATGTATCGCCTTGAAAAGTGCCGCGTGCATTCGGTCAAAATCACCCAGTGCCCTGATCATATAGAAAGCACGGGCCTGATCCGCCCAGCTCGGGCCGATGATGGCGGGCATCCGCTGAAAGTTGACATAAGGTTTTTCCGCAAGCCAGCGGGTCATTCTGGGCTCCAGTTGGTAGCAGTGAGGACAGGCATAAAAAAACATTTCCACGACCTCAACCTTGTCGGTTTGGTCAGTCAGCGGTGCCGGAGGGTCGATGCGTTGGTATTGCGAACCTTCCCTGAACCTGTCTTCAGTGGCTCCGGCCATAGACAGCTGCCCGAAACCGAGAAGTATCAGTGTCAAGAGCATCCAGGATAGCGTGTTCTTCATCATTTCCTCCTGCAAACTTTGTATCCGGCAACAGGCTGTGCCGGCATTGTGTTACTTCTCATACCAGCTGTTTTTCAGATTCAGCCAGGCTTCATCTATTGCATCTGCTTCAGATGGTGATATCCCCAGAAGTTTCGCAATGGAATGACTGTCTGGTCGAAGCTGAATCATTTCTTTCAGTAAAGGCGTGTAATCATCATTGAACACTGGAACACGGTATTCTATTACCGGTAAGTCATCAGTCATAACCGCACTGCCACTAACCAGTCTTTCCAGCCCATTCTGATCGACAAGAAAATGTGCCGCCAGTTGTGCAGGCGTAAAGATATCGATATCTCCAAGGCTGCGTGCGACCTTTTTGTTCGATAGCAGGTTCTGTATATGCCCCGGCACCAGGGGAGTATCGCGCATTTTTCCGAGGATCAGTGCTTCGCCACTCTCCGTCCACCACAGACTGGAGTTCGGGAACGCCTTGAAAAAGGTCGCAATCAGCATGCGTGTGTCAGTATTGCTTTGCGTGTGCAAAGGTATCCACTGGACGATAACACCCTCGTCTGTCATACGGCTTTTTGCCAGCTCGTAAAAATCCAGGCTATAAAGATTGGCCATACCAGCCAGTACGGGTGGTGGCGGTTCCAGTGTTATAACGTCAAAACGCTGTCCAGGGTTACGTACGAGGTAATTACGTCCGTCATCAGTTACCAGAGTCACGTCAGGGTTAAGATGGACTTCTTCATTGACATCTGCGAAGAAAACACTCAAATCGACGATAGTGCGTGACAATTCAACTACCGTCAGCGCTGTATCCGGGTGTGTCGTGATCGCACCTGCCGTCAACCCGACACCAAGACAGATGACAAGCACATTTTTAACCGCTTTTTGTGACATAAATACAGGAAGATGACCCTGTAGACGCATATAACGTACGGCGTAGTCACCTGTACCTGAATACGAAGTCCCATTGACAAGGAGTCGCTTGAACTTGTCGCCATCGCCTTCTTCCGTAACCAGGATGGATCCGTAGTAATCCTCCTCATAGGCCAGGATGTCACCGGTTGTGTAATTTGTAACCCGGTCGCGTACCAGCCCGGGTGGAAGAAAGAACCAGACAAGGAGAGAAAGCGCAATTGGTATTATGGCCAGGCGACGACCCCGCATCAGGCCAGCGTCAGACTGGTATACAAGGACAGCGGCGACAAGCAGATATAGTGCCGATATGAGCGTTATCGACCCGTACACGCCTGCCATGGGCAATAACACGAAGCCTGTACACAGTGACCCTACAACACCCCCGTAGGTATTGATGGCGTACAATCTGCCCATGTTCTTGCCGACGGCGTGGCGGCTTGAGGTAATCAGGCGGGCCGCAATTGGCAGGCTTGCACCCAGTGCGATGGTTGCAGGCAGTAGCGCACCTGCCGCCCAGAGTGCCCACGTCTGAAAGAACGCCTGTTCAACGCTGTAGCCCAGCGCATCCATGACACTGGAAACGATCGCCGGCATGACCCGGTTCAGGATGGGTACCCCGGCAAGTGTAAACAAGGCTGCCAGACCTTGCGTCAGCGCAAGCGCCGAGTACAGATCCTTCCAGTGATCGACACGGCTGCGTACGATATAGCTGCCAATTGCGATACCGGCAAGAAAAAGGGCGAGCACAATCGAGAAAACGTACGCCGTTGAACCGATACCCTGGATCAGTAAACGCGTCCACAGGACTTCCAGCGAAAGACCAAGTGCGCCGGACAATCCCATCACCGGCAACACAATACGTGAGGCCTGCCGGGTTTCAACAGAGCCGGTCTCCGGTACGGCGGCTGAGCGGACGTTTACAGGACCGGCCCGCCAGTTGACCCGGATAGCCAGTAATCCAACGGCAACAGACAGCGCTGCAGCGAGTTGAGCGGTATGCATCAGACCTATCCGCTCAATAAGATAGAAGCCGGAAACCAGCACTCCAGCGACAGCTCCAAGCGTATTGGCGGCATACAGCGTCGCCATGCGTTTACCTATATGGCTGTCACTGGCCATCACTCCACGGTTCATGAAGGGCACCGTGGCGCCGAGCAGCGTTGTCGGGACAATCAGAACGCCCAGCGTCAGGATAAAGCGAGCCCCCTGAAGCAAGTAGAAATTACTGTTTAACATTTCGTTGAACGGCTGAAGCACAATATCGAGTTGATCGATCAAGGGAGTAACGACAAGCGCAGTTACACCAATGCCGATTTCCAGCAAGGCATATATGATGAGTGGACGCCTGGAGCGATCGCTGACTTTTCCACCCAGCCAGGACCCCAGCGCCATGCCCAGAAAATAGGCGGCAAGCACGGCGGCTATGGCATACAGATTTACACCGAATGCAATCTGCAGCTTTCGGGCCCAGACAACCTGATAGACCAGACCGCTGATGCCTGACAAAACAAAAAGGCTGGCAAATACCGCAAAGTGGTCTTGATGAGTCACC
Organism: Thiogranum longum; assembly: GCF_004339085.1. Classification (NCBI taxonomy): domain Bacteria; kingdom Pseudomonadati; phylum Pseudomonadota; class Gammaproteobacteria; order Chromatiales; family Ectothiorhodospiraceae; genus Thiogranum; species Thiogranum longum. The sequence continues at coordinate 1,482,244 of NZ_SMFX01000001.1, read as the reverse complement.
TCACCGGATCGGTCTTCAACAGAGGGATTGTGCGTGACAGTCGTCAATTTCGATCACGCATCAGCAGCCTGCCGTACAGGCTTGCCAGTCAGTTTGTTTCGATACCACAGGAAGTACATCACAGGCAGCAGTAACATGGATACCAGTGGCGCGGTCACCATGCCACCGATCATTGGTGCAGCAATTCTTTGCATAACCTCGGAACCAGCCCCGCCACCCAGCATAATAGGCATCAGTCCTGCAATAATGACTGCAGCCGTCATCGCCTTGGGTCTTACCCGTAAAACTGCGCCTTCGATGACCGCACTACGTAATTCCGCTTCGTTGATCGGCTGATTCCGGCTTATGGCCTCACGAAGATACACCAGCATCACAACGCCGAATTCTGCGGCCACACCTGCCAACGCGATAAAACCGACCGCCACTGCAACCGAGAGATGAAAATCCAGCAACCACAACAACCAGACACCACCTACCAGTGCAAGCGGTACCGAAAGCATAACCATGAGGGCTTCACTCAAGGTTCGAAAGCTCAGGTAGAGAAGAATAAAGATAATGAATAGTGTCAACGGAATAATATAGGAAAGGCGTTGTGCAGCGCGTTGCAAATACTGGTACTGGCCAACCCAGTTAAGGGTGTAACCCGCTGGAAGATCAAGCTGTTGCTGCAGCGCCTGACGAGCGGCCGCAACATAGGAACCGATATCGCGTCCATCGATGGTGATATAAACCCAGCCGTTTATGCGCCCATTCTCGCTTTTTATCAGCGGCGGTCCATCCGTAATCCGGATCTCGGCCAGATCCTGAAGCTGAATCTGGGTATCTTCGGTTACCACCAGCGGCAGCTCCTTGAGCTTGGTGATCGAGTCGCGCCATACCCGGGGATAACGGAGATTTACCGGGTAGCGCTCTCTTCCTTCTACCGTGTAAGTAACATTCTGACCGGCTACGGCAATATTTGCAGCTTCCTCGATCTCGGCAATACTTAACCCATAATGCCCCGCAGCCTGTCGATCGATATCAACGTCGATGTATCGTGCACCGGCAGCCCGGTCGGACAGCACAGTTCGTGTACCTGGAACCTTGAGCAGCACATTTTCGACCTGTTCCCCGAGCGACTGGATACCCGCCAGGTCAGGGCCGGCAATCTTGATGCCGACCGGCGTGTTGATGCCCGTTGATTGCATATCAATACGCGTCCGGATCGGCATCAACCAGGCATTATGCAGACTGGGCACCTGTACACGAGCATCGAGTTCAGCACGAATCTTGTCCATGCTCATACCCGGGCGCCACTGTTCTTCTGGTTTCAGTCGTATGACTGTTTCCAGCATGGTCAAAGGCGCCGGATCAGTCGCAGTTTCGGCTCGGCCGACCTTGCCGAACACGCTTTCGACTTCAGGTAGCGTACGGATCAGGCGATCGGTCTGCTGTAACAGTTCACGGGCTTTGCCTACCGAGATGCCTGGCAAGGTGGTTGGCATATAGAGAATATCGCCTTCATCCATTTCCGGCATGAACTCGGTGCCCAGCCGGTTCAACGGCCACAGCATGGTGACGACCAGCAGGCAGGCCAACCCGATCGTCAACCAGGGACGGGCCAGCGCCCACCTTATCAAGGGACGATAGGCCGCGATCAGGCCACGGTTGATCGGGTTGTATTCCTCTGGCCGCACCTTGCCACGAATCAGGAAGGCCATCAGTGCGGGTACCAGCGTAATCGACAGGCCCGCAGCTGCAGCCATGGCATAAGTCTTGGTATAGGCCAGCGGTGAGAAAAGGCGTGCCTCCTGCGCCTCAAGGGTGAACACTGGCAGGAAACTCAGCGTGATGATCAATAGCGAGAAGAACAACGGGGAACCGACTTCGACCGCTGCATCCTGTATGGCCTGTAACCGGCCGATACCACGTGCCTCTGCACGCTCCAGATGTTTATGCACGTTTTCTATCATGACAATGGTGGCGTCCACCATTGCGCCAATAGCAATAGCGATCCCCCCCAGCGACATAATATTAGCGTTAATACCTTGCAGGTGCATGATGACAAACGCCGTCAATATGCCTACCGGCAGGCTGATCAGGATGACCAGTGATGAACGCAAGTGCAGCAAAAACAGCGCGCATACCACGACCACCACCAAAAATTCCTCGACCAGCCGTTGACCGAGATTGCTCACTGCGCCATTGATCAGTGCGGAGCGATCGTACGTCTCAACCAGTTCCACGCCATCTGGCAGGCTACGCTCAAGCTGGTCCAGTTTTTCCTTGACAGCTTTGATCGTAGTCAGTGCATTTTCACCCGACCGCATCACAATGATGCCACCTACGACTTCACCCTCGCCATTCAGGTCAGCCACGCCGCGTCGCATGGCTGGCCCGATACGTATACTGTGTACAACGTCGTCGAGCAATACAGATGAAATCGACAAACGACGACGTATGGTGGGCACGCTTGTTACGCCGATGTCTTCCTTGTTTTTGACATACCCCTTGAAGCGAATCATGTATTCAGCTTCTGCGATTTCCAGCGAGGAGCCACTGATTTCGGCGTTGGATTCCTCTATCGCGCGCTTTACATTCGCCAGGGTCAGATAGTAGCCACGCAAACGGTCAGGATCGATGACTACCTGGTACTGCTTGACCATCCCGCCTATCGCCGCGACTTCGGAAACACCAGGCACCGTCTGAAGTTCATATTTCAGGAACCAGTCCTGCAGGGAGCGAAGCTCGGACAAATCGTGTTTCCCGGTACGATCCAGCAGCGCATACTGATAGATCCAGCCTACGCCGGTGGCATCCGGACCCAGTCGGGGTTGTGCACCCCGTGGCAACTGGTCGGTAACCTGACTGAGATATTCGAGTACACGTGACCTTGCCCAGTACAGGTCAGTATCATCCGAAAAAATTACATAGACGTAGGAGTCGCCAAAGAATGAATAGCCACGTACAGCTACTGCGCCAGGAACCGACAGCATTGCCGTAGATAGTGGATAGGTAATCTGGTCTTCCACAACCTGCGGCGCCTGCCCTGAATAGCTGGTACGGATAATGACCTGTACATCGGAGAGATCCGGTATGGCATCCAGCGGTATAGTGCGTACTGAGTAGACCCCCCATGCACTGAGCAGGGCTGCTGCCAGCAGTACAAGCAGGCGATTACGTACAGACCAGCGTATCAGTGCGGCTATCACAGCGTGTTACCGGCTAGAGACGGGATGCCGGTGTATAGGTTGTACGATGTGAATCGGCGTGCCGGGGTGATGGCTGTTGTTCCGGTCTGGTGGCTCCTGGCGTTGTTAAACGACGGAAACCGGCCAGCAGGCTGCTTTCCGAGTCAATCAGAAACTGCCCCGAAGACACTACCTGGTCGCCCTCCTTGAGTCCGGAACGTATTTCGATCAGTCCATTGGCGTCCTCTCCGGTGGTAACTTCGACCGGCTGAAAGCGGTTTTTACCCTGTACACGTACGACGCGGTCGCCCTGCCCTGTGCGTATCACGCTGTCCAGAGGTACCAGTAACACATGCTTGCGTGGCTGACCTGCAATACTGACATGTGCGAACATGCTCTGCGAGAGTTCGGGATTTTCGGACCTGAATTTCAGTGCGACTTCCAGTGATCGCGTCGTATACCCGACCGGTGGCTCAACTCGCACCACCTCACCCGTGAATACCGTACCAGGCAGACCTCGCACTGTCATACGTGCTTGTTGACCTTGCGCAACCCAGCCCCACTGACGCTCGAATATTTCTGCGGTCACTTCGATCACACGATAATTTCCACCTACATTGAATAGTGTAAATCCGGTATGCACTTTTTCCCCGACGCGTCCCCTTCGGGTATAGATATAACCATCTTCGAATGCAAATACATCGACCGGCATGTGCGGCATTGCACCATTCTGTAGTTGTGATATCTGTTCCGGCGTCAGCCCCATCTTGCTCAATTGCGGAATCATGGCATTGGCTGTAGCACGATCCCCTGACTGATAGGCATCCTGAAAAGCTTTCTCATGCTCAAACAGTTCGTCCGACTTGACGCTGAACAGCAATTCACCTTCGGTAACAAAGTCACCGTCCTGCTTGTCGGCAATTGCCACCAGCTCACCACGAATGGGTGGCGTAATGGTACGACGTGCCATGGGATCCACGCGCGTAATCTTGCCGATAGTCTCGATACTTCGCTGAAGGTCCCCCAACCTGACCCGGGCGGTGCGTACACCCAGATTATGTACAACCGAAGGATTGATGGTTACAACCGGCATTCCTTCTACCTTGTCCGTTGACTCCCCGGTCTCCTTTTCAACCAGATCCATACCACAAACCGGACAACTGCCACCCGGGACATTACTGATAATTTCGGCATGCATAGGGCAAACATAGTGCGAAGCGCCGGCGGGTAAAGCCACAACTTCCTCCAGCCCGGCCGTCGAGTGGTTTTCCGTAGAAAACTGACCTGCCAGGTAACCCAGAAATCCGGCTGCCAGCGCGGTAATAGCCAGTATTTTTTTCATTTTCTGTTACACCCCGTTTGTTATCATGTCACCAGCATCATCCGGGGCTTGCCGGTGATGCGGCCGTATGTCGGGAAGGGCTTTTCTTCTCAGCAACTTCAACTTGTAAATATAGGGCCATAGCTTCCCCGTTACAAACAATTCACCCGTTTCAGCGTTGTAGGCGATACCATTAGTCACCGCTGAACTGTGGCTGCGTGCAGACAAGGGCATTAACCCTTCAAGATTGATCCAGCCGACAACCTGCCCCGATCGCGGATCAATCTGCGCTATGCAGTCACCCGGATATATATTGGCATATATCAGGCCATCTACTGTCTCGAGCTCGTTTAATCCCTTGACGGGGTTTCCCTGGAATTTTACTTGCAATCTTTTCAGTTGATGATAGTCCCTGGCATCAAGAAAACGAAGCCAGGCAGACCCATCGCTGATAACCAGTTGATTACGGTATCCGGTGGCGCCCCAGCCTTCACCATTAATATTGAATCCACCTGTCTCCCGGAGTTCGTCGGGTGTGTACAGGAAAGCCTTGCCCGATTTCCAGGTCAGCTGTACCAGCTGCTGGCCCAGCACAGTCAGCCCCTCACCAAACAGATCATGACTGAGCCGTTGCTCCTTAAGCACGTTTCCTGTTTCAAGATCCAGCAAACGCAGGCTGGACTGACGGTATTTGCCCGTGCTCTCGTATAAATTACCGCGGTAAAATGTCAGTCCCTGGGTAAATGCGTCCTGATCATGAGGATAACGCGCCACGATTTCATAAGGACGGTCTGGCACCGTCCCGGAAAGCTTCGATGCTGTTGCATCGCACTCATGTGCTTCAAGGAAAGGTGTTTTTGATAGCGCGTAGCAACTGCCGTACTGACACAATGAGATTGTCAGGATGATCTGAAGAGCAAATGGCAGGTTATTCCGGCTCGATACTACCCTTGGCCTGCTTTTCTCCAGGCCATACCGGCAATCCCCAACACCTTCTGTTCGAAAACGTGACACTCGGTCAAACACCTGCGGTTACTGCATACTCCGGACATCATACTGTACTAACAGTCGGAGACGCCCCTCCCGAAAATTCGGGAGGGGCCCCAGCCCGGATGTTCAATCTACTGCTAATGCAAGGAGTATATTGCCACACCATGGTGTAGTGGATCGAACTGGTAAAGCTTCAGCCGGCGACTGGGCTCATAGTTCATTGTTATATCCACTTTATGCATACCCGGTGTACCGTCAGCCCCAACCGGCGGTACCGGAATCAGCCCCGATAATGCGCCCGCATTTGGCCACAAATAGTTGCGACCGAAGGTAAAGAAGCAACCCGAGCCCAGTTGCGGAAGGCCATTGACCGGGTCATCGGGATTACGCGGTGTCGGCTGAAGGAACTCCTCCGTGCCACTGCGGTTGATGGGGAACACATTGTCGTAACCGGAAATGATGGGGCTGTTACTGAAAGGCGGATAATTAGCCTCATGCCCTGGCGGTATTTCCGGGTGTGGACCGACAAGCGTAGTGGGATCGGTAAACTGGAACTGGTTTTCCCAACCACGTGTGCCACCGAAATCAACATTGCGATAGAAGTGCTGGAAGTGATCAGCATTAAGCACAGTCACCTTGAAGTTATACGGGCGGATATTCCAGTCATGAACACTCCCGTTCGCAACACCTTTCCAGCTTGCCGGACCCTGACCACTACCTTCACCTTGCAGACCCTGGCGAGAGCCATAGAAGGTATTATTGACATACAGCATGGTCATTGTTGCATCCGGATCCGCTTCTACACCGGCCGGCAGTTTGGTGCGGTCGGTCCAGTCGTAATAGGCCGCTCGCAGATCGGTCGCGATGTGTGCCAGATCACCCTTCTTGAGTTTCTTGTCTTTCTTGTCTTTCTTGTGTTTCTTGTGTTTTTTGTCTTTCTTGTGTTTCTTGCCTTTCTTTTTCATGTCTCCATGATCGTCATCATCCTCAAGCATGGACCTGAAAAGAGTCCACATGCGCTTGGCCGGTGACAATTCGCCAATCTGGGCAATGGCATAATCCTTGTCGGCCTGGTTACCCACTGGATCACAGTCGGGATCATTTGCACCACCTTCACAGAACGCCGACTTTTCCCATTGCACATAGTTCCAGCCATCCGGCCCCGCTTTCTTGAGCGAGTTTTCGATGGCCTGTACACGTGGCGGGTGAATACGCCAGCCCCAATGATAGATCAGGTTGAAGTACTTGCCTTTGGTCTGCTTGATCTTGACAGTGTACCTGGTGCCTTCATCGAGCATCGGGAAGAATGTCTGGTCCATCGATGCATGCGGCGGTCCAGTGACTTCCACACCCTTCGGATTGATGAACCGGTTGACGTGTGAGCCCATGGGCGAGAAGTCTTCCATCCCGTTGTTCAGGATGTGGACATTGTAAGTAACCGTCCAGGGTACTTCCTGTACCGCAGCAGGATTGATGAACATCGCGTCAGCTTCGATGTGCTGGCCCCAGTAAAAAATATTAACATCGACATTACCACCGACCAGGTTGCCATCGGCATCATACTCGGGAATCACCGGGCTATCATTGACCGGCCCCTGGTAATGCAGCATGGGCAATCCGCTGTAGGCTCGATCGATCGGGTTACCTTCGAGGATATCGATGGCAAATTTGACCAGGTCCTTATTGATCTTCTTTCTGCCTTTTTTCGCGGCCGCCTCGATCCTGTCGATTACCATATCGAGATCATCATCCGGACTTCTCTTGTCGATCTCCGCGGTCAGTACCGGCCCATCGTGCAGGTTATAGGGGTTCTCCGGCGTCGACGGCAGGGTATTGGGCATTTCCCGGTTTTCGTAGTCCCTCAGGTTTTCATATACCGTCATGAGGAAGTTACTGCCCGGCGGATTGGCAAACGGATCCACTGACGGGTGCTGGCCCGGCGGTGTGTTAATGATTGTTGTAACACCATCTGCAGACTCAGTGCGCTCTGACACCCCGGCCTCCGGTTGTGCACAGGGATGGCCCAACCATTTCATGACCGGATTCGGCGATCCCGTTGCCTTGGTCAGGAAGGGATCAAATTTAAATTCGCACTCCGCCGAGGCAGTGCTCGCCACGCACATTCCGCCGGCAAGCAAAGCCAGTGTCGCGGCCACGCGCGCTTTTACAAGTGGTCTTTTATGCTTCATTGATTTTTCACCTCCTCCCCGGCCGTGCATAGCATGTTGATGCGCACCACAAGGGATATTGTGTTGTATCACCAGATCAGTTTCCCGTAAGTCCGGCCGGTTATCAGACACTGTGGTCATCCACCAGGAACGGCTTGTGCTGCTTGCCGGTACTGAGACGCCCCACCGCTTCAGTAATAAACAGGGGTTGCAGCCGACTTGGCTTGTTCATCCATCGACCGGTCTTTTCGTTACCGATCCAGGACAGTGCATACAGGCTGCCGCGTGCATTGAAGGATGCCAGGATCTCCCTTATATCTTCAGGAGCGCCTGTCAGGAAACGCCACCTGGCACCATGCTTTTCAGCCAGCGCCTTGAGGTCTTCCGGTGTATCGTGGTAAGGATCGGTGGTTACGGTGTACATCTGCACTTCCTTGCCGATTCGATCCTCGATCATTTCGTGCACTTTGACCAGGTTACTGAGTAATGGGTAATACTTTTCGCCTTTCACCGAGGTGAAGCTGACCAGTACAACCTTGTCCGCAATCAGGTCCTCATAGAACCAGGCTTTCTCCTTGTGCTGGTCCTGGACGATCACCTGTGGGAAACGACTTGCATTCTTGCCACCCCTGGCACGGGGACAGGTCTTGAATGCCGGGTTGTCTTTAACTGCACCAGGCGCGACTGCGGCTGTTGCTACCGCCGGAATGGCTGCAGCAGCACTGGCCAGAAATGTTCTTCTTGTAGTCTTTTTCATCGTAGACTCCTTCAAGCTCCGTTAATCTGATTCACTGGTGCCACGCATCGATTCAGTCGTCATCATCACCACCATTCGGGATAATGTCCCAACGCGCCATCATGGCATTGTCTTCGTGCACGTTGTTGTGACAGTGAATCGGATAGCGACCGAGGAAGTCGTCGAAACGATAGAACACGCGGGCGGAATCGCCAGGTCCAAGGGTTGCGACATCCTTACGCGAGCGGAGTACTCCGGTTGGCGGCCTGCCATTCCATTCCAGCACCTGGAATTCTTCAAAGTGTACGTGCACCGGGTGCGCCCATGAGGTGCCCGCATTACGGAATGTCCAGATTTCAGCCGTACCCTGCCGGGGTGCCGCAGAAACCTTGGTCGGATCCATGAATTCATGGTTGATGGTCCACAAGCCCATATCGTGATCAAATACCCACTCACGCTCAGCCACCACTTCGTTAAGGTTGACGTGAGGCAGCTTGCGCATGAAATCCGGGATGCGGCTGTTATCAGGTCCTTCCAGTGGCTTGATACGGAACTGCATGACCGGCATGCGATCCGGGCCTTCAAGACGCCGTCCGGTAGGGCCCTGGCCATTGACCTGCTCCATAATATTGAGCAGGTTGACAGATTGCCCGACGCTGTAACGCGAGAAATCGATAATGACATCATGGCGGTTTGCCGGGCCAAGCACGATGCTGGTGACACTGACCGGTTCCTCCAGCAAATTACCGTCGTTACAAATCACAAACATCTCCGATTCATCCGCCAGTCCCAGCTCATAGAAGCGTGAAGGACCACCATCGTAGATGCGGAAACGGTATTTGCGCGGTTCGACTTCAAGGTAAGGTGAAACCTTGCGGTTGACCGTGATCAGGTCACCCAGGTGGCCGTCTGTATCAAACACGTTATAGGCAGGATTACCAAACTGATCAAAACGCACATCGTGCAGGATGATGGAAACATCATACTTGCCGTACGTACCAGGCAAACGCAATGCATCCGGGTTGGGATCGTTTTCGTCTCCGGAATCAATATCATCATAGAAGGTCGCCATCGCTGACAGGCCCGCGTAGACGTTGGTGGCCGTAAAATCAAGCATGTGGTCGTGGTACCAGAGACTTGCCAGTGCTTCATTCGGGTCGTTTCGCGCATACATCATGGCATGGTGGTGGTCCCAGTACTCGCCGGGTCCGACAAAATCGCCTGGCCAGCCATCACTCTCTGACGCCGTATGCGCGTTGTGAAGGTGCAAGGTGGTATAGGGAAGACCAAAGGGAATCAAGGCATCTTCTGTCATTGGCAAATCGTTATAACGGCGAATGAAAACAGGCTCGCCGTAACGCGCTACCAGTGTCTCACCGGGTGTAGCGCCATTGAACATCCAGGCCAGGGAACCAAATCCGAGCGGGTTGAGTACCGACAGGTCTTCATGGTAATTCCATAAACCTTCCGTCATGCGCTGAACGTAATGCTTGACGGGCTGGAATTCATCATATCGCTGGTGACGATTCGGATCAGGTGGCGGCGACAATGTGGCCGGATCTACTTCCGACATGGCAGGCGTTATGTAAAGTGGTTCGTGATAGTGCCTAACCGGCGGACTGTCCGGCTCTGTCAGCGGACTGCGGATACCCTCCGGCCGGCAAAGTTGCGCCTGTGCCGCACGTGGTATGGCAGCTCCTCCAAAGATTGCCGGTGTACTGGCCACAGCCACTGCACCCGCCTTGAGTACGTCTCTTCTTTTTGCCATTTTTCCCTCCAGCTCCTCGAGATAAGATTCTCTGAGAGCAGCGATGGCGCAGATAAGGCTTATATCCAAACCGCTGTTACACGCGGCTCAGCCATCAACGCTACAGAGTACCCTCATACTTAGAGGGGAATCCTGCGACACTTTGCCACACCTGTATGTAACTCAGGGCACATTGGCATAAAACTTTTTTGAACTTCCTGTTACATACCCGGTCACAGCTGCGTAAGTGAGCTGGACAACCAAGGAACCTCTGATTAATCCGTCATTGCGAGGAGCAAAGCGACGAAGCAATCTCTAAGCGTCTGATTAGTATCGAACAGATTGCCACGCTTCGCCCATAGAATCCCTCCGGGCATCATTGACTGAGACCTTATCCTTACGGGTCAAGGCATCGCAATGACAGGAATTCTGAATTAATCAGAGCTTCCCTAAATTTCTTGCCGGAGAATATGTGCATGGCACCACCAGCCGATAACAGGCAGTTACTGTCGCTTCCACCTGTTGTGAAACTCATTGAAAATACACCTGTATCCGGGTACGACACTGGCGACATGTTGTTTAACAGCGGTGAACCCTGCGCTGGCCTGCCAGTCATCATCTCCGGAAATGCCAGAATCTACGCCTCCAGTGAAGCCGGACGACAAGTGACGCTCTATCGACTCAAGGCCGGTGAGATGTGCCCGATTTCCCTGTCTGCCGTACTGAAAAACAGCGTGTACCCTGCCACAGCGATAGCCGAAAGCCCGATGGAGGTTCATTTCGTGTCCGGCGATGCCCTCAAAACGACCCTTATTGAGACACCGGAAATATTCGGCGCTTTTCTCCACACCTTCGCCGACTGCCTGTATGAATCAGTTTGTACTGCAAACAAGCTTATGTTCGAGCCTCTTGATGTTCGCCTGGCCGGCCTGCTGCACGAAAAACTGGCAGACAACCCCGAGCAGTCCATTAATTTTACCCACGAAGACATAGCAAAAGAACTTGGCACTACGCGTGTTGTAGTAAGCCGCTTGCTGAAAAAACTGGAACACGCTGACTGTATTCGTATGCAGCGTAGAAAGATCACCTTGCAGGATGCTAACTCCCTCAGAAAACTGGCAAAAAACATGACCCAGGGCAACGCTGCCTGAAATACATCAGGTATCACTCGACCACATTTTTTTTACCCTCTATTCAAAGTTAAGTCGAATAAAAATCGCACCAGAAGCATCGCTATGCTGTACGCAGCAGTTTGAAGTTTTTTCAAGGCTATTTACTTCCATGTGGAATGAAGAGTGACTATATTGCGTCACGCTCTTTATAGAGCGACAATGCGAAAAGCGTGCAGGCATAGCTTTCCTGCACCATAAACATAAAAATCAATAAATAAAATTGGGAGGGAAGCCGATGCGCGAAACTGAGGGGTGCGCATTTCCAAACCGAAACAAACCTGCCACGCTGCAATGCGAACTCACCGGGTTTGCAGCCATTGATGGCGAGGTTTGGCGCGAAGCTCTGAGCGTTTCAGAAGTTATCAGCTGTCCGGCCGGCACAAAACTGGTTGAATGTGGCAGTTCTGCTGACAAGTTCGTTATTGTTTTGCAGGGCGTTGTCAAGGTCTATGAGGCCTGTGAAAATGGTCGCGAAATCAGCCTGTACCGCGTCTGTAGCGGACAGGTTTGTGTCCTGACGCTGACCCGTCTGTTACTACGCTCGAATCAATGTGCCCAGGCCGTGGCTGAACAGGACGTCCGCCTGCTGGCTATGCCCCCGGAATATTTCGAACGCTTGCTGGCTGAATCCAAAGGGTTCAGAAGCTACCTGATGACCTCCATGGCACACTGCATCACAGACGTGGTGCAACTGACTGCCCAGGTCAGTTTCCGGCACCTGGACCTTCGCCTTGTCCAGCTTATCCGTAAACTCTCCACCCAGGAACCAGACAGCAGAATCCGTTGCACGCATCAGACCATCGCCAACGAGTTGGGCACAACGCGTGAAGTTGTCAGTCGCCTGCTGAAAGAACTGGAGCGATCCGGGCATATCAAGCTAAGTCGCGGCAGCATCCAGGTACTGGATAGCGAGAAGCTGGAAGACCTCTGCCTGGGCTGAAAACGGCAATCCACCCGCGCCGCTGGCAAACAATCCTCGTGCCTGAGTAGCCGTAACTGCATCAGGTAGCAGGCAAATGTTGCCAGCGCTGGCTATTAGAGATTAAAATCAGCTACAGGTGTCGGTGTGATCCGACACTTGATGCTTTCGTTCACTGATTCAGCAGGGGTTATATGTAATGGCAACAGGCACAGTCAAGTGGTTTAACGAGTCAAAAGGCTTTGGTTTTATCGCACCTTCAGATGGCAGCGATGATGTTTTTGTTCACTTTTCATCGATCCAGGGTGATGGATTCAAGACACTGGCTGAGGGTCAGTCAGTCAACTTTGATACCGAACAGGGCCCCAAGGGACTCCAGGCAACAAACGTTACGCCCCAGTAATACTTTAATAATTACACTCCCCTGAAACCGGCGCAGATCGGTACCAAGCCAGCCAATCAAGAACAACTTTTGGCTACTGGCGGAGATTTGTCGCGCTGTTTTTTACCGCATTCCTGAAAAATCAGCACGTCATAATGACTTTAGTCTGCTTCCCTCAAACGTCCAGAATTCCCTCCCGATGCGTAGCCTGCAGGCAACACCCCGAATTGCGGTTTTTCAATAACTTGGGGAATTCCTTACCTGACCTGTCTGCGAATCACTACACTTTGCCGCAATAAAAAAGCATGAAACTACATGATGTAAGTTTAGTTATATATTGTATTTGATAAGTATTTTTATATTCCCAGCCAGGTGGCATACGGCTTGCTGTGTATCAGGGTGCAGTTAAACTCAAATGAGGAGAACGAACATGAAGAAACTGGTTATCATTACGGCCATGGGCCTGAGCACACCCTTCCTGGCCCAGGCCGATAACGCAGCTCTGCTGAGTAGCGAAGCCGGAACACCCGCATTCGAAACTGTCGATGCCGACAAGGACGGCATGATCAGTCGTCAGGAAGCCAGTGCATTTTCTGCCCTGGAAGTAACGTTCGACAAGGCAGACAGCAACAAGGATGGCGCGCTGGATGCCGGTGAATTATCCCGTTCCCGTCAGGCGGCAGACGAAAACAAGTAAACCCGGCAATAACGTACCAGCCCGGGTAGTCCGGGCTGGTTACGCTTTCTGGCCAAACCAGAAATCCGCATCCTTTTCCAGAAAGTCGTAGTACGGCATATAGTGTGACCCGTCACACGAGAAGGTCAGACTGATCAAGCCGTTGAAAATGTTGATCGACGCCGCACGCAGGTAGATCGTGTCATCGGCGAAACGCAGTGCCTTGAGTCCTCTTAATATCGAACCAATTTTGTCTGCCGGAATTTCTGCATCTTGCGGGTATGCGCGGCGCGGGTAAGCCAGGCAAACATCAGGGTCAGACAGCGCATCACTCTGCAAGATCCGGTAGCGATACGGGTCATCGACCACCCACACCGTCACCCGGCTGCTGGAGAAGTGCAAGACCCCCTGAAACATACCCCGCTCCACGATCAACTCTTCCAGAATCGAAATAGCCTGATCGATATGGGTGTCGAATGTACTGTCAATGCGTGTCTGCTGAAATACCGTACCCCGAATGGCCGGGTCACCCTTGATCTGCTGCCACTCCCCGATTTCCTTATACAGACCCCCTTCAGTCGGCAGATTACGCAGGTCAAAATCTGCCCCCAGGTAACCAACCGGCTCGCCATCACGATACAGGGTTTGCAAGGCCGTAATGGACGGGCGGTGGGCCGACAGGGAGATATAGGCGTCTGATAGCATGAAATCCTGTTCTGGATCGGCCTCCTTCATGTAAGGCCGTGGTGAACGATCGCGACCGAAGTGCTCCGGCATACGACCCGCACTTCCAATATTATCGGACAACTGCATACCATTGAGGTCGACAACGTAGAGATAGGTGCAGTTCGGGATCGTTTCGAACAGGGTCAGTAAAGTCTGGCTCAGCGCTTCCCTGTCCGGAAAAACTTTCTGACACTCTGCAGCAACACGCCGCAATGGATTGACCAGCAACTCGAACAGCGACGAGCGCTGTTTGCGGATACTCTCCTTCCATGACGAAACATCGGTCATCAGATTTCCAGCAAGCGGGGGATCAGTTCAACAAAATTGCAGGGACGGGTACGATAATCCAGCTGCGGCTCTATCAGCTTGTCCCAGGCCGTGCGGCAGGCACCACTCGAGCCCGGCACACAGAAAATCAGCGTGCCGTTGGCAACTCCGCCAAGCGCACGGGACTGAATGGTAGAGGTCTGGATCTCCTCCCAGGAAATCATGCGGAAAATCTCGCCGAAACCATCGAGCTTTTTATCGAGCAAAACTTCAATGGCTTCCGGAGTACCATCACGACCGGTAATGCCGGTGCCACCGGTTGAGATCACAACATCCACTCCGGGGTCTGCTATCCAGCCGGATACGGTGGCACGCAACTGGTAGCGGTCATCCGGCACGATGCGTTTATCCGCCAGTTGATGCCCGGCTGATACGAGTCGTTCTCCCAGTGTTTTTCCGGACGTGTCATTATCCTCGGTGCGTGAATCAGACACGGTAAGCACCGCGATATTAAGGGGCTTGAATTCACGTTTATCAGACATTGTCTCTCCGGTATCTGGATGGGCGTTCACTAATATTCTAATGAAACTCCAGGTAATTACCATGTACTTGTCATTACGACGGCATGCCTTGCACCGGAATCTCTGTGGTAGACTGCCGATCGACAAACCAGGCAGTCTGAATAACACCATGTCTCATGCATTAACCATCGAAAACCTGAAAAAAATCTATGAAAACCGGTTCGAGGCGCTGAAAGGCGTCAGCCTCAGTGTGGAAGAAGGCGATTTTTTTGCCCTGCTGGGTGCCAACGGCGCCGGCAAGTCCACGCTGATCGGTATTATCACGTCGCTGGTGACCAAGACAGCGGGACATGTGGAAATCTTTGGTCACGATATCGACAAGGACTTTTCGGCGGCAAAACGACTGATCGGGCTGGTGCCGCAGGAATTCAACTTCAACGTGTTCGAACCCGTCGAGGAGATCCTCGTTAACCAGGCCGGGTATTTCGGTATCCCGCGCAAGACCGGCTTCGAGCGCGCGGAACAGTACTTGTCCCAGCTCGGCTTGTGGGACAAGCGCCGCTGCCAGGCGCGAGAATTGTCCGGCGGCATGAAACGTCGCCTGATGATTGCCCGCGCGCTGGTACACCGGCCCAGATTGCTGATCCTCGACGAGCCTACGGCTGGCGTGGATATCGAAATTCGCCGCTCCATGTGGGTATTCCTGCGTGAGCTTAACAAGAATGGTACGACCATCATCCTGACGACCCATTACCTGGAAGAAGCGGAAAGTCTGTGCCGGAATATCGCCATTATTGACGAAGGAAAACTGGTCGAGCAGTCCAGCATGAAAAACCTGCTCTCCCAGTTACAGATGGAGACCTTTATCCTCGACCTGAAGTCGCCGATCGAGGCGTTACCGGAGTCCTTGCCGGACTGCCTGCGCCGGATAGACAGCACCACGCTTGAAGTCGATATCACACACAACGAAAGTATCAATTACCTGTTTGCAGAACTGTCACGGCATAACATCGAAGTCCTGAGTATGCGCAACAAGACCAACCGCCTGGAACAGTTGTTCATGCATATCGTGACCCAGGATTCGGCTGCATGACCCTGAAAGAAAAATATATCGGCTTCGAGACAATCCTGATCAAGGAAATCCTGCGCTTTGCGCGCATCTGGCTTCAGACGATTGTGCCCCCGGTGATTACCATGTCGCTCTATTTCATTATATTCGGCAATCTTATCGGCTCGCAAATCGGCGATATGGACGGGTTTCGTTACATGGATTATATCGTCCCCGGCCTTATCATGATGGCTGTGATCAATAACTCCTATGCCAACGTGGTGTCGTCTTTCTACGGTTGCAAGTTTCACCACCATATCGAGGAAATGCTGGTCTCACCGCTACCGAACTCACTCATCATCGCAGGCTTTGTTACCGGAGGTGTTGCGCGTGGACTGGCAGTCGGACTGGCGGTGACACTGGTTTCGATGCTGTTTACCGACCTGAGCTGGCACAATCTTGCCGTTGTCATATCAACGGTTGTACTGACCTCTACGGTGTTTGCACTGGCAGGCCTGATCAACGGTATATTTGCCAAAAGTTTTGATGATATCTCGATCATCCCGACCTTTGTTCTCACTCCTCTCACCTACCTCGGCGGTGTGTTCTACACCATCAGCATGCTTCCGGAGTTCTGGCAGAATGTATCGAAGCTGAACCCGATCCTGTACATGGTCAATACATTTCGCTATGGCTTTCTGGGCATATCAGACATCAGTCTGACCGTGTCCTACACCATTATCAGCATCTTCATCGTGGCACTGTTCAGCCTTGCGCTGTACCTGATGAACACCGGTTACGGCATTCGTCGCTAATCCTTCATCCAGCCTTCAAGGGCCTCGATGATGGCGCGTGCCTGATCCGGGCTGGAGATATTGAACTTGGACTTCTGCTGGTACTGGCCATTGCGCTTCTGGTAGCGGCGGATGGTGTACTTGTCCTTGCTGTATTCTTCCTTGCGACGATCCCAGTCCTGGTAACGGTAAATAATGGTAGACCAGGCACCCTTGGTCAGTACCTTTTTATCCAGTTCCTTTACCGTTACGAGTCCGTCTTCTTCGTACTGGACTGTCAGTTCATCTATTTCAGAGGACACGCTGTTTCTCCTGTATTTTTCAATTCGGCCGGTTAATTGTTACGTACTTGTCATTGCGAGCGTAGCGCGGCAATCTGTTTGGGCCTGGCACTAAACTGCGGGAGATTGCCGCGCTACGCTCGCAATGACGATACATCAGGGGTTCCCTTCGTCATTATCAGCCACCTTCTCAATAACAACATGCCGGTTGCGCACAGAGACTAGCCGCTGACCATCGCGTAGTGCAAGCAGTTCTTCGCCGGCGATCTCTCGACGCCAGCCACTCAGTAACGGCGTCTTTTCGTCACGGATCAGCGCCAACAAATTTTTCCGGCCGGCGATCAGGGTGCTGTTGATTCCGTGCTTGTCTGCCAGCAGCCGCAATTGCGCATGCAGTACGTCGGTCAGGGCCTCTTCCTGCGCACTGGCACGCTCACGGCGCCCACGGGCTTCCAGGGGCTGTAGAGGCTGGTCGGCAGCCAGTGCGACCTGCTCGATCAATTGCTGGCCATAGCGGCTTACCGATTTGGGTGGCATACCCCGAATAGTGGACAATTCATCGACCTTCTGCGGGGCCAGCCGTGCAATATCGATCAAAATCTCATCCTTGATAACCCAGTTGCGAGGTAAATCTTTTTCCTGGGCCGTTTGCTCGCGCCAGGTGGCCAGTTGCTGGACAACCGACAACGCCCTGGGACGAAGCTTCTCGAGACCACGGATACGTTTCCACGCATCGGGCGGATCGATCTGATAGCGCTCCAGTTGCTCGTAGGGTGAAAATTCCGCATCCAGCCAGGCCAGCCGCCCTTGTTCAGCGAGGCGAGCCCTGACCAGCGGGTAGGCTTCTGCCAGATAGCGAACATCGTCAGCAGCATACTCGAGCTGCCCACCGGACAAGGGGCGCCGTGACCAGTCGGCACGGGCATGCGCCTTTTCCAGCGAGACGCCCAGCACTTCTTTAATGAAATTACCGTAACCAATCTGCTCGGCAAACCCCAGCAAGGGCGAAGCCAGCTGGGTATCGAATATCGGTGTTGGTACTTTCCCGGCGAGGTTGGCAAATATTTCCTGGTCCTGGGAGCAGGCGTGTAACACCTTGGTAATCGAAGTATCGAACATCAAATCGTACAGAGGTTCCAGTGACTCCAGCGCCAACGGGTCGATACAGGCGCAGCGGCCAGGTACGCCAACCTGTACCAGGCACAACTTCGGGTAGTAGGTTTTTTCTCGTATGAACTCGGTATCCAGCGCCAGCCATTCACATCCTTTGAGCGCAGTACAGAACTCCCTCAACGCCTCCGGCGTATCAATATATTCCATCACCGGATGACTACGTTCGCCGTCGTTCATCACGTCGCTCAATTGACCGGCAGCTTTTCGCGCAAGGCATCGCGATCAAACCACCAGCTGTCGCCCACCAGCACATCAACGATCAGTGCCAGGCGTTTAAAAAGTTCAGGTACATCATTCAGCTTGTACATCTCGATCCAGGTATTCAGTGTCTCCTGGTCTTCGATACCACGCTGACGTTTGGCGACACGCGCAATCATTTGTGTAGTGAGAAAGCCCAGGCTTTTCTTTTCTTCGCCTTCGGTGCGCAGGTCGACAATATAGTGCGCCGCCATCGCGGCCACCGCTGCGCCGTCCGAGTCAACCGGCGTTTCATCAATGACATGGTCCAGCAAGGCGACCGTGGACTGCGCTCTGACCGGATAGGTCACTGCCAGCCAGATACCCTGGCCCAGCGCACTGATTGAGTCCTTGTGTTCACACTGATACAGAATATCTGCCGTTTCTACCGCGTCCTGCCACTGTTCATAATCCACAAACACACTGAAAGCCTCGCGCGCATGTTGCCAGGCCTCATCGCCCTGCCCAAGCCCCAGCAAGGGCTCGGCGACATCCAGTAGCGCACGGGCGCGGTCAACGGGGATGGTGTCATCCGGCATTGTTCTCAGGTGTTTTCTGGCCTTGGCCAGAACCTTCCGAATTTCCTCAACCGACTCGCTTGGGTCAATTGCCTGCAGGGTCGTGTTATCAAGCTTCATTGAATTGTTGCCACTCAATCATTCCGAAAAGCGGCATTGTATCAGACTTCCCGTTTTACACAGTTACCGTGAGTGCGCCGCGACAAGGTGGGGAAACGCTGACGGGTTCTTCTCTCGTTATTCCGATTATCTCTCGTCATTCGCAGGAATGACGGGTTGATCACACATCTATAACGCATTGTTTTATATTTCATTTATCCGATCCAGCAAAGACATTGTCTAAATCGTGAACCGGTTCGCACCCGGGGTGCGACCGCCAACACGAAGAAATTCTCCCGTATTTCCGATGATTCATCTCAAGCAACGGACCTGATTTCCGGTTCGTTCATGACAGCAGTTTTCAGAGGTAGAATCATGCTCCAGCGTATTATTCCGGTCACACTAAAAGCCCTGTTGGCAATCATTTTGGCATCCCAGCTGTTTGCTTGTGGGGGTGGCAGTGTTAATGAAGATATTTCACAGGTTGTCCCGGAAGCTGTCATCAGCGGCAGTGTAGGTGACGGTCCGATTGTAGGTGCGACGCTGAATATTTATGACAACAGCGGAAAACTGATTCAGACCGAAACAAGCGACAACAGCGCCAGATATTCAGCTCGCATCAAGGCCAAGGGCAATGCCTACCCACTCACCATAGAAGTGACAGACGGTATCGATCTGGTGACGGGTCGGGCCCCCGACTTCAAGCTTGTTTCAGTCGTTGCTTACCCTTCGGAAAAATGGGTGAATATTAACCCCTACACCACCCTGATTGTTGAAGCTGCACGTTCAATGTCTGGCGGGTTGAATGAACAAAACATAACCACCGTTAAAGCTGCTGTTGTTGACCAGCTTAACTTTGGACTGGATCCATCTCTCGTTGCAGACCCTTTCAGGACAGAAATTACTGACAACAATATCGCCAATATCATCAAGGCCAGTGAAGCGCTGGGTGAAATGATCCGGCGTGCTCGAGATAACTTGATGGCAACCGGAACTGTCAATAATGCGGATGATGTTGTCATGGCAATCGCTGATGATATGTCCGACGGCACGTTGGACGGTCTGGGTGGTAATCGTGCCAGTAGCCGGATAACTGCAGTTGCAATTATTACTTCAGCCCAGGTGCTGATTGAGTCCCTGACTAACAGTCTCAGAGTTGACGGAGCCAGCGCAACGGACAAGCTGGATGCTTCCATCCTCACCACGCGACCAACATCAGTAAACATGACGTCAGATGTAACCCTTAATCCGGGAATGCTGCAACAGACACGAGCAACTATTGCTGCAGCACGGATACTCGCCCCCGGCATCGAACTGACCACAGTTGCTGACATGCTTGACCTCGTTCAGGCCGGTAGTCTGCCATCTGACGTTGACCAGATATTGCCTGTCAATAGCAGACAGTACCTGGATCAGGCCATTGCATTAACAACCTCAGCTACAGATGAACAGCTGGTTAGCGTTAATGATGCCATGGGCAGTGACCCCGCTGGCAGTAGTGATGGGACGACCGGTAGCCCACCGGCCATCAATGCAGTACCGGTTATCTCCGGAACTGCGACTTCATCGATTGATGCCGGCGCATTCTACCGCTTCCAGCCTTCGGCCAGCGATCCGGAGGGTGGCATACTGACGTTCAGTATTGTAAACCGTCCAGTCTGGGCCAGCTTCAACACCAGCACAGGACGTCTGACAGGTACGCCTGGAAGTACCGATGCCGGAAGATATAACGACATCATAATTTCGGTGACGGATGGCACTGCGGCAGCATCTTTGCCTGCATTCAGTATTTCGGTCAACAGTGTTACACCGACACTGGGATCAGTCTCGTTGAACTGGGCCGCGCCCGTTAGCCGCGAAGACGGGAATGCCCTGGCGGTCGGTGAAATTGCGGGATACACCCTCTACTACGGCACTGCGCCGGGCGATTACCCGAATTCAGTCGATATCAGTGATGCCAGCACCACATCAGCCACTGTCACTGGCTTGCCCCTAGGTACATATTATTTCGTACTTACCACCACGGACATCAGCGGGCTGGAAAGTGGCTACTCCAGCGTAGCAACCCGGACAATTCAATAGCTTCAGGGTTATGCCGGGAAGTCAGCGTGTCTCTAACCTCACGTTTTCATTATGAATTAAGGCTCATCTGATTTGAGTTCGACATAGCTCTCGATTTACAGGCAGGCAAAGCAGGGCCCACTTTTGTACCCGCCTTAGCAATTTGTCGGGTAAACGCAACAGGATTATAGAACGACAAGACAATAACTTATGTGATGCCACGGCTATTCTGTCGTCGATCGACGACGATGGCTGTATTTATCAGCCGGCAAAGCCCGTTGGCGTCCAGGCTAAGCTATTGTAATTATTTATAATAATGAAGAATTATACGTCATGGCACGGTGGTTGCTTTGTATTCCAGTTATATGAATTTTGAACCCGTTGTGTAGCACTTTCCAGAGGTAACGTATTTGTGATTAACCGGTCAGGCAGTATATTTCTTGCATTATTTTTTATGTTTCTAAGTGCGTGTGGCGGTGGTGGCAGCTCCACAAATACAGGCAGTAATACGAGTACAGGCACAGTTGCACCACAGAGTTCGGGCGCAATAAATCTGACATGGACAGCACCGGCGTCACGCAGCGATGGCAGCGCCCTGGCTTTAAGTGAAATTTCCGGCTACACCATTTATTTTGGCAGTTCAGTTGGTGACTATCCTTATTCTGTCGCGATAGAGGATCCCTCGACAACACAAATCGACATCACCGATTTACCGGTAGGTACGTATTACCTGGTTATGACCACCACGGATTCGAACGGGCAGGAAAGTGGTTACTCAAACGTAGCAGTCAAAGAGGTTGCCTCATAAAACTCAGCCTGAGTCAGAAACTTCCAGACCGTTTTTTCCGTGCAACCTCACCATACCCGTAAACCAGATTTACCAGCCCGTTAAATTCGCTGAACTCCTGGACACTATCAGTACTGTCCTTGTTCTGGTACTGAAGCTTGAATAGCGCGTAGAGTTCGCGTGATATTTGATAGCCAATCTCGCCGCCAACAACATACTGCTTGTCCGTACGGTTCTGCTCTGTTCGTTCGGTTCGCTTATAGCCTCCGAACAAGCCGGACGAAACCAGTCGCCGCATTTGATAGTTGAATTTAAAGCCCAGGTTCAGTACCTCCTGATCCTGAGGGGTTTCCTTATAGTCAAGGTCGCGTAACTCGACCCAAAGTTTTGATTTCAGAGTCGCGCCCTTTCTTAACAGGACAGCCCTTAGAATATTATTTCTGAACACGTCGCTGGATATCTGCACGTTATTTATATCGCCATGCTCCGGGGTTATTGCTGAATCCAGCGCAGTGAAACTGTGGTCAGTCAGATCGGAAGCAAGATACACACTGGCTTCAGATCGACCGCCCAGACCAAGTGCCCAGTCCAGACTCCCGGTAGGCGCGCTCCGGTCCTCCAGTTTATCTCTGTCAAACTTGGTAAAGCCCAGATTCAGCTTGTATTTTGTTCGTGCAAGCCGCCCGGAAACAATTGCGTGTATGTTTTTGGCCAGAAAATTCGGATTATTGTCTTCATCTTCGAAATCGGTTTTGCTGATTACCCCACCAAAGCCGACCTGGTTTACTGCAGATGTATCGTAAAGCCAGTCAATAGACAGCGAATATTGCTGGTTATCTATATCGGAGCGTTCAAAATAGAAATCACTGAATTCAGGATTGATAACCAGCTTCTGCACCTTTGATACAGGAACAGTGAGATCGGGACTGACGTTGAAAATATTGACATCCTCGATATTGTTGGGCGTGGACCTGTCAATCGTATTACTCAGCCGCTGGGTAAAGAAGTCCCGCAGCCGCACGTTCAGACGATCCCGGATCATTTCCCAGCCAGCTGTTGCGTTCAGATCGAAGTAGTACTGGTCATCAAATGTATTATCCGTGTAGTTTTCATAGGTCAGGGAGGTGGTTCCCCTGAAATCCAGCGGTCCACTCTTTTGATCCAGACTGGCCCCGACATAACCAAGCGCAATCAAGTCATCATTTTCATTATTTGCTGTCAGTCCGGCATTGTCGGTGTACTGCAGACCAACACCGACTCCTGGTTCAAACAGGGCCAAGGCTACCGGAATATGCAACAACGTGCCCGCAAACAGAAACAGGCCTGGCAATTTCAGCTTTAATTGATACCTCATTGGCTTACTCCAATCTCAAATTATTTTCGGTTGTTCAGACAGCTCAGAAAAAGCGCTCAGGTACTGTAATAATATCGCCAGGCATCAGTAATATATTCGTTTTCATATCACCTTTTTCCATAATATCCTTGACGCGTATATCAAACGTTTGCGTTCCTTGCTCTGTCTTGCGGTGCAGTTTGGTGCCATTGGCGTTTGCATAAAGGTCAAGACCACCGGCTTCCAGAATGGCATCGAGCACAGTCATCCCCTGCTGGTACTCTATGGACACATCTTTCTCGACGGAACCGGTTACCCGGATACGCGAGAGGAACTCCTGCCCCTTGATGCTCGTCAGCATGACAGTGACATTCGGGTATTTCACATAAGCCTTTAATTTGGCAGTAATGTCCTCAGCCAGCTGCTTTGGTTCTTTTCCGGCTGCCATAACTTCGCCGATCAGCGGCATCGCTATTTTTCCGTCTGGCCGAACGGGCGTTTCGATTGAAAGCTCGGGATTTTCCCAAACATTAACCGATACCTTGTCACCTACACCCATTTGGTAGGATCCGATCAGAACACTCGGTCCTGGCCCCTTTCCCGACGCTGATTCACTTGGAAGATTTGGCGTGCCGGATGTACCTGCACAGCCAGTCATCGCCACGATCAACAAACATAAAAGTGTCTCAAGGAAATGTCTCATTAATTTAAATACCCCGGTTTCACAGTTGACGATACTCACGTTTCGTACCTTTTTCGTCCTGGCACAGTATCCGGGATAACTGCGTCAACTGGCAAGTCATACTATGCTCTGAAACCTGCTCACGATCATTACCAGAACCCGTGTTATTTGGAGAATCTGCCTCTACAAGCCTTACCAGGGTCCGGTATGAAAGCTGGAACTCTCCTGTTGCAGTAAAATCCTGAAGCGTTGCCTCGACTTTATACGTCGCCAAACCGTACCTGGTACTTACGCTTTGAGGAATACTGAAACAGGTAATGCTCTCCCCTTTCTGCTGGCATTGGGTAATTTCAGAAGGAAGCAGCGTTGCAGGTTTGTTCTGGCTGGTCCAGTAGCCTGCCAGCAGCATGGACTGGATGCGACCCGGTGCGGGTATTGATGAGACGGGTTTACGCTGTGGAGCCGTGGCAGGCACAGGCGGGACTACTTTTGTATTTTGATCGGGCAATCTCGCACTTAATGGTTGGATTTTCTTCGCCGGTTGCTTCAGTGCAGGAATGCCAGGCTTGACAGCAACAGTTGGCTGAGCACCTGATACGGGTGCACGTTTACTGTTTTTTTTAACGGCGGTCTTTCGTTCTGATAAACGCTGATTCAACCGTTCTTCCGCTTCAGCACGCAGGCGTGCTCGTTGTGCTTCAATTGAAGACGTCGAAGCTGTCACACCTTCTTCCCTTGTGTCATCTTTCTTATCAATCGCGGCGGCAGTGGTAGCGGGCGCAGTCAATGTCTCAGGAGATGCTACGTCCACCGTCACTTGCCTGGCTGGTGAGCGTATCCCGACGGAGGCAGTATCGCTTTCTGTGGTCAGAGGAACCTTTGAATCGAAAGGCGTGGAGCTCCTGATGACAGGCTCAATCTCAGGCTCTGTGGCCACAGGGACCTCTGAATCTGGAGGGAGGGTGCTCTTTGTGTCAGGTTCTACCTCAGACTGAGGGCGCTCAGGCACAGAGTCAACCATAACCGGTTGTTCAGGGACACCGGCCTCTTGTGTTGGACCACTTTCCCTTGAAGACTCATCCAAACTTTCAGTGAACTGTGTATCTCTCTGAACAGTGCCTTTTTGTTCAACGACAATCTTTTCATCAATGGCCGCAGTCGTTCGTACGGCATTGTCTGTCCTGAAATCGAACATCGCGATAAGACCCACCACCAGCAGGGCAAGAATGACTACTGCGGTAATTGCAGATTTCTGCCAGTGGCTTTGTTTGCTTGTACGCGTGCGTGGTATATGGCGAGCTTCAACAGCCATCAGGTTTTCAACAGGCGCAGGCTCTACTGTGCCGACGGGGGGCGTTGTATTCTCCACAGGTGTGTTTGTGGCCTGTACTGTGGCCTCATTCGATGGCTCAGGTTGCTCGATCGATGCCTCGAGATTCTCAATATCTTCGCAACTGTCCCTGAGCTCCTGTTTGAGCTCCTCAATCTCGGTCCACGTATCCTTTGCCTCGCTTGTCCCGGTACCGGCCTCTTGCAGATCAGCATCTTCCTCCACTTTTTCTGAACGCTGCTCAGCCGAACGGGTCTGAGCGACTGACCTGGGTCTATCGGGCGAACTTGTTTTGCGCGGCAAACTGTGGACAAATGCTGTTGTAAACCCTTCGTCCTGCGCACCGATGCGAGAGACTGCCGCGGCAGCACTGCTCCCCTGCACGGCCATGGATGACATTAAATGTTCCTGCTGCAAATCCCCGATCACGCTCTTTGCATCAGCGCCAACCAATTCGTGTTTCTTTTCCATGGCGCCAAAGAGAAATAGACGGCTGCAGATTAAATTGATCTTGCGCGGAATGCCTCCACTGAAATTGTGGATCAGCATGAGCGCTTCCGCGTCAATTTTAGGATCGCCCTTCCAGCCCACCCGATTCAGCCGGTGCTCCACATAATCCACGGTCTCATCCGGGTTTAGTGGATACAGGTGCGAGGCTGCCACGATGCGCTGACGCAAGTGGTCCATGTCCGGTCTATCCAGAAGGTCTCGCAGGGTTTCCTGCCCAACCAGGAACACCTGTAGTAACAGTCGATTATTGAATTGAAGGTTGGCCAGCAGGCGTAATTCCTCCAACGCACTCTGGGACAGCCCCTGAGCTTCGTCAACGATGAGAACTGCACGCCGTCCTTTCTTGCCCTGCTGCTTAAGAAACTCTTCCAGTTCGAGCAGAATAGCGGCTTTATCGACTGCTCTCAGCGGTAACCCGAATGAGGAGGCCACCATATGCAACAGGTCTCGAGCCTCCAGCTGCGTACTGTTCAGCGTGGCGACCTGGATTTGTGTTTTATCGAGCTTGGCAAGAATCTCGCTAATCAGGGTGGTCTTGCCGGTTCCTGCACCGCCGGTAATGACAATAAATCCCTCACCCCGATGTAGCGCATACTCCAGGTAGGATCTCGATTTAACATAGCTGTCATGATCCAGAACAAAACGGTGGTCCGGGCTCAACCTGAACGGATCAGCAGTCAGCTTGTAGAAAGTTTCATATAAGTCGAGCATGCAATATTACGACTCCTGCGACGTGTCAAAGCGGCAGCCGTCTGTCCCCCTGCATCTAAAGATTCCTGGCATGGCACTATGCAATATCAATGCCTCAATAAAGTCACAATCCACACCAATATTTTAGCGTAAAACCCTTAAAAATCATCATAAATTCACAATAAAGGCGAGCAATAAATACTCCGGCTGCTTGTGTACCTTTAACCTGGCTTTCATTTTCGCACTGCTTTGTAGTCGTTCTGAGACGTAAAGAATTTATTATATATCAATTGCTTATCGATATCCACTTATCCCCTTGTTGTCATATTGCAGCATAAACCCGGTGTAATAAAAGCATCACTTGCCTGGGTTTCTCTCGGATTCTGAATAATTCATAGCAAAATCATTGAGTAGCAAACACTGGCACGCCAATTGCCATAAGGCTGGTGAGATAGAAAATTTTAAGCCTTTACGGGCTTCCAGGTAATACAAACACAACGCAGCCAGGGTTTTTGTTTATGAGTTTGTCGCATCATTCAGTATTTTCGACCAAATCTGTTTTCGCCGTATTTTTCCTGTGCGCATCCATTACTTCGCAAGTCGGGGCCGCTTCCAGCGCACCGCTTGTGCTCTACAACTTCAACGAGGGGAGTGGCTCTCAGGTATTTGACGTCAGCGGCAACGGCACTCCCTTAAATCTGAGTATTGATAAAACAGCCAACACCCGTTGGCTTCTGGGGGGAGGACTGGCTATCGATAGTCCCACGCTGGTCAGGTCGACAGGTTCGGCGCGTAAAATTACAGATGCAATAAAAATCAGCGGCGCTTTTACGATTGAAGCATGGGTTAAACCTGCCAGCGAAATACCAGATCACCCTGCTCGCATGATCACCCTGTCCAGTGATGCACGTAACCGCAACGTGTCGCTCGGACAAGGCAGGACTACGTATCATACCCGCCTGCGCACAACCAGAACCAATGCCAATGGCGCACCGTCACTGTCCAGCATGAAAAAATCTTTTGATGCCGGCCTGGCGCATGTGGTTTACACCCGTAACCGAAAGGGTCTGATCCAGCTCTACGTAAATGGTATTTTACAAGCAGAAAAACGCGATCAAGGAAGACTGGATAGCTGGGACCAGAACTACAGCCTTGCCCTGGCTAATGAGATAACAGGGAGTCGGCCGTGGTTGGGAGATTATTACCAGGTCGCGATGTACAGCCAGGCGCTAAGCCCGTCAGAGATTAATCAAAGCTTCACGTCCGGGCCTGTTAGCAGCGAAAACACAACACCTTCAGACGCCACCAATACAACAACTACCACCAGCAGCAGCAACAGCAGCAACAGCAGCAGCAGCAGCAACAGCAGCAACAGCAGCAACAGCAGCAACAGCAGCAACAGCAGCAACAGCAGCAACAGCAGTTCCACGGCAACCCCGCCGGCGACAACCGGAT
The DNA here is from genome assembly GCF_004339085.1 of Thiogranum longum. Taxonomy (NCBI): domain Bacteria; kingdom Pseudomonadati; phylum Pseudomonadota; class Gammaproteobacteria; order Chromatiales; family Ectothiorhodospiraceae; genus Thiogranum; species Thiogranum longum. The sequence goes on along the minus strand of NZ_SMFX01000001.1, from coordinate 1,454,451 downwards.
CGGTGTCTCTGAGCTGGAACGCCCCCGTGTCGCGAACTAACGGGGAGGCGCTGGCGATGAGCGAAATTGCTGGATACACCATCTACTACAGCAACACCACGACCAACTACAACCGCTCCATGACCATTAATGATGCTTTTAACATGTCAGCCACACTTACAGGACTACCACCAGGAAGCTATTATTTCGTTGTGACAGCACGCGATACAGCTGGCAGAGAAAGCAGCTACTCAAGTGTTGCCACCAGGCTGGTGAATTAACGACCTGAAATCCATAACGGGCTCGGGGTCAGAACCGATTAAAGCGCAATGACTTTAATGCAAACATGAAGGAACGACTGTCCTGCTGACTAAAGGCTTGAATTACGGCACCATACAGGTGACGTAATTCAAGCCTATCGGGGCAACTTCATGGCAGTATTGAATCAACTGAAAGGTGGCCGCCGCTGGCTGGTGATGGTGGCGGTCTCTCTTTTGTATTGGGCTTTTGGCTTCTATCCCTATCAGTTGCCCCCCTATCACAACGGTGCCGTACACACGGCGAACAACACGCTACGTTTCGATGCCCCGGGTATTGCATACACCCGTGAACCACCTGCCTGGCTACCGACCGTCATTGGGTCGTCCTTGTTACGGGTAATACTGGAAGTACGCTCCGAAACCCACCAGAAGCATCGTTGGGCGCGCATCTTAAACCTGTCACGGGACTCACATCACACAAATCTTTCCATTGGCCAGAATGGCAGCGACCTGGTCGTGAACGTACTCAGCACTGAAGCCCGTCATGCCGGCAAAATCAGAACCGTGATCAAGGAAGTCTTTGCGCAACCGGGCTGGCACCGCATCGAATTAAATATCTTGCCGCGCCTCCTGACCGTTACGGCAGATGGACGCGAGGTCTTGCATCAGCGCCTGGCGATCGACCCGTTGTCAAAGTGGTCGCCCGACTATCGGTTGGCATTCGGTAACGAATTCGGCTTCAAGCGACCCTGGCTCGGTGAAATACGCAAGGCAATCATATTCGTCCCGGGCGAACGCTACGACTACACACTGCCGGATGTACTGGAAATCCCGGCCAGTTACCGGCTACCGCTCGCAAACCGCTACGTTCGTTGGATCCCGTTCACCGATTACCGCAATGGCATCTCAACAGTGGCCGACAACATGCTGAACCTGTTCGGCTTTATTCCCTTTGGCATAATCCTGGCCATGACGCTGCACAAGCCCCGTTCTGTGTGGGCACTTGGTGCAATATGTGGTGCAATGAGCTTAAGTATCGAGGCTGGACAACTGTTTCTTGCGCCGCGCACGCCATCCATGGAAGACCTTCTTCTTAATACGCTGGGTGGTGCGCTGGGCGCCTGGCTGGGACTAAAACTCCGGGCTCGGAGTAGTCACGGCTAACGGGTATGGCTTTTGTCCTGTCAGCCTACTATCTCTTCGACCGTGTATTCCTTCATATCGCGGGCATGAGTGAAGATGATCAACTCGCCAATCAGACCCAGCGCAAGGATTTGCACGCCCAGTACCACCAGCAACGAGCTCAGCAACAGGGCCGGACGTTCCGCCAGCGGCACACCCATAAACAGACGATCGAAAAGCAGGTAAGCCAGAAATGCGGCACCAATCGAGAGCGTTATGGTGCCGACCATGCCAAAGAAACGCAGCGGTTTCTTGGTGAACCTGACAAGGAAGAATATCGTGAAGATATCCAGCAACCTGTGTAGATACTCCCGCACACGGTAGTGCCCGTGGAATTGGTCCCTGGACGACTGCGATACCTGAACTTCGTGCACTTTAAAACCAACACGGCTTGCCAGGACCGGCAAAAACCGGTGCTGGTCGCCATATATCGTTACTTCCTGTGCGATCTGTCGTTTGAACGCCCGCACCCCACAGCCCAGATCATTGTAAGATGCGCCAGTAAATGATTTAAGAATTTTATGGAACAACTTGCGTCGAATCATCTCGAATCTTGAACCAGCGCGTGGCCAGCGATAGCTGATAACCATGTCGCAGTGCTCGAGTTCCGTAATCAGCCTGGGGATTTCCGATGGTTCAACCTGATAGTACGCGGGCAGCGTGAGGATAATGTCGCCGACAGCATGATCAAAGCCGGCTGAAAGCGCAGTGGCTTCGCCGAATGACTTGGACAACTTGACGATCTTTAGGCGATCGCCCTGTTGCTGTAATTCTTTCAGCTGTTCCAGCAGTTCCGGGTACTCTCCATCGAGAACGAAGATGAACTCGAAGGATCGCCCCAGTTCGCTTAACCCTTGCTTGTAGTCTTCATACAGTTCCCGTATATCATCGTAGCGATCTGTTACGGGAATAACCGCTGAAATTTCTGTTTTATCGCTCATGGTCAATCCAATTGTTCCGTTTGCTGAACATTATTATGGTTCGCGGATACGCTGCCTTCCTTGCGCGTCAGAAACCGCGCAGTAAGAGAAGAAAGCTGTCCCAGCTTCAGATCACCCGTCTTGTAAATCAGTTCACCAACGGCCCCACCCATCAGTAGAAAAAACGCCAACGCCCCGAACAAGACACCCGTGCCGGCGATCGGAACCGAGAAGCGGCCGACATCAGAGAACAATCCAAAAAGACTGGTCAGCAACAATGTCACACTCAGCAATGCGGCTGGAATCGCAAGAATCGCAAACCATAACAAGGGTCTCGATGCAAACGAGACGATCGTTTTTATGGTCAGCAGATCCAGCAGAACCTTGTAGATCCTCGACAGACCGTACTTGGACTCACCGAATTTGCGTGCATGATGCCTGACCTTGATTTCAGCTATCCGCGCACCGGTCAGTGAGGTCATCGCCGGAATGAATCGATGCATCTCCGAATATAGCGGTACACCCTTGATGACATTCGCGCGAAACGCCTTGAGCGAACAGCCATTATCCTTGATCGGCACGCCGGTCACTTTCCCGATTAGCCAATTGGCAATCTGCGACGGAATTTTGCGCGTAATGAGCTTGTCCTGCCGGTTAAAACGCCATCCAACCACGATATCGTAGCCTTCATCCATCTTCTCCAGAAAGAGAGGTATATCGCCCGGATCGTTCTGGAGATCGCCGTCCATCGTAATGAGAACACGCCCTCTCGCATGATCGATCCCTGCAGCCATCGCAGGCGTCTGACCATAATTTTTTCGGAATTTTATAACTCGCAGGTGTGGATCTCGCTCGCTTAAATCACGAGCCATGGCAAAGGTTGAATCCTTGCTACCGTCATCCACGAAGACGATCTCATACTCCAGCCCAAGCCCCCCCACACTCTTGACGATTGATTCGTACAGCGGAACCAGGCTTTCTTCTTCGTTGTATAACGGAACGATAACAGAGATATCGAGGGTAGTTTTATCGCTCTCGCCTGGTTGCATAGCCATGTCTCAAAATCGGGGCGGCCACGAGGGCCGCCCAAATCTGTTTATCACGCCACGTTTCGCATGTGCTTACGGCGGCGCAGATACCACAGCGAGAACAAGGTCAGCAGCGGCAGCATCGGATCGAACCCGGTACGACCCGGAACAGCGCTGAGACTACAACCACCGCCGCCACCGCCGCCAGAAGGCACCGGCACCGCCACACCAACCGGGTCGCGTATGATACCCGCTGTGTTATCGAGGTCGAACACCGCGTCGTTGTCGGTCAGTGTCAAGGTGATGGTGTTGGCGACACGATCGATGACCGCCGCAGTGGCACCCAGGGTCTGCCACTGATTGCTGACATTCAGCTTGCGTACTACGGCATTATCCGGGATCACGGTACCGGCAGGTAGCGTGAGTGTGACTGTTGCGGTACCGCCAGGAGCAGCAACGTTGAAGTCATACACGCCGAACGGGTACGTGAACGCGTTGTCAGCCACCGCAAGGTTGCTCTCTGCGTACAGCGGCAGCCCGGTCGTGCCGTTATTGTTCGCCGTAATCGAAGCTCCGTTGCCTGACAGCGTTACCTGCTGGCCTGACAGATCCGGCAGTGATAGCGTCAAGGCCGTTGGTGCCGGCACGACAAACTCCAGCGTGTTGGGATCCGCAGCAGCAAACTCCAGCGCATCGATGACGCCATCACTGTCCGTGTCGAGCGGATTGGCAGGATCGCCGCCAACTTCGACAGCGTCACTGGTTCCGTCACTATCAGTGTCAGTCAGCTGTGGGTCCAGCCCGATTGCCGTAGCGCCGGCATCAGAGATGCCATCGCCATTGCTGTCGGCTTCTACCGTCACAGCAATGTCCTGTGCATCAGTCAGCGTACCGGCTCCATCATCGCTTGCGGTAACCTGTACATCATAGACATTGTCAGCACCGCTATCTGTTGGCACGTCGAAATCTGGTGCTGACGCAAAGGTCAACACACCACTGCCGCCGTTGATGCTGAAAGCAGCCGCATCAGCTCCACCGCTGATACTGTATGTCAACGTCTGTCCTGCATCGACATCACTCGCCACCACGGTGGTTACCGCTGTCGTACCTTCGACAACCGACACAGAAGCCGTGGCGCCGCCGCCGTCACTGGTGATCACCGGGGCCTCATTCACATCTGCAACCGTAACGGCAATATCCTGCACGTCGGACTGCGGAACAGTACCGTTATCGGTTACCGTGACCTGCACATCGTAGACATTATCAGCACCGGAATCCGCCGGTGCCTCAAAGTCAGGAGCAGATACAAAGGTCAATTCACCGGTACTGCTGTTAATGCTGAATGCGGCAGCATCAGCACCACCGCTGATACTGAAACTCAGCGTCTGCGGTGGCAAATCCTGGTCGGTCGCGGTTACTGTGGTTACTGCGGTCTGGTTTTCATCCGCACCAACCGTCGCGCTGGCACCGCCACCATTGCTGGTAATGACCGGTAGATCGTTCACGCCACCAACCGTTACGGCAATATCCTGCACATCAGTCAACGCACCAGCACCATTATCGGTTACCGTAACCTGTACGTCGTAGACATTGTTTGCGCCGGAATCCGCCGGTGCTTCAAAGTCAGGTGCTGATACAAAGGTCAATACACCACTGCTGCCGTTGATGGTAAAAGCAGCCGCATCGACACCACCGGTAATGGTGTATGTCAGCGTCTGGCCTGCATCGACATCGGCCGCCACCACAGTCGTGACTGCTGTCGTACCTTCGAATACCGCCACAGTCGCCGTGGCGCCGCCGCCGTCACTGGTGATCACCGGGGCCTCATTCACATCTGCAACCGTAACGGCAATATCCTGCACGTCGGACTGCGGGCCGGTACCGTTATCGGTCACCGTGACCTGCACATCGTAGACATTATCAGTACCGGAATCCGTCGGCGCCTCAAAATCAGGGGCTGATGCAAAGGTCAATTCACCGGTACTGCTGTTTATGCTGAATGCAGCAGCATCAGCACCACCACTGATGCTGAAGCTCAGTGTCTGCGGTGGCAAGTCCTGGTCGGTCGCGGTTACTGTGGTTACAGCGGTCTGGTTCTCATCCGCACCAATCGCCGCGCTGGCACCGCCCCCATTGGATGTAATTGTCGGCGCATCATTGATGTTTACTACCGTTACGGCAATATCCTGGCTGTCGAAACCGCCATTGCCATCTGCTGCCTGCACCTGAACATTGTAGACGTTGTCTGCCCCGACGTCGGACGGTGCTTCGAAGTCCGGGGCGCTGGAGAACGTAAGTACGCCAGTGCTGCCATTGATGCTGAACGCAGCCGCATCGACTCCACCGGTAATGGTGTACGTCGGTGTCTGGCCTGCATCGACATCCGTTGCAACCACCGTCGTCACAGCCGTTTGATTCTCATTCACACTGACAGCTGCGCTGGCACCCCCGCCATCCGAGGTGATCACAGGCGGAGCATCATTTTGCGTAATCTGGATTGTTGCTGCAGCTGATGCACCGGTGCCATCATTAACCGTGAAGGTGAAGGAATCTGGCACATAATTACCGGCAGTCGGCGTATAGGTGTAAGCGCCCGTTGCTTCGTCAGTAATTGTGACCGTTCCGTTTGTTGCCGGGCTCGCCACAACATAGCGCAATAACGCACCGTCCGCGTCGGTACCAACCAGCGTACCGCTCTGGACATTCGTCGTAGGAACATCCGCTGATGCAACCTGAAGGAAGCCGCTATTTGCGACAGGCGCATTGCTGGTTGGCACACTCAGCAGCACATCCACACGGCTTGTATTTCCGTTTGCCACGGCCAGGTCGACCTGATTCACACCATCCAGATCAGCGCTGACAACCGAATTAGGTGCTCCACTGACCGGGTACTCGGCCGCGGTAGAAAACGCCCCGCTGCCATCGCCCAACAAGACAAAGACGGCAGACTTCGGAGATACACCCGTGCTGTCGCTGGCGACAAGAAGGTCGGCATCCGCGTCACCATCGAGATCTGCGACATCCACAGAGTGCGGTCTGCCCCCCAGGGCGCCGCTTGTGAACATGGAGGTGAAGGTACCGTCACCGGCCCCCTTGAATACCCTGACGGTCTGCTCCGGATCTGCGTGGTTGACCAGTGCAATATCAGGAAAACTGTCCACCCCGGTATCTATAGATCCTATCTGGACAGAAAATGGCTTGTTACCGGCGGCAAAGGGTGAACCCGTGGCATCGGTGAATGCTCCGGTTCCGTCACCCAGGAGCACGTTGACTGAATTCCCATCCAGATTTGCCACGACGATGTCCGTCAATGCGTCGGTAGTCGTATCAACGCTGCCCGCCGCAATGGAGATCGGTTTGAGCCCCACTGCAATTGTAGCTCCGGTGGTGAAGGTGCCATCGCCCACGCCGAGCAGTATCTGAACATTATTGGTGACGTCGTTAGCGATTGCGATGTCGGCAAAGGCGTCGGTGCCGCTATTGAGCTGTGCAATGACCGCGGCAGACGGTTCGGCTCCTGCCCCGGCCAGCGCTTCGATATCAATTGGAGAGCCGGTAGCCTCCGTAAATGCACCGGCACCATCGTTAAGAAATACGGTAATACTTCCGGTTCCAGGGGTGTCGGTGTTGGTAACGACCAGATCATTGTCTGTGTCGCCGTCCAGATCTCCTATTGAGACTGTCCGGGGCTGGGTGCCAACGGTGTAGTTAACCCTGGAAAAGCCACCAGTGCCGTCACCTAGCAGGACCGATATCGTTCCTCCGTTTGCATTGACGGACACGAGATCGATATTGCCATCGGCATTGAGTTGACCTTCGGCGATGAACTCAGGGCCGCCACCGGCCAGCTCGGCACTGGGTGGTGCATAACTCACGGCAGCCTGTATGCTGCCTATGTGCATCACTGAAAAAAGTACACCCAGAGTCACGTTTACCGCAGTATTTTTCACAACCATAGTCTCACCCTAGTTACGCCCTGGTTCCGGGCACCGCTGAAATCCGTTTAAGTGTTATCTGTACGCTCACGAACCTTCATTTTTCGCAGCGCATTGTAATGCATTATCAGTGCGATAAACAGTCTTGAATTGATCGATACACGATAGTGTTACGCACATCCTGAAGTATATCGACCACCGTCCCGGAAACTTTTGCTCCCAACCACCGGGCCGGACGCCACAGGAGATGCCGAGGCAGGCCAGGAGATGAAGACCCGTGGCTGACCGGACGCGGGAAAGCCGGCAACTGCACCCTGCATTGACCCGATGACTGACGCCCCCAATGCCCGTATCATACCGACCCGAAATACAGGAAAACCCTCCCCCGGCACTGGCACGAATCATGCTCGGTTGAAGCCGTGCGGTCGCGCCGCACCACTCTGGGGCGCTCCAGTTTTGTCGCACCCTGCGAGCCTGAATACGCATTACGCAGGAAATGGAAACTCAATGAACACAGGTGAGGAATGAAGAGAAAGCTCAACGAACTGGAAGACACCGAATTCGACATCGTCATCATCGGTGGCGGTATATTCGGGGCATGCGCGGCATGGGATGCCACCTTGAGGGGATTGCGCGTTGCACTCATCGAGCGCGGCGATTTCTGCGGCGGAACATCGGCGAACTCATTTAAAATGATCCATGGGGGCGTTCGCTACCTGCAGCATGCCGATATTTATCGACTGAGATATTCGTGTAAGGAGCGCAGTGCGTTGCTACGCATCGCGCCGCACCTGGTACAACCGCTCCCCATTGTCATACCAACCTATGGTCACGGGGCATCCGGCAAGGCGTTTCTGGGTGCCGGTCTGTATCTCTACGACCTGCTGACGCTGGGCCGAAATCGTGGCATTAGTGATAATGAGCGCAAGATTCCCGTAACACGGTTTCTTGGTCGCAAGGAAATACTTGAGCTGTTCCCCGACCTCAAACAGAAAGGGCTCACAGGCGGCGCCATGTTCAGTGATGGACAAATGTACAACCCGACACGCCTGGTGCTGGCCTTTATTCAATCTGCGGTCGCATCAGGAGCCAGCGCATTCAACTACCTCGAAGCCGTGGGTTTGATGCGTGACGGCGACCGCGTTACCGGCGTGCAGGCACGCGACGTTCTGACAGGTGACCTGTTGTCCATTCGTGCAAAGGTTGTGCTGAACACCGCTGGCCCCTGGGCAGAACACTTCCTGGGTAATTCAACGGGTGTCCCGTTGAAAGCTAAAGGTACATACTCCCGGGACGCATGCTTTGTCATCAACAAACGTTTGCCGGGGAAACAAGCAGTGGCGGTTCTCGGTCGCACGCGCGACCCGGATGCCGTGCTGAGCCGGCCGGCACGTCATTTGTTTCTCGTACCATGGCGCAATTTCACTCTCGTCGGGGTCTGGCATGTAGTCTGGGATCGCAGCCCGGACGAAGTCACCGTAACCGCCGATGACCTGGAATCCTTCATTGATGAAATCAACTGGGCCTATCCATCACTTGATCTGACGCTGAAGGATGTCCGGATGTGGAATGCCGGCCTGGTACCATTTGGTATCAATGAACCGGGGGCCACCAACCTGAGCTACGGGAAGCGATCTAATCTGATTGATCACCGGAAAACAGACAATGTAGATGGCCTGGTCACACTGATCGGAATCCGGTACACCACTGCACGCGCGGATTCTGCCAAGGCAATCGACATCGCTGTTGCCAAGCTTGGTGCACAAAAACCCCGCCCCGACTCTTCCGCCATACCGATCATGGGTGGTGATATTCCCGATTTCGAGGATTTCGTACAAAGGTCTTACGAAAAACAACGCCTTGGCATCGACATTAGTGTGATGCGCGCACTGGCACATAATTACGGCACGTGCGTGGACCAGGTACTTGCCTATGCGGAAAAGGATCCTGACCTCGCGCAAACACTGGGGGACACCACGGTCATCAAGGCCGAAGTGCTCAACGCCATAGAGCACGAAATGGCCGTTACACTTGCCGATGTAGTGTTTCGACGCACCGATCTCGCCACCGCTGGCAATCCTGGCGACGAGACCTTGCGCGAGTGCGCCAGCCTTGCCGCCCGTGAACTGGGCTGGACGGACGACCAGACGGAAACCCGGTTGCAGGAAGTCTATAAGCGCTTCCCTTCGTTCGTGACTGACACCGCTGAAAACAAATCAGCATGACAACCGTTTAAATCGCGGGTTTTCTGATAACACCGAAAGAAATTACAAGAAAATTGAGGACTGCAATATGAAAGTATTTATTACTGGCGGCACCGGCTTTATCGGATCGAGGCTGGCGATTGCAAGTCGAGAGAAAGGCTACGAGGTGGAACTGCTTGGCCAGACCAACACCCAGGCCGAGCTTGAGAACCACCAGTTACTGGAAAAACACGGTATCAGGACAACACTGGGGTCGATACTCGAAAAGGACAAGCTTAATGAGCTGGCACGGGGCTGCGACATTGTGTTTCACCTTGCCGCGGCACAGCACGAGGCAAATGTCCCGGACGAGCACTTTTACAATGTGAACGTGGAAGGCACCCGTAATATGCTCGACGCCAGCGTGCAGGGTGGCGTCAAACGCTTCGTTCATGGCAGTACCATCGGGGTTTACGGTTCTGCGATGGAGGGCAGCCTTGACGAGAACACACCGCTGCGCCCGAATAATATCTATGGTGTTACGAAACGTGAAGGTGAACAACTCGCGCTTTCCTATAACGAAAAATTACCGGTTTCCGTCGTGCGCATCTCGGAAACATACGGCCCAGGCGACCGACGGCTGCTGAAGCTCTTCAAGGCCATACAGAAGAACGTATTCTTCGTTATCGGGAAAGGTGACAACAAGCACCAGCTGATATACGTCGATGACCTGATTGACGGTATGTATCTTGCCGCAACCGAATCGAAGGCGGTCGGGGAGGTATTTGTGCTTGCCGGCGAGGAAATACTTACCACGCGGGAAATGGTCGATACTGTTGCCGAATGCCTGGGAACGCGTGTCCCGGGTATACATGCACCGATGCTGCCCTTTCTGACAGCTGCCGTGGTGTTCGAAAAGACCCTGGGGCCACTGGGTATCCAGCCACCGCTGCACCGGCGCCGGCTGGATTTCTTCCGCAAGAGCTTTTACTTTTCCCGGGAGAAAGCCGCCTCGGTCCTTGGCTTCAGCCCCAGGACCGACTTCCGGCACGGCGTTGCCCGGACCGCTGACTGGTACCGGGAAAATGGCCTGCTCTGAATAATGGAGGGTTCAACCGCGCCCTTTCTGACAGACCGCCCCGATCTTCTTGGTAAAGAGCTTGTTGGTCTTTCCGTACATGATGAAACTCACACGGAAGAACAACGTATAAAGGGCCGACATCGCTATCAGCGCATAATTGAGCGGGTTGGTCCAGAAGACATAAAGGCTTAGCGGATATACCCTGATATCCTGGAAGTTCGAGTATTCGAGCATCTGACCGAACGTGTACTCGGTAAACGTGTTGTAGTGGTCGAAATTCTGCGCCAGGGCTTCAGAACCAGTGATCGGATTAGCCCCATTCAGCCCGTGTGTCACGAGCCTTCCGCCCTTGCGGAGACTGTTCCAGCATAAACCCAGAAAATCCAGTATCTCCTGCTTGGTCAGGTGATTGAGTTCCTGCTCACAGAAAATCGCGTCGAAGGCCTCGCCATTCTCTTGCAGAAACTCAAAGGCCCGGGCAGTCTCGCAGTTCAGGCCATGCCTGGTAGCGTGCTCGATTTTTTCCTGGAACGAATCGATTCCCAGCACATTGGTATAGCCTTCCCTGTTCAGCATATTGACAAAATATCCCGGCCCACAGCTGATAACCAGAATACGTGCATTCCGGTCTTCCGGCATGTGTTTCAGGTAATTGTGTTTATAGAACTTGTAGAAGCTCCCGTATCCCTTTTCGATGTCGTGAGGCCCTTCCCAAAACGAATCGAACGGCTCCATTTTTGCGGTTAATTCTTCTGATGAAATCATGTGTTGCAACTCCAGTGTTATTAACAGCCGGTTTTTCCCGGATTGCCTGCATCCTGTCCGTCAATCTACCGGCTTTCGTTATTCCGGCGCAATTATACTGTATTCTTGCTACAAATTGATCCAGACACGCCGTTATCTGATTGCCTCATCTGGCATAATAGTAAATAATGAAATATACCAACATAAACCATGTAAATTCTCCCAAATGAACATACTGTTCTGCAACTACGAATACCCCCCGCTGGGCGGAGGTGGGGGAGTGATCAATGCCCTGCTCGCCGAGGAACTCGCAACGCGTCACGAGGTGACCGTTTTGACATCCCAGGGACTGGGCTTACCCGCCGAGTCTGTGGTCAACGGTGTTCGCGTCGTCCGCGCCCCGGTTTTCTTTCGCAGCCAGCAAGCGGCGGCGAATGTACCATCGATGCTGGCATTTCTTCCGATGGGAATTGCTGCCGGGAAGCGCCTCATCAAGGCTAACCGGTATGATGTCATCAACACCCACTTCGTATTACCGACCGGCCCGGTCGGGGCCGCGCTGGCCAGATTCGGAAAGTTACCACACGTCCTGTCCGTTCACGGTGGTGACCTCTACGACCCCAGCAAGTGGATATCCCCCCATCGGCATTTCGTGCTGCGCACATGGATCAAACGACTGTTACGGCAAGCTGACAGTCTTGTCGGACAATCCCGCAATACGATCGACAATGTACACACCTATTATGACGCTTCACTTGACGTTGCACGAATTCCCCTTGGAATAAAGCGCCCCGCCGTTGATGCTGCCAGGCGTGCGGATTACGGTTTTACCGACGACCAGGTTCTCCTGGTTACGGTTGGCCGACTGGTTGCCCGCAAGGCCATGGACCAGCTCATTTCGGTTCTCAAAGACACCGACAGACCGGATGCACATCTTGTGATCATTGGCAGCGGACCACAAGAACAAGCGCTACAGCAGCAATCCCGTGAACTGGGGGTAGCCGATCGGGTGCACTTCATGGGGCAAACCGATGAACGTGACAAGTTTCGTCTCTTGCAGGTAAGTGATATTTTCGTATCGACCAGCCAGCATGAAGGGTTCGGACTGGTTTACCTCGAAGCGATGGCGTCCGGCTTGCCGGTCGTATGTTACGATTATGGTGGCCAAACCGACTTCCTGACAGACGGTGTTACGGGCCATGTTGTGCCGCTCAACGATACTGCTTTATTCACCGAATGCTGTCGCAAGCTGATTTCAGACCGTGAAGCAAGCCAGAAAATCAGCGACAGGAACCTTGAGCTGGTAGAAGATTTATATATTGAAAATTGCGCCAGACAATACGAGCAACTCTTCGAAGACCTGATCAAAAAACAACAGGTGCAGTGAACCCATGAAGACTCTGGAAAACTGAAATGAGCAACGAAATCGAAAAGGGGCATCTTTTCCGCGACAAGCTGGCTGAGGCACAGACTTCGCCCTTCCGTACGTACATGGACCTCACCGTTGGCAGTGACGCGAGTTTTGCACACTTCGCACTTTACGAGTTCCTGACCATGTTTCTTGGTCCGATGCCGGGGGGGCTTGGTTTCCTGCTACGGAAAAAACTCTACCGCCGCCTGTTCCGGCACTGTGGCCGCAGCCTGATTCTTGGACGCAATGTAGTGATTCGCCACGGCAAGCACATCGAGCTCATGGACGGAGTAACCATAGATGATAATTCGCTGATTGATGCACGCGGCGCCGGTGATGACGGCGTGGTACTTGATGACGGCGTCATCATCAACCGAAATTGTATGGTGCAGGCCAAATCCGGACCGATACATTTCGGACCTCGAACGTCCATTGGCAGCAACTCCGTGATTATATCGACTGCCGGAGTAGAATTGGGTGAAGCGGTCCTTTGTGCCGGCGGCTGCTATATCAGCGCGGGCGCCTACCACATGGAGAGCAAAGATGCTGCGATCATGGACCAGGGCGCTTACTCGAAAGGTCCAATCAGGATTGGTGATCGTGTATGGATAGGCACCGGCGCGATCATTCTTGATGGCGTAACGATTGGCCCTGGCGCAGTTATTGGCGCTGGTGCGGTGGTCACGAAAGACATACCCGAAAATGCTATTGCCGCCGGAGTTCCCGCCAGGGTGATCCGCACTCGCGACTGATGTGGTATCTGTCAGTATAATCTATCGCAACAACCCGGAGCCCTCCCACCATGTGCGGAATTGCAGGTATTGTCAGCCCACAACAAAATGAACCGCACGCCATCAAGCGCATGCTTGATGCGCTCAGATACCGCGGTCCTGACGACGAAGGGACATATTTCGGGCAGGGTGCCGTTCTCGGCCAGCGCAGACTCTCGATCATAGATCTGGAAGGTGGTCACCAACCTATTCCCAACGAAGACAAGTCCATATGGATCGTCTGCAATGGTGAGATATACAACTATCGTGAGATACGCGAGGAATTGATTGGCAAGGGCCATACCTTCTCGACAAAAAGTGACAGCGAAGTTGTTCTTCATTTGTACGAAGAAATGGGCGAGCGTTGTGTAGACAAGTTGCGGGGTATGTTCGCGTTCGCGATATGGGACGAAAAACGTCAGCGTCTGTTTGCAGCGCGTGATCGACTGGGACAGAAGCCCTTCTATTACGTACACCGGGGCAACGAGTTCTTTTTTGCCTCGGAAATAAAGGGACTGCTTGCATTTGACCCGGCGCTGGCAGAGCTGGACCCGGAAGCGCTGGATCAATACCTCAGCTTGCGCATCATTGCCTCGCCGCGCAGCATGTTCCGAAATATAAAAAAGCTGCCCCCCGCGCATAGACTCACATTCGACAGCAGCAACGGGTTAAGCATATCGGAATACTGGACACTGCACTACGAGCCCAAGCTGCAGGGTAGTGATGAGGATCTTGTCGACCAGATGGAAGAGAAGATCATCGAGTCGATCCGGCTTCATATGGTCAGTGACGTACCGGTGGGGGCGTTCGTGAGTGGCGGTCTTGATTCCACGCTGGTTGTTGCCATGCTGATGAAGCATGTCGCGAGTGAACCGATCCAGACCTTCACAATCGGCCTTCCCTACAGTCAGTTCGACGAATCACCTTATGCGCGTATGGTGGCAGAGCAATATGGAACAAAACACCATGAGAAGATTGTCACCCCGTCGCTGCTCGATACACTGCCCACCCTGGTTTCGCACCTGGATGAACCATCTGACCCGCTTTCAATCTGCACCTACCTGATCGCCAAAATGGCGCGCGAGCACGTCAAAGTAGTACTTGGCGGTGATGGTGGCGATGAACTGTTCGGTGGCTACGATCGTTACTATGGCAACCGCTACGCCAGTTATTACGCCATGTTGCCCGCTTTCATACGCGACTACCTGATCGGGCCTGCACTGAAACTTGTACCCGATGGCGGCTGGTACAAGAGCAAATCACACCAGGTCAAGTGGCTCCACAAACTTTCCTATATGGGTGGCAGTGAACGCTACGCACGCAGCCTGAGTTACTTTTATTTCGGGCCGGAGTGGAAAGACTCGCTGTATGGACCGGCCATGGACACCGTCAGAAATACTTTCGACCCCGAGAGCTCTATCCGTGACATGTTTGACGGTGCTCATGCACATGACATCGTTGACCGCATGCTCTGCGCGGACAGCTTCGTGCGACTGCCCGATCATCCCGTCATGATTCTGGATCGGATGACCATGGCCAATTCCCTGGAAGCGCGCGCCCCTCTGATGGACCATGTGGTTGCCGAATTTGCCGCACGCCTGCCGGCCCGAATGAAGGTGCGCGGCCGCTCTCTGCGCTACATTCAATACAAACTTGCCGAACGTTACCTGCCACGCGATGTCATCGACCGACCCAAACAGGGTTTCTCATCCGCACTTCCCTACATGTTGCGTGACGAGTATCGGCTGCTTTTCAAACTGTTTTTACGTGACTCGGAACTGGCGCGCGACGGGTACCTCCAGCAGCCGGCAATCGACAAACTCCTGGGTGAACATGAAACCGGCCGCGTCGACCACGGCAACCGCCTCTGGCTGCTGCTGAACAGCGAGACGTGGTATCGAATGTTCATCAAGGGGAACTCGACAGATGAACTGTATGCGCATATTTCCGCACATACAGGCGCTTCAGCGGAAACACTGAATGCGGCTTCGATGTGAGGCAAATCAGGATAAGCGCGCCCGAAGATGCAGGAAAAGCTGTTTGAACAGCAACAACTCATCATCGGAAAATGCCCTGAATAACAACAGAAAGGCCACATAAGCACCCGCCGTTACCGGCAGCACAATTGCCAGCCCCTGGTCGATAAGTACAACGGCGACCAGGCCGGCAGACAACGCGCAAAGAAAAGGTTTCCAGGCAGCCTGTACAAGATTGATTCTTGCTATATGTCTTCCTACATATCCTGCATTCAGCGTTAACAGGAATGCACTCGCAAGGACGACGGCCACGGCTACACCAAGCATCCCCCATGTCTTGCCAAGCACTATAGTCAAAGCGACACTCACGATCAGGCCAAACGTTGAATACCAGACCATTGTGCGTTCGTTATCACTGGCAATCATTTTCTGCTTCATCACAGAATCCGCCGCGAAAAACACCTGTGACCAGATCACAATCTGCAGGACCGGCACCGATGCTTCATACCCTGGCCCGAATAACAGCAGAATTATCTTGTCAGCGGAAACCGTAACAACGAATGCAAACGGAAATATCAGTACCAGCAGCATCTTGAGAACCTTGTGTGCCATGAGCGCTGACTTTTCCCTGTCCTTGCTGTAGCTTCTCGCGAATACCGGCAACAAAGTTAACATCATAATGGGGATGATCGTCGAGGTAGCCTGGGTAATCTGCATCGCAGCATTGAACTGACCAACCGCCGCCAGCGTAATCAGTAACGGTAATATAATGATATTGAGGCGTTGCAGGCCCTCGGTCAGGAATCTCTGCAGAGCAAACGGTATGGCCACCAGGAAAGTCGACCGGCACAGGGAAAAGTCTGGCCGCCACACGCGCTTCACCTTCTCCTGGTCCGCGCACCGCAGAATGTACCTGGCCAGAATCACCAGCGATACAACGTGGAACACAGTGCGACTCAGGAAAGCCGACCAGACTCCGGCACCGGATTCCAGGAGCAGCCACAGAAGCAGGAGTCCGGATACAAGACCGACGAACGTGGCCGTAGTCTGGTACTGCATACGCTCCACACCCTGCAATACCGCCTGCGCAATAAATTTTAATCCTGCAAAAGGCAGCGTAGCCGCAACGACATACACCGCAAGCTCTGCGTCGGCCCGGGGACCGGTTACATACACATAGAGAACAAGTCCGGCACTGAACAAAACAGAGGCCAGCAACGTGGTAGCGCTCGCGTTGACCCAGTGGACGAGCATCTGCGAACGATCACGCGCAATTGCGCGAACGATCACTTCCTGGTGACCTACCGGGGTCATAACCTCAAGTAGCAGTGCAACTGCCAGAACAACGGCATAAACACCCAGGGATGTGGCTCCCAGGTATCGCGCCACCAGAATGGTGACAATAAGCCCGCCACCTTTCGCCAGGATCGAGGCGGCGAACATCGCAGCTGAATTCATCAGGATTCTGACAGTACCGTCTATGCTTTTCATCTTGTGCGACAACCTGCCTTCAGCGCTATGGGTTGATATCCGATTTGGACGCGGAGTGCCCCGCCCGGCAGGGTAGCACCAAATTCCCAAGGTGATATGATGCGTAAGAAATACTGACGAAACAAGCTTCGGCGTACGATCATATCACTGTATGGAAATTTTCGAATTATGGCTGACAACACTGTAAAAATTGACGCTCTGGACACCACTGAACCTTTCGACGTCTGCATCATAGGCTCGGGGCCTACAGGCACCATAATCGGCAAAACGCTCGTGGAAAACGGTATCCGTACCGTGATTCTTGAAGCGGGATCGTCCATGTTCAACTGGCTGACGGACTCACAGATCAAACAGTACGCGGACTTCGAATCGACGGGTAACACCAATTACCCCGAGAAGCACACCAAAGCATCTTTATTGGGCGGGACAGCCAATTTCTGGACCGGACGCTGCGAACGCTTGCACCCCTCGGACATGGAACCTCATGCCTACACGCCGCCCGAGAATCCCTGGCCGATCACCTATGACGACCTGGACCCCTATTACGAGAAGGCCGAGCGCATCATGCGCGTTCGGGGAAACAGTCAGCGCTCGAAATATTCGCCACCCCGCAAAACACCGCTGCCATTACCACAGACCAAGGATATTTCATTTCTCACCGAGTTACTCGACAGTATCGGCGTGGAAGTCGACGACTCCCCTACCGCCATCCCGCAAAAATCAATCCGCTTCTTCAAGGTGCAGAAGGAAATCCTTCCCGGCTTTGCGGCGTCACCAAACCTGACGCTGGTGACAGGCGCGATCGTCAGGCGTCTTGTTTCAAATGCCGATAAAAACATCGTCGGAGCGGAAGTCCAGTCCTTCGAGGGAGAAAAGAAAGTTGTACGTGCACGCATCTATGTCCTTGCTGCGGGAGGGATTGGCGCACCCCGCCTCCTGCTGATGTCGAAATCCGAGCACCATCCCGAGGGGATCGGAAATACCTACGATCGCGTCGGTCGCGGGTTCAACGAACACCCCGCGGTGAATTTCTATGCACAAATTCCGCACCAGCGGAAAACAATCTACCCACTGAGCAAAATTGCCCGCACCCACCAGTTCTACAGCACCTACAGGGAAGAGGGCCTGGGCAGCATTATGCCGGTTTTCCGTCAATCCTGGATTCTGCCGCACCACAACATGCCGCTGAAGATCTCGAAGATTCCACACAATATGCTGGCGATTGCGCAACGCCTGTTGCATGCCACCCTGTACATGGGCGTGGTCATCGAAATGAAGATCTCGGACAGCAACCGCGTGACACTTTCGACGAAGAAAAAAGATCCTTTCGGCGACCCGCTGGCGCGCGTACACATGGACTATGCAGACGAGGACATTGCCCTGCTAGAACGCAGTCGTGAGCTGGTAAGGGATTTGTACGCAAAAGTAGGTGCCGGCAATATCTATGAAGACCAGATCACCTTTTCACGACATCTGCAAGGAACCTGCAGGATGGGCACCGACCCGAAAACGAGTGTCGTGGATCCCGATCTGCGTGCGCACGAATCGCCAAACCTGTATATCAGCGGTTCAGAGGCATTTGTCACAGGTGGCGCAATGCAGCCGACACTTACGATTGCAGCGCTTGCATCACGACTGTCCGAGCACCTGGTGACAAGGTTCAAGGAGGGTTCTGTCCCTCCTGCAGGCTGATGTCACGGTTCGATACATTAAACCGGCCTTCCACGGTATTCCAGGAGTCATTGGCGTCCCGACCCGTGAACAACAGCGTAAAATGCTCACCCCCGGCACGGGTCCACTTGCTGGAGAAATTCCAGAAGAAGGTATTGGCCTGCACGTGAGGGCTGCCAAATCCCGTCTGAAAAAGCACGGTTGACCAGGGCCCCCAGGGTTCCGGGGCTTCGTATATACCGATATTCCCCCTGGAGCGATGGCTGTGCTCGGTAACCAGCAGGTATCTGCCAAGCCCACGATTGTAAATTGCACTGGTGCGCATAACACCATTGATCTCATCGACGAAAACAGGCTTTCGATGCTCGACCCGGGCTGTCCAGCCAGGTGTGCCGTCGGGCTCTGTGCCCGCATAGAACGCGTAGGCCTTGCGGTCGAATAGCCGATCCCCCGGAACCCTGATCAATACGATTTCGCCTGGCTTGTGAACCGCCCATTTATCCGTCTTCAGATTAGGGGCGAAAATATACACATAACCGTCGCGTGCACCGGCGTTGTCCTTGCCAAATTGCAGAAATGTCGGGACAAAAAAACCGTCTTCTCTTGTGAACTGCCAATCCGCGCCAACCCATGTTCTGCCGTGGTCAGTCGATTTATACAGCCGCTGGAAATCATAGGCCGTGGAATTGGAACCCGCCCCGCTTCTCCAGAGATAGAGTGTGTGATCGACTGAAATAATGCCGTAGGATTTTCCCGTAAACTGTGCCTCACGTTCGGCGCCCACACCACCCCATACGTTATACCCGCGATAGACATCGGCCGGGCCTTCGATACGGGCAATACCGAGGCTGACACGACCTTTGCGGTTGCTACCTCCAAACCCCCCGCCATCACCCCAGCTTGTATACTGATTGTCGTCGTCGGCCCAGGTGATTGGCCAATTGTCACTGCCATCTGCGAAGCGCAAGTGAGTGGACCAATCGAAGGACACACTATTGATCAGGGTGCTCTGCGGGTAAGGCGGACGGGCATCTGAGGGTAATGCGCCTGGAGATGTATCACCACACGCAACCAAAGCCACACAGACCACGAGTACAGGAAGCCTGTGGACAGCACCCGAACAACCGGGCGGCCCGGAAACCCCTGAACACCAATGCGATATCACCCATTTAAACGCAGTCGTCAAAATTGTCCCAGCTCCTTTTAGTGCGCGTCAAATTTTCGCTAGCACCAATCAGAAATCTATTATCCCGAGCGCTTTCCTCTGGATAAGCAGCAAGTCAGCAACATTAACTGTATTGTCGGGCGAAGGCACACCACCAATCAGCGGCGCAACATCACCGCGCTCAAATTCGACTGCTGTCGGAATGTATTGTCCAAATATAATGCGTTGAGCCAACAAGACATCTGCAGCATTTACCTGTCCATCACCGTTAATGTCACCATCTGCGATAACCGGTGCCGCAACTGTTATGACCACTATCGCACTGTTATTGGTGGTATTCGTGTCGGCCTGATCCGAGGCTGTAATGCTCGCCGTGTTACTGATCGTACTGCCGCCCGTCCCCGCATCCACCGT